>CBFDBT010000020.1:0-24675 GCA_965603115.1 uncultured Alphaproteobacteria bacterium
CCTTCGGGTACAGCCTCAAAGGTATGCACTCTGTTGAACCAGACACCATCAGGCTTGCCGCCGTATGGGTCCTTGTCGGTCAGAGGTGCGGACGGGCTGCTGGTGTTCCATTCTTTACAATGCACGGCGCAAGCATGACAGCCAACACAAGTATCAAGGTCAATAACCAGCCCTAGTTTCTTTTTAGTTTCAGAAGGTAAGCAAGTCATGATGCATCTCCTTCTTTGTCGCGTCTGGCCATTGACGTGCCGTAAGGTAGTGACTCAGTGGCTATGTTATCTGTGGCTTCGCCCTTTAGGTCTGCACCAAAGCGTGAGATATCCATGCCTGATTTAGGACCGCCTTTGATAGGTTCAAACATGGGTTCGGTTTCTCCAGCTTCATGGGGCAGGCATGGCTCAATGTTTACGCGCAGGTCAAACCATGAAGCTTGTCCCGTGATTGGATCACAGTTGCCGTAGCTGCTGTCAGGGAGGTGATCTGAGATCAGATGGTTTAACAAGAAGCCTTTGTTGGATTCGGGGGCTTTTTCATCCAGTCCCCATGTGCCTTTGCGCTTGCCAATGGCATTCCATGTCCAAATAGTGTCCTTGTTGACACCGTCCATAGTTTGAATTTGCACCTTCAAACGGCCTTTGTGGCTAGAGACCCAAGCCCAGTCCCCTTGCTTGAGGCCCGCTTCTTTAGCAGTCTCGGGGTGAATGTGCATACGGTTACGGGCCGTGATTTGGCGAAGCCAAGCATTTTGACCGCCCCAACTATGATACATATGCATTGGGCGCTGGGTGAGCGCAGAGAGTGGAAATTCTGTATTATCCACTTGGGTGCCTTCAAAGGGGCTATACCAGAAGGGTATAGGGTCCGCGTATGTTTTAATGCGCTCGCGGTCTTTTTCAGGCGGCTGGTTATCGCCGTGCCCTTCAGCAGCAAGGCGGAACTTTTGCAAGACCTCATCATAAAGCGAGATGTGGATTTGCTGTGTTTCTGGTATCCAGCCCATTTTTGCCGCGTGATCAAGATATTCGCGATTGGCATGCTTCATATAAAGGCTGCTCTCAGGCAGTTCGTCGTGCCAAAAACATCCATTTTCAATATATTTATCAAGCTGATCGGGGTTTGTTTCACCGCGTCCTTGCTCTTCACCGTGCAGTCCGCGCCAGCCTGCTAGAGGGCCGATGCCGGGGCCGCGCTGATGATTAACCAAATAATCAGGATAGCCACCGGGGTATTTAACCGAGCCATCTTCATTGGTCATACCCGGCAGTTTCATACGGCCACCGAGCTCAATGAGCACATCTTGGAAAGGTCGCACGTCACGGTCAGGCTTGACAACAGGTTGACGAATAGCGTCCCCGGGGCCTTCAGCGGTTGAGATAGGGCGATCAAGCATGGATATGCAGTCCCAGCGCTCAAGATAGGTGGTGTCTGGTAATATAAGGTCAGCGTAAGCCACAGTTTCACTATAAAAAGCGTCGCTATATATGATCTTAGGAATTTTATATTCGCCAGTTTCTGGGTCTTTATCAGTAAGGTATTTAATAGTTTCAGGAACATTCATTGAGCTGTTCCAAGCCATATTGGCCATATACATAAAGAGCACGTCAATTTTGTATGGGTCGCCCTTCCATGCGTTATGCAGCACCATATGCATCAAGCCGTGGATGGATAACGGGTTATCCCAACTAAAAGCTTTGTCTATGCGTTTGGCCTTGCCATTTTCGTCCACCAGCAAGTCAGCAGGGCATGTTGGGTTACCAATAGGCGGTCCTTCAAGTGGTGTATTGGCCGCTGTTGTCATGCCGTGGGGTTTTGGTCCCGGCGGCAGAGGGCGCGGGAAGGGCGGCTTGTATCTAAAGCTACCCGGCGTATCTATGGCGCCGAGAATTGTTTGTAAGTTATGCAGCAGGCGACAGGTATGAAAGCCATTGGAGTGGGCGCTGATGCCGCGCATTGCGTGAATAGCTACAGGGCGGCCAATGAATTTATCATGTTTGCGTCCGGCCCAATCGGTCCATTCTTGTTCGATCACCACTTCGCTCTCAAAGGCAGCTTCGGCCATTTCAGCAGCAATACGACGAATAGTGTCTGCGTCTATCCCTGTTTCGACGGAAGCTTTTTCAGGGCTGTAATCTTCACTCATGAAGCGTTTTGCAAAAAGTTCAAACGATGGCACAGCTTTGCGGCCATCTTCTAGGTCATAGCTACCAACAAGGGCAGGCGTAACATCCGCCTCCAGTGCGTTGGTGATGTTTTTGGATGCCTGATCATAGCAAAGCGGGTTGCCGTCTTTATCCCTAGCAAATAGGCCATGGTCCGGTGCGCCTTCATCGTCGATAACGAGCCATGGAGAATTGGTGTAGCGACAAAGGTAACCCCAATCGACCTTTTCAGCCCGCAAGAGTTCATGGATGAGAGCGCCAATGAGCATTCCATCGGTGCCGGGGCGTATGCCAACCCATTCATCAGCAATGGCGTTATAACCAGTACGCACAGGGTTTATGGCCAGAACTTTGGTGTCGGGTTTATTTTTTAACTTGCCGAGGCCAATTTTAAGCGGGTTGCTATCGTGGTCTTCTGCTACACCAAAGAGCATGAAATATTTAGTGTGATCCCAGTCAGGCTCACCAAATTCCCAAAAGGAGCCACCAGCAGAATAAAGCCCCGCTGCCGCCATATTTACCGAGCAAAAGCCACCGTGGGCAGCGTGGTTGGGTGTGCCAAACTGAGTGGCCCACCAGCCAGTGAGTGATTGGCTTTGGTCACGGCCAGTAAAGAAAGCTAATTTGCGTGGGTCGTCAGCGCGAACAGTGCCAAGCCAGTCGGAGGCAAGCTCAAGCGCTTCATCCCACTCGATCTCCTCAAATTCACCGGCGCCGCGCTCCCCAACACGCTTAAGAGGCTTAGACAGGCGGGCTGGCGACAGGTGCTGCATAATACCTGCAGAGCCTTTGGCGCATAATACGCCTTGATTGGTGGGGTGGTCTGGATTGCCGTCGATGTATTTAACCTGACCATTTTTCATGTAAACACGAATGCCGCACCGACATGCGCACATATAGCATGTTGTCTTTTTAATCTCGTCAGCAGCAATGGGCGCCAGAGCAACATTATCTGTTGCCATTTGTGACCTGTTATTTGACATTCTTAACCCCTCAAAGCGGTCATCTCCTTGAAAAAAGGGAGCCGCTATATACCCAACATAAAATTCTTATTGGCAGAGAACAATTGTAATGGTCCCGTCCCAGCCATTCATGTGACCTTACAGGGGCGGGACCATTATTTCAATTCTTATATTAGATTAATTGCATATAAAAAATAAAATGGTGGAGATGAGAGGATTTTGGATAAAAATCGCATAAAAAAAGGGACGCATATGCATCCCTTTTTTGAATATGTGCTAAATTCTATTGCTCTAAGAAAGCGATTAGGTCAGCAATTTGTGCAGGTCCTTTAGCGCCTTTGATGCCAGGGAAGGTCATCTTGGTGCCTTTGATAAAGGCGCGTGGCTTTTTCAAATATTCTGCCATATTTTCATTAGTCCAAACAACACCGGATGCGGTCATGGCTTTGGAGAATTTGTAACCTTCCATGGTGCCGGCAGTGCGACCCATAACGCCAGCAAGGCTTGGGCCTAGGCCATTTTTGCCAGCCACTAAAGAATGACAAGCTTTACATTTTTTATAAACACGCTCGCCTTTTTTAACGTCGCCCTCTGCAAATGATGGCACTGTAGCTGCTGTAACGAATGTGCCGAGTAGGGCAATTTTAATCAGTTTATTCACGGTAATTCCTCAAATTTATTTTAGGTTATTGATGCTTATATAGCATGTTCGGTTAATCTACAATTAATGAGATCATGTATTTATCATAATTAATAAAAATACTTTAATGGTGCAAAGTGTCGCGGGTCCTTCAAGGTATTGATTGATCATATATCATCAACTGATAATGTAAATTAAATTACGCTGATGAAGCATTGTCACCATAAATTTCGATATCTGGTTGTGGGCAATCCTCTGTGCCGGCCCGATCACAATTCTCAGCTGTAAAGCTATCGCAGAATTTACACAAAGCTCGAGGGTCTGGCATCATAATTTGATCATTACGCAGTTCAAAACCCTGATCCTTAAGCTTTTTCAATGTGCGAGAAAAAGTCTCTGGACGCATATCTAGGTAAGACGCTATTACAGATTTATCAAAGGGTAATTCAATTAAGCCGTCATCGCTCTCGTTGCAATGGTCGAGATATTGGCTGAGAAGGAACCAGCCCACTCTATCTCCGGCAGATTTTAGTCGTGACTGCTCTATCTGATGGATAAGGCGCTGAGAGCGCAAGGAAACGTTGTTAAGCATACTCACTGCAAAGGGGTTATTCTCTTCTACTTTTTTACGGATAATAGGAGCTGGAATTGAAAGCAAAGTAGCCTCTTCCACCACTTGCGCACTTACTGGAGCTTTGGTGTTTAGAAAAACAGCGGATTCCAAAAGCGTATCACCGGAGCTTAACATCTGTAAAATGGTTTCTTCACCATTTTCTAGGCCATTATAGACCTTCACCCAACCTTTTAAAATAATATAAAGCCTTGAGGATGGCTCCCCTTGCAAGAAGAGTAATTTCCCTTTGTCATGTTGTCTAATCTGGGCATATTGTGTGAGGCTATCAAGCTCGCTGTCTGAAAGGGAAGTGAACAAAGGTAAGGATCTAATGAAGGCACGATATGTATCCATTGCTGTAGAATTTGCTGGCAGCACGGATGTCATGTCATTTTCGTCTTCAGATGTATGTTGGTCAGATAAGCTATCAATCAGTTTTTGTTCTACTTCATGCAGTTGATTTATCAGGCTTGTTAAAAGATGAAACCATGATTCTCCTGAGTAGAGTTCCATATCCTCAGCTTTGGCGCCATTAATTATAAGTTTATTTAGGTGTTCAACAGCTTTGCTATCATCGCTTTTAAAAACATTATTCAAGAGCGAACGTTGCTGCGTAGAGGCTAAAGTAAGAAATGTTTTGAGGTAGGCTTGTTGCTCAGCAAGCAGGCATGTTAGGCGGTCATTAAATTCTGGATTGTGAAAGGCGCCATTATAAAAACCCCGAGCCCCAAGTGCGCGTTCCATGCCCAAGCGCTCTTTCCATTGAAGAAAATTAGCGTAAGCACTCACATTAAGAGAATTAAAGCTTTCTGCTTGGTGTGCTACTTCAACCATTGTGTCGATCAATGAGATATTAAAGGTAAAGGTATAACTGTTGAGGGCTTTGGTATAAGGCATCGTTATGCCATGAATATTAGCGCGCAGTTCTTCTAGGCCGCTAAGGCGAGTGGCTAGGCCATTTAGCCGAATGAGTACAGAATCAGGTAAGTTTTTGGAGTGAGATTCTGCGGCTATAAATCTAGAAAAATCTTCAACTAGTTCGTCTACATTTTTTGTCTGGGCTGTGTATTTATCTTTGAATGTTTTGCCCAAGCTATCAAGCAGTAGACATGCACAGCCCCGCTCCTGCTGAAGGCCATGGACCATTTTACTCAATAATGTTAGGATATGCTTAGTTTGGTGTTCTTGAATATGAATTTTATTTACCATAGTACAGCGTGCGACAAGTTGTCGCCTCCAAATGATTACCCCGTTAACACTTGTAACCCAACGACTTAGTACAAAGCAAGACTTGTTGAAAATAATCTTTTCTATGGTCTTTCAAGCATCTTGTTTCCTTCACTTGATGTGAGTCAATGATAAAGCACTTTCTATCAGTATTGTAAGCAAATCAAATTATGTAATGGAGGACGTTATGAATATTTCAACTGTATCCAAAGGGGATCAGAACCGCGCACTGGCCGCTAGTACATTGGCTTTTACGGTCTGTTTTGCTGTTTGGACGATTTTTTCAATCATTGGAATTAAAATCAAGGCTGAATTGGGATTGAATGATACTCAGTTTGGTTTGCTGGTTGCTACCCCTGTTTTAACTGGGTCATTAAGCCGATTATTTCTCGGCATTTGGGCTGACCAATATGGTGGCCGCATAGTTTATACCGCACAAATGCTGTTTAGTGCTTTGGGTGCTTACCTCTTAACTATGGCGACAACTTACCCAATGTTTTTGCTGGCCGCCCTTGGTGTGGGTTTAGCCGGTGGTAGTTTTGCAGTTGGTATTACTTACGTTTCCAAATGGTATGAATCAGACAAACAAGGAACTGCTCTTGGTATTTTTGGAATGGGCAACGTTGGGGCGGCGGTTACTAACTTTGGCGCGCCGATCTTGCTTGTAGCACTTGGTGGTGCTTGGCAAAGTGTTGCTGAGTTTTATGCAATTTTCCTCGCCGCTACAGCTGTTGTTTTTTACTTAACTACAAAAGACGACCCTTATTTAAAGGCTAGAAGAGAGCAAGGCATCAAGCATGATCCTTTCCTTAAGCAGCTTGAACCTTTGAAGAGACTACAGGTGTGGCGCTTTGCTCTGTATTATTTCTTTGTGTTTGGTGCTTTTGTGGCTTTGGCTTTATGGCTTCCACGTTACTATGTTGGTGCTTATGACCTACCACTAGCTACAGCTGGTTTGCTCGCAGCTTGTTACGCATTGCCTGGGAGTATATTCAGGGCTCTTGGTGGCTGGATGTCTGATAAATGGGGGGCTCGTGCAGTGATGTACTGGACTTTCATAGCCTGTGTTATTTGTACATTCATTTTATCTTACCCAGCAACAGTTTATACCGTTGCCGGTATTGAAGGCCCGGTAGTATTCGAGATGGCTATCCCGCTTTGGTTCTTTGTGACACTTACTATTGTTCTTGGTTTCTTTATGTCACTCGGTAAGGCTGCAGTTTATAAGCATATTCCGGTTTACTATCCCGATCATGTTGGGTCTGTTGGTGGAATCGTTGGTTTGATTGGTGGTCTTGGAGGGTTTTTCCTACCGGTAGCCTTTGGATTTATGAATGATGTTATAGGTGTGTGGACTAGCTGCTTTATGCTTCTTACTGTCCTCATTGGAATTGCGCTTACTTGGATGCATTTCTCAATTCGCAATCTTGAGAGAGAACAAAATCCAGAGCTACGTGGTCCGCGCCATCTACCTGAGTTGGCTACTAAAGAAAATAGATAAAATATTGCCTGAGGGGACTGGTTCCTCTCAGGCTTTTTTCAATTAATTAATGGAAGGTTATCAGTATGTCTGACTCTATGAATAGAGATTTAAAACAATGGAATCCAGATGATGATGCCGAGTGGGAAGCCACCGGCAAAGCAATTGCAACGCGTAATCTATGGATTTCTATCCCATCCCTACTGACAGGTTTTGCGGTATGGTTATATTGGGGTATCATTACGGTTCAAATGATCAATCTTGGCTTTTCCTTTAGCCAGTCTGAACTGTTTACCTTAGCGGCCATCGCAGGCCTAACGGGAGCGACACTTCGCATTCCAAGCTCTTTTTTCATTAGATTGGCTGGCGGGCGCTATACTATATTCCTGACAACCGCTCTCTTGATGATACCAGCCGCAGGTGCTGGCTATTATTTGCAAGATCCTAATACGCCTCTTTGGAAGTTTCAGGCCCTTGCATTACTCAGTGGATTTGGTGGCGGTAACTTTGCCTCGTCTATGTCCAACATCAGCTTCTTTTACCCTAAGAAAATTCAAGGATATGCACTGGGTATGAATGCAGGACTTGGTAACTTTGGTGTTACCACCATGCAGATACTTGTGCCACTTGTAATGACATTTGGTATTTTTGGCGGCTCTTCGATGGAGCTTGTCAACACATCAGGTACTCTAATTGGTAAGATACCTGCTGGTACTGAAACCTATATCCATAATGCTGGTTATGTTTGGTTCTTGTTCCTTATCCCTCTGGCGCTTGCTGGCTGGTTCGGCATGAATAATATCACGGCTGACCATGTATCTCCTGAAGTTGACGGGGCATTGCCTGCTTTTGGCAAGATTCTTGGTATGCTTGGAATAGGTATGATTACAGCTATTTTTGGTCTGTGGTTAATGTTGCCAGAAGCGGCAGGCGGTTCGGGCTTTATGGTTAGCAAGTGGATCGTGATCCCACTGGTTATCGCTATGACCGTTTTTGCCTTAAAGATGATACCGGGTTCAATCAAGCCTAACCTTGAGCGTCAGTTCAAAATCTTTAACAACAAACACACTTGGGCCATGACTGTTATTTACACAATGACATTTGGATCTTTCATTGGTTTTTCTGCCGCTATGGCACTGTCTATTAAAGTGATCTTTGGTTTCCAGCATGTGTTGGTGGACGGCGTTATGACGCATGATCTTACTAACCCTAATGGGCCATCTGCTTTGATGTATGCATGGATGGGGCCTTTTATCGGCGCTCTAATTCGCCCGTTAGGTGGAATGTGGGCTGATAAGGCTGGTGGTGCAAAAGTTACGCAGATTATATCTGTGGTAATGGTGGCGTCAGCGCTTGGAGTGGCTTACTTCATGAAGGCGGCCTATGCGTCAGCCACGCCTGAAGAGTTCTTTTGGCCATTCCTTATCCTCTTTATCATTCTGTTTGCGGCAACTGGTGTAGGCAATGGCTCTACATTCCGTACTATCGCAATGGTCTTTGATAAAGAGCAGGCTGGCCCAGTTCTCGGTTGGACATCAGCTGTGGCAGCTTACGGTGCTTTCATCATCCCTAAAGTGTTTGGTGAGCAAATCAAGGCGACTACACCAGAATATGCTCTTTATGGATTTGCTATCTTTTACGGCGTTTGTATCGTCATTAACTGGTGGTTCTATCTCCGTAAAAACGCTTATGTGAAAAACCCATAATCGACATATGAAATAATTTTTCGGCGCTTTCTTGATTGCGATCAAGTTAGCGCCGAAAGAAAAAAGTTACAAAATGGACATGGGCTGAATAAAGCCTAGTTAATAGTAATCACTCTCTTAATATAAGGAGACTTCCCTATGAGTGCGTTTTTAGACAAACTCAGTTTCTTCAAGACAACAAAAGAAAAATTTTCTGACGGACACGGTGTGACCACAAACGAAGATCGTTCCTGGGAGCACGCTTATCGTGGTCGCTGGGCCCATGATAAAGTTGTGCGCTCTACGCATGGTGTAAACTGTACAGGGTCATGTAGCTGGAAAATCTACGTTAAAAATGGTCTAGTGACGTGGGAAACTCAGCAAACTGATTATCCACGCACAAGAACCGATCTGCCAAATCATGAACCACGTGGATGTGCTCGTGGCGCCAGTTATAGTTGGTATCTCTATAGCGCGGCCCGCTTGAAGCACCCTATGGTACGTGGTCGTTTGATTAAAATGTGGCGTGAAGCGAAAATTGCGCACCCTGATCCGGTCGATGCTTGGGGAAGTATCATCGCAGATCCGAAAAAAGCCAAAGAATATAAACAGGTTCGAGGCCTTGGTGGGTTTGTTCGCGCCGATTGGGAGGAAGTTAACGAAATTATTGCTGCAGCCAACGTCCATACAGTGAAAAACTTTGGTCCAGACCGTGTTATTGGTTTCTCGCCAATTCCTGCGATGTCTATGGTGTCTTACGCTGCTGGTAGCCGCTATCTATCACTCATTGGCGGTGTCTGCATGAGTTTTTATGACTGGTATTGTGACTTGCCGCCAAGCTCCCCGCAAACTTGGGGTGAACAAACAGATGTTCCGGAAAGTGCCGACTGGTACAATTCAGGATATATTATGGCTTGGGGATCAAATGTTCCGCAAACCCGTACACCTGACGCACACTTCTTTACCGAAGTGCGGTATAAAGGCACAAAAACTGTTTCTGTTACACCGGATTATTCTGAGGTTGCAAAACTTACTGATATTTGGCTCAATCCACGTCAAGGCACGGATGCCGCAATGGCGATGGCGATGGGCCATGTGATCCTTAAGGAGTATCACGCAGAAGGTAAAAGTGAGTATTTTTCCGATTACTGCCGTATGTATAGTGATATGCCTTTCCTCATTAAGCTTGACGAAAAAGATGGTCGTTTGGTACCAGGCCGTAATCTGCGGGCTAGTGATATTGTCGATATTGCCGGTGAAGAAAAAGCCGAGTGGAAATCGCTGGTGTATGACAAGCAGACAAATAGCGTCAAGGTGCCAAATGGTACTATTGGATCCCGTTGGGACGGTAGTTCGAAGTGGAACCTGGAGCTAAAGGATGTCGTCGGTGACGATAGTGAAATTTGGCCACAGATGTCTTTCCTTGAAGATGGGGAAGTTGAAAAGATAGGTTTCCCATATTTCGGTAATATTGAGAATGATCAGGAAATTTTCAAACATACTGACCATGAAAGCATTCTTGATCGCAATGTTCCGGTTAAGAAAATTTCTACTAAAGATGGTGATGTTTATGTCGCGACAGTTTATGACCTGATGCTGGCTAACTATGGCATAGACCGTGGCCTTGGCGGCGGCAATGTTGCTGCAAGCTTTGACGATGATGTGCCATATACACCTGCATGGCAGGAAAAAATAACTGGAGTTGACCGCGCCAAGGTCATTCAGGTAGCACGTGAATTTGCGGATAATGCTGATAAAACCCGTGGTCGTTCCATGGTGATCCTCGGCGCTGCGATTAACCACTGGTATCATATGGATATGATCTACCGTGGCATCATGAATTTACTTATCATGTGTGGTTGTGTCGGCAAATCCGGTGGTGGCTGGGCACACTATGTGGGTCAGGAAAAGCTGCGTCCGCAAACTGGCTGGACACCTCTGGCCTTTGCGCTAGATTGGCACCGTCCTCCACGCCATATGAATTCAACCAGTTTCTTTTATAACCACTCTAACCAGTGGCGGTATGAAAAGCTTGGTATTGACGAGATTCTCTCACCGCTTGCGGACCAAAGCAAATGGGAAGGCTATAGCCTGATCGATTGTAACGTGCGCTCCGAGCGTATGGGATGGTTGCCATCAGCGCCGCAGCTCAATCAAAACCCCATCGAAGTTGCCAAGGCGGCTAAAGCTGCTGGTAAGGAAGTTCCTGATTATATTGTTGAACAACTTAAATCTGGCGACCTTGGTTTTGCTTGTGAAGACCCTGATAATCCGGTCAACTTCCCGCGTAATATGTTCATTTGGCGCTCGAACATTCTCGGCTCATCGGGCAAGGGCCATGAATATATGCTCAAGCATTTGCTTGGCACCAAGCACGGTTTGCTAGGCAAAGATCTGGGCGAGCTGGGTGCGGAAAAACCAAAAGAAGTTGTTTGGCACGATGAAGCCCCTGAAGGTAAGCTTGACCTTGTGGTCACTCTTGACTTTAGAATGTCCACAACGTGTCTTTATAGTGATATCGTATTACCATCAGCGACATGGTATGAGAAAAATGATCTCAATACTTCTGATATGCACCCCTTCATTCACCCACTGTCTCGTGCGGTTGATCCTGCTTGGGAAAGCCGTAGTGATTGGGATATCTATAAAGGTATTGCTGAGAAATTCTCCGAGGTTTGTGTTGGACACTTGGGCGAAGAAACAGATGTTATTTCGCTTCCGATGCACCATGACACACCAAAAGAGCTAGCACAGCCTTTAACAGTTCAAGACTGGAAAAAAGGTGAATGTGAGCCAGTGCCGGGTGTTACTATGCCTGATATGATGGCTGTTGTCCGCAACTACCCAGATACTTACAAAAAGTTCACATCACTTGGGCCGCTTATGCCAAAAGTAGGCAATGGTGGTAAGGGAATTACTTGGAATACAGAAACTGAATATGAATTCCTAGGCCAGCTCAATGGCGTTCAATTGGATGATGGTGTCTCTAAGGGCATGCCGAAGATTGAAACAGACATTGATGCCTCTGAAGTTATTCTATCGCTGGCGCCTGAGACCAATGGTCATGTGGCGGTTAAGGCATGGGAAGCTCTCAGTAAAGCAACGGGTCGTGAGCATGCGCATCTAGCCAAGCCAAAGGAAGATGAGAAAATTCGCTTCCGCGATGTTCAGGCACAGCCGCGCAAGATTATCTCTTCGCCAACGTGGTCTGGACTAGAGGATGAGCATGTAAGTTATAATGCTTGCTATACCAATGTTCATGAGTTTATCCCGTGGCGCACACTAACCGGTCGTCAGCATTTCTATCAGGATCATGAATGGATGCGCGATTTTGGTGAAAGTTTGTGTGTTTACAAACCTCCCGTGAATACTAAAACCATCAAGCCTGTAATTGATGCGCATGATGATGGAAGTAAACAGGTTGTCTTGAACTGGATTACACCGCACCAAAAATGGGGTATCCACTCTACCTATTCTGATAATTTGTTGATGCTAACGCTCAATCGTGGCGGACCAGTTGTCTGGATGTCAGAAATTGACGCCAAGAAAATCGATGTCGAAGACAATGATTGGCTGGAGCTTTATAATAGTAATGGTGCCATTGTGGCTCGAGCGGTGGTCTCTCAGCGCGTACCGGAAGGTATGAGTATGATGTATCACGCTCAGGAAAAAACTATGAATACACCCATGGCTAAAACAACAGGCGGCCGTGGTGGCATTCACAACTCGGTAACCAGAGCAGTGGTCAAGCCAACTCATATGATTGGGGGGTATGCTCAGCTTAGTTATGGTTTCAACTATTATGGAACAGTTGGTTCGAACCGTGATGAGTTTGTAGTGGTTCGTAAAATGGAAAATGTCGAATGGGGCAATACTATAGCTTCCGATGCGGCAGAGTAGGAGTAAAGAGATGAAAATACGTGCACAGATAGCCATGGTATTGAACCTCGATAAATGTATCGGTTGTCATACATGCTCCGTAACATGCAAAAACGTGTGGACCAGCCGTCAAGGCATGGAATATGCGTGGTTCAATAATGTAGAAACAAAACCAGGCGTGGGATATCCTCGCGACTGGGAAAACCAAAATCGTTGGAATGGTGGCTGGCAGCGCAATGGCGCTGGCAACATTAAGCCTAAGATGGGTGGAAAACTTAGGGTTCTTGCCAATATATTTGCAAACCCTGACTTGCCGGAAATTGACGATTATTACGAGCCTTTCACTTTCGATTATGGTTTTTTGCAAAATGCACCAGAATTGGAAAATGTGCCTACAGCGCGTGCTCATTCTATGATCACGGGTGAGAAAATGGAAAAACCCGAGTGGGGTCCTAACTGGGAAGAAATTCTCGGTGGGGAATTTTCCAAGCGTAGCGCAGACTATAACTTCAAAGACGTACAAAAAGAAATGTATGGTGAGTTTGAAAACACATTCATGATGTATTTGCCGCGTCTTTGTGAGCATTGTCTCAACCCTGCCTGTGCGGCTGCCTGTCCTTCAGGCGCTATCTATAAGCGTGAAGAAGACGGTGTTGTGCTTATCGACCAAGACAAATGTCGTGGCTGGCGCATGTGCGTTAGTGGCTGTCCTTATAAGAAGATTTACTTCAACTGGCAGTCTGGCAAATCAGAAAAATGTACGCTGTGTTATCCTCGCCTTGAGGCAGGAGAGCCAACTGTTTGTTCTGAAACATGTGTGGGTCGTATCCGCTACCTTGGTGTTATTCTCTACGATGCGGATCGCATTGAAGAGATGGCTTCTATGGAAGACGAAGAAGACCTATATGAAGCGCAGCTCTCTATGTTTATGGATCCTCATGACCCAGAAGTGCAGGCTCAAGCCAAAGCGGACGGTGTCCCGGACAGCTGGTTAGCCGCTGCGAAAAACTCACCGGTTTATAAGATGGCGATTGATTGGAAAGTGGCTTTCCCGCTGCACCCAGAATATCGCACATTGCCGATGGTTTGGTATATTCCGCCTCTTAGCCCGATTAAGAATGCGCACGAGCAAGGTAAAATGCCAAGTGCTGGGGTTATCCCCGATGTTAAAAGCCTTCGCATACCAGTGAAATATCTGGCTAATATGCTAACGGCTGGCAAGGAAGAGCCTATCACCCACGCGTTAGAGCGTATGTTGGCTATGCGTAGTTACATGCGGGCTAAAACTGTAGACGGTGTTCATGATGAAGAGGTGTTGGAGCAGGTTGGACTTACTGAAAATCTGGTCGATGACATGTATAAAATTATGGCTCTTGCCAATTATGAAGATCGTTTTGTGATCCCAACCAATCACCGTGAATATGCTGGGGAAACACCGTTTGATGAGGAGATAGCTTTCGATGTTCGCTCCGGGTGTGGATTTAGCTTTGGTGATGGGTGTGAAGGTGGCCCACAGCAAACAAGTTTGTTTGGTGGAAAGTCTCACAAAAACACCATGTCTGGCAAAGTGAGGGAAAGCTAATGCGTAGTTATAAAGTTTTATCCCTCCTTTTGGGCTATCCATCTGAGGCGCTTCAAGAAAATATGGAAGAGCTGAAGATTGCCCTGCAGGATGAAGGGGCTCTCAAAGGGCGTTACACTAAAAAACTATACGCCTTTATGGACCGTTTGGCTCAAATGGATCTACTAAAATTGCAGGAGCAATATGTCGCTCTGTTTGATCGCAGTCGTACAAACTCGCTCTATATATTTGAGCATGTGCATGGTGAAAGCCGTGATCGCGGTGGCGCTATGATTGACCTCACGGAAACATACGAAAAGTTTGGCTATAAATTAGACAGCGGTGAGCTACCTGATTATTTGCCACTATTTTTGGAGTTTCTATCGGTTCTGCCACCTGAAGACGCGCAGGCATTTCTGCGTGACGCGGTGCATGTCATTGCGATGGTTGGTGCCAAGCTTGGTAAAAAAGATAGTGGATATCAATATATCTTTAAAGCCATAGAGCAGTTGGCCGACACAAAAATTGATCCAGAGTTGATTGCGCAGGCCCTTTTGGAAGCTGAGCAAGTAGACGAGAGTATGGAAGCGCTTGATAAAGAGTGGGAAGAAACCCCAGCTTTTGACGGCATGGGTGGTGCTGATTGTGGGACATGTCCTACCTCATCTTCTGCACCCAAAATTCATTAAGCGCTGAGGAGATAGTTATGGAAAATTATATGAATGAATTCTTGTTTGGCATTTACCCATATATTGCCATTGTTGTAATGGTAGCGGGTACAATCCTGAGGTATGATCAGGCGCCTTACACATGGAAGGCTGACAGTAGTCAGCTTGTCAGTAAAAAAGGTCTGCGCATTGGCAGTAACCTGTTTCATGTTGGCATTATTTTGCTCTTCTTCGGTCACTTTGTTGGCTTGCTTACACCGCATTGGGTTTATGAAGGCTTTATAACGCCCGGTGAAAAGCAACTGATGGCGATGGTCGCAGGCGGAGTGTTTGGGACGATTTGCTTCATTGGCATGACAGTGCTCTTGTGGCGGCGCTTATTTGACGCCAGAGTGAAGGCAACCACCAAACCGGCCGATATGATGATACTCGTGGTGCTATATCTTCAGTTGATATTAGGCTTAGCGACCATTCCAGCCTCTGCTGGTCACATGGACGGTACCGCTATGATGGCGCTGGCTGAGTGGGCACAACATATTTTAACATTCAGGGGCGGTGCTGCTGACTTTGTTACCGGACAAGCCTTGGTGTTCAAGCTGCACATTGTGCTGGGAATGACGATCTTTTTGCTGTTCCCCTTCACACGCCTTGTGCATATGCTGAGCGCCCCGGTAAAATATCTGTTCCGCTCTGGCTATCAGATCGTTCGCAAGCGCTACTAAGAAATAGATATCTCCAGATATCTAAAATTAAGGTCATCGGATGAAAGTCTGGTGACCTTTTTGTTTGTGACTCTCAAAATAATTTCCGTCATGCCCGACCCCGATCGGGCATCCATAACCCTGTTGCAGCTTGCACTATACTGAAAGAATTTATCACACAACAAGCATTCTATGGACACCCGATCAATTCTCGCTTCGCGAGGTCGGGTGTGACGCCGTGTGGGTGGTGTGAGCTTATGCTTTCTGGTACTGGATTGACGTAAACGTCTACTTCGTGAACCGGCCTTCGCCGGAATGACGACGAGGGGGTAGCGTGGTCATCACACCCGTAACTTAATACTGCCCTCTATTTTTTAGAGGATTTGATCTATGCCAAGTGAGACAGTTATTAAGCTTGTTAGAAGATACTTAAAGACCTTAACGCGCAGAGTTGTTATGGTGTGAAAGTATTTAAACGGAGATTATCTTGTGACTATAAGAGTGAATGATGTGGAAATTACCGATGAAGATGTTTTTCAGGAGATGCAATATCATCCGAGTGAAAACCGTCTAGAAGCAACAGACGCGGCGGCCAAAGCTTTGTTGGTTAAAGAAATCTTGCGTCAAGAAGCCGTTAAGGCTGGGCTTTTGGATGAAAAGGCCGATGATGTCGAGCAGGAGAGCGCCATCGTAACTCTGGTGGAACAAAATGTTACCACACCCAATGCTGGCCAAGATGTGTGTCAAAGGTATTACGAGCAAAACACAGAGCGGTTTAAAGCGCAGGATACAGGTGAAATACTACCATTTGAGATGGTTGAGAGTAAAATTCGTGACTATTTACATACCCGGAGTGTCCGTGAAGGCTTGAGGTCGTATGTGTTAAAACTAGCAGAAGATATGACTATTAAGGGTGTAGACCTTAATTTTATGTAATTCAGGGCATTGTCTTTGGGTAGGGAGAGATGCAATGCGTTTTATAACCCTAAAAAGTGAATTTTTACAGTCATAAAGGGATAAATTGCGGAAAAGTCTGAGATAATAACTATTTGTTAAGGCATGTGGTTGATTGTCGCATGTAAGTAATTCTTGATTGGGATCAAGTAATTATATTTATAAATAGATAATATGTTCTCACCTTATTAAATATTGGAGGAAACAATGTTTCGCAATTTATTACTATCAGCCACGATAATCGCTTCTGGCTTTGCCCCTGCCTATTCTGATGAAGCCGAAAGCCTCATAGACGCCATTAAAAATGGTGATGCAAAATTAAATGTCCGTACACGTTTTGAGTCTGTTAACCAAGACGGTATTGACAATAATGCTTCTGCATTCACTGTTCGCACCAAGCTAAACTACGCGACCAAAACCTTTAAAGGCTTTTCAGCATTTCTTGAATATGAAGATGTGCGAAATCTTGCCAATGAAAATTACAATAACACCATCAATGGCAACGGTCTTTATCCTGTAGTAGCGGATCCTTCCTCTACGGAGTTGAACCAAGGGTATTTGACATATACAGGTATTGATAAGCTAACACTTCGTGTTGGGCGTCAGGGTATTAATCTTAATAACCAGCGCATGGTGGGAACAGTCGGTTGGCGTCAAAATGACCAGACACTAGATAGCCTTCTTGCTATTTATTCTCCGGTTAAAGACCTAACGGCTATTTATTCATACGTATGGAATGTTAATCGCATTTTCTCTGATAATCATCCATTTGGAAATCTTGATACAGATACGCATGTTATAAATTTTTCATATGACGGTTTCAGCGCTGGTAAAGTAACAGCTTATGGATTGTTTGTTGACCTAAATGATGCACCTGTTTTTGGCCTTTCATCTTCAACTATCGGTCTAAACTTTACTGGGTCTCAAGACGTGTCTGATGATGTGAAGTTGAAATATGAACTTGAATATGCATCACAAAAAGGCATTAAAGATAACCCAGTTCATTACAAAGAAGATTATTACCACATTGCGGCTTCTGTCGTGACTAAGGGCTTTACTCTTGGTGGCGGTTACGAAGTTCTTGGCGGTAATGGCTTCCAAAGCTTTAAAACACCACTGGCTACTCTGCATAAATATAATGGCTTTGCCGATAAATTCCTTGCCACTCCTGGAAATGGCTTGAAAGATTTTTATGTCAAAGCGGGTTATAAGTTTGGTGAAGGGGCTATGAAGGGCCTTAGTGCAACTATAATTTATCATGATTTCAAGTCTGAAGAAACAGGCGTGAAATATGGTTCTGAAGTTGACTGGGTTCTCGCAAAGCCACTTAACAAGACTTTAAAGTTGCTCTTTAAAGGCGCGCATTATTCAGCTGACACTCATGGAACAGATACTACCAAGTTTATTGTTCAATTGGGCGCTGCTTTCTAAATAGCTATCGCTCGCTAGAGCATCGTGTAACAATTATAAAGCCCTGCACTTCGGTGCGGGGCTTTTTATTGGGCTCAGAATTTAATTGTTTCATTTGCAACAATAAGATACAAAGTAGGCCAGCGGGACAAGGAGTAACAATGTGGGCGATAAAGTTAAAACCTCGGTAGATTTGGCGGGGCAGGACATTCACTGGAAACAGGATATGAGCTATGGCTCATATTTGAGTTTGGAGCCCCTTTTGTCTTGCCAAACTCTGGTTAGTGACTGCCATGATGAAATGTTGTTTGTTGTGATCCATCAGGCATCAGAGCTGTGGCTAAAGCTGTGTTTGCACGAGCTTTCAGCAGCTATGGGCCACCTGAAAGCAGGGGACTTAGGTAGTGTCTTTAAAATGTTGGCTCGTGTGGCACGCATACAGGCCCAGTTGGAGCAGTCGTGGAATGTGCTTTCAACCTTAACACCAGCAGACTATGCGGCTTTTAGGGATAGCTTGGGGCAGTCATCAGGCTTTCAGTCCTTTCAATATCGCGAGCTTGAGTTTTCGCTGGGTAATAAAAATGCGAAAATGGCCGAGGTGCACAAAGATAATCCACCACGCTATGAGCGTTTGCAAGCCGCTTTAAATAGTCCAAGCTTTTATGATTTATGCTTGCATAAGCTAGCTGAGCGGGGCTTTGAAATTCCGGCAGAAAAGCTTGATCGCAATTGGGCTGAGCCATATGTGGCCTGTGATAAAGTTGAAGCCGCTTGGATAAAGGTTTATGCTAATACCGATAAATATTGGGATTTGTATGAACTGGCTGAAAAACTGGTGGATTTAGAGCATCATTTTCATTCTTGGCGTTTCAGTCATATGAAGACCGTGGAGCGCATCATTGGCTATAAGCGGGGAACAGGTGGCACGGCGGGTGTGAGCTATTTGCAAAAAGCGCTAGAACTGCGTTTCTTTCCCGAGCTTTGGACGGCTAGGACAAAAATTTGAAAATTCACGATATCTCACAAGTGATCAAAGTTGGCATTCCGGTTTGGCCGGGAGATAGTGCTTTTAAGATTGAGCGCACATGGATGCTCGATATGGAATGCCCAGTTAATGTGAGTAAGCTCACGCTGTCGACCCACACAGGCACGCACGCTGATGCGCCTTTGCATTACGGGGCAGGCGGTGCCGATATTGCTGAAGTTTCGCTCACACCCTATATTGGCAAAGCTTATGTGGTAGATGCTAGAGGTGCAGATGCACTTATCAAACCGCATCATATAGAAAGTCAATTACCAGAAACAGTCGAGCGTGTGCTTGTACGTACATTTCAAGACTACCCCCATAATGTGTGGCCCGATAATTTCAGCGCCTTTCACGCCGATACAATTGATATGCTGGCACTAAAAGGCTGCTTGCTTGTTGGTATAGATACACCGTCTGTGGATCCTGAAAGCTCTAAAGATCTGCTGTCTCATAATGCTATCAAAGGTCATAAAATGGCAATTTTGGAAGGGCTTGTATTGGACGGGGTTGAGGCAGGAGCGTGGGAACTGATTGCCCTGCCGCTTAAAATTGCCGAAGGAGACGCAAGCCCTGTGCGGGCAATATTGCGAGAGTGGCAAGGTGATTGATTATATTTGAATAAGCAGCTAAATGCTTTAGGGTGCCAATTATGCTCTTAACACTCTATATTCAAGTGAAATGAAAATGACGACTGACGTAAAAGACGACGATACTCCAAAAGCACCTAAAGGAAGCAAGGCACGTGGTCATTATCGACAGCATGTAGCTGATCTTTTTACACCAAATCTCAGCCTTTATAGTATCGACTTTCTTGTAAGTTACAGCACTTTTATAGGCGGGTGGTACCTGTTTCACACGAGCGTAGACGCAGTTAAATGGCTTGGTTTTATCGTAGGCGTGCTCGCTGTTTACCGCGCAGGACTTTTCATTCATGAAATTGTTCACCTGCCGAAGAAGAAGTTTAAGCCATTCTTTTTGCTATGGAATTTTCTATATGGCATGCCCTTTTTATTGACGTCCTTTATGTATGAATCGCATCTCAAGCACCATTTTCCACGTGTTTACGGCACGGTAGGCGACCCTGAATATGTCGTGCTCGATGGGCGCGGGTTATTTGCGCAACTGGTTTTTTTAATTCTCCACACCGTCGCCAGTCCTCTTTTGGTTATTTTCCGCTTTACGGTAGTGACGGCCTTGAGCCTTGTCAGTGCTAAATTCCGCCGTCTGTCGAGACAACGTTTTTGTGCACTAGCGATTAATGCAAGTTACACGGATACCAGTAAGTCAGTGGATAAAGACAAATTTGTTAACCCGTGGGAAATTGGTAGTTTTATTGTCGCGATAACGGTGATCACGGGCATGATCAAAGGCTTTGTTGACCCGCAGTATATTATCGAATTTTTCATGATGCTGGCCGCAGCCCTTTTCATTAATGGAATTCGCACGTTGGTGGCCCATCGCTATGCTAACCATGAGCTTAAGCCACTCTCTGAGATTGAGCAGCTATCCGATAGCCTCAACCATGTGGGTAACCCGATCATTGGCGAGTTGCTCGCCCCTGTGGGCCTGCGTTTTCATGGGCTTCACCATCTGTTTCCAACCATTCCATACCATAATCTTTATGAAGCCCATCGTCGCTTGATGAAAGAATTACCCGACGGTGACCCCTACCGCGCTATCAATTTCAAAAGCTTTTTTGGTGCCATGTGGGCAATGAGGTAGGGGTAATATGATGAAAAAGACGGGGGCATCCCTTGTACGCTATGCGCTGGAGCAACTAGGTGTTCGCCATACTTTTGGTATTCCTGGTGTTCACACCACAGAAGTTTATGACGAGCTTAATAGCTCTAACCAGATCAAGCCTGTTCTCGTCTCGCACGAAGCAGGGGCCGCTTTTATGGCGGATGCGGTTAGTCGCACAACGGATGGTATCGGTGTCACCCTAGTGGTGCCAGCCGCCGGCTTGACCCACGCTATGAGTGGTATTGGAGAAGCCTATCTTGACGGTATAGCCATGCTGGTTCTGTCAGGCGGTACACGCGCGGATATTAAAGAGGGTTATCAACTTCATCAGCTTGATCAGCAGGAATTGATGGCACCGCTCACCAAAGCCACATTTAAGGTTGAGAGCCATGATGAAATAATTTCGACCCTTTATAAAGCCTATGATATAGCGGTTACGGGAGAGCCTGGTCCAGTTTATGTCGAATTACCGGTTAATATTCAGCTCCTGAAGGGTGAGGTGGCATCGCTGCCTGAATTTACACCGCCCAAAACCCTCGGGGCAGCGGTGAGTGATGCGCAAATTGAAGACGCTGCCAAATTATTAGTTGCTGCTGAAAAACCCAGTATTTTTGTTGGTTGGGGCGCTAAAAAAGCACAGGCAGCGATGATAGAAATTGCCGAGTTTCTCGGTGCACCCGTTTGCACCAGCTTGCAGGGGCTTGCCGTATTTCCGCACGATCATGCCCTGTTTGCGGGCATGGGATTTGGACGCTCGGCTGTGCCGGCGGCTGAAAATGCTTTTGTGGGCACCGACGCTATGCTTGCGGTTGGGGTGCGCTTTGCCGAGATCGCAACCGGCAGTTTTGGCAGTATTCCCCCTGAAAACTTGGTGCATATTGACATTAATGCTGAAGCCCTTAGCGCCAATTATTCGGCCAAAATTGCTATTGAAGGCGATGCAGCAGATGTAATGCCGCGTTTGGTTAAGGCTATAGCAGCCTCTGTAGGCAAGGCTAGACCAAGTGAGGCCTTGAAAGCTCAGATTGCTAAAGACCGTCAGGGCTATAAAGAAGCATGGGGTAAGCATGATAGTGGTGACAAAGTTAACCCGGGTTTGTTTTTCGCCGCCCTTGACGCCTCAGCCGACAAAGATGCTCAGATTGTAGCAGACGATGGCAATCATACATTTTTGACTGCTGAGCTGATGCCTATTAGCGGCGGACGTAATTTTATCTCACCGACGGACTTTAACTGTATGGGTTATGCAGTTCCTGCGACCAATGCCGCAAAGCTTGAAAAACCTGAGCGGCAAGTTCTGGGTATTATTGGGGATGGTGCTTTTCAGATGACCGCAATGGAAGTGCTGACAGCGGCTGCCCAAGAATTGGGTGTTGTTTATTTTATATTCGCAGATGGAGAGCTGAGCCAAATTTCCCAAGCCCAACAAGTTCCCTATAATCGGAAGGTTTGTACAGTGCTGCCGAATTTAAAGCTGCGGGCTTTTGCGGAGGCCGTTGGTGCTGACTTTGTTGAAATATCAAACAATCAGCAAATTGATGCTGGCATTAAGGTAGCCTTGAAGAAGGCGGATCAGCGTCGCCCTGTTATTGTAGAAGTAAATATTGATTATTCGAAAAAAACTCGGTTCACCGAGGGGGCCATAAAAACCAATGTTGATAGGCTGGATATGCCCAACAAAGTTCGTATTGTCGGGCGTGCATTAAAGCGAAAAATTACAGGATAAGATAGATGAGTATGAATTATAAAAAAGGTCTTGTGCCGTTCCAGTGGGAAGACCCTTTGTTTTTGGACGCGCAATTGAGTGAAGAAGAACGTCTTATACAGGGTGCAGCTCACGACTTTTGTCAGGGTAAATTGATGCCGCGAGTTTTAGAGGCTAATCGCCATGAAATATTCCACCGCGAGATTATGACCGAAGCAGGAGAGCTGGGCTTTTTGGGGTCGACTTTACCTGAAAAATACGGTTGTGCTGGAACCTCTTATGTATCCTATGGCTTGATCGCACGCGAAGTCGAGCGGGTTGACAGTGGGTACCGATCAGCAATATCGGTTCAAAGCTCGCTTGTGATGCATCCAATTTATGCTTATGGCAGTGAAGAACAGCGGATGAAATATTTACCAAAACTCGCGAGCGGTGAGTGGGTAGGCTGTTTCGGTCTTACAGAACCAAATCATGGATCAGATCCGGGTGGAATGGAAACCCACGCTAAAAAAGTTGATGGTGGTTATATTATAAATGGTGCCAAAATGTGGATCACCAATAGCCCCATTGCTGATGTCTTTGTGGTTTGGGCTAAGTCCGATGCTCATGACAATAAAATCAAGGGATTTGTTCTTGAGCGCGGCATGGATGGACTAACGACTCCTAAAATAGAAGGAAAATTCAGTCTTCGTGCATCAATAACCGGCGAGATCGTTATGGCGGATGTTTTTGTTCCTGATTCTGCCTTGTTGCCAAACGCAGAAGGATTAGGCGGGCCTTTTGGCTGTTTAAACCGTGCTCGGTATGGCATTGCCTGGGGCTCAATGGGGTCTGCTGAGTTTTGCTTGGCGCAAGCGCGAACCTATACTCTAGACCGTAAACAGTTTGGGCGCCCACTAGCGCAAACCCAACTGATACAAAAGAAAATGGCGGATGCTCTGACGGAAATCACTTTAGGACTGCAAGCGGCGCTGCAAGTTGGTAGATTAATGGACGCTGGAAATTTCGCACCTGAAATGATATCTATGATTAAACGTAATAATTGTGGCAAAGCTCTTGATATTGCCCGTGCGTCGCGAGATATGCATGGTGGCAACGGTGTTTCGGATGAATTTCATGTCATAAGACATGTAATGAATCTTGAAGCTGTGAATACTTATGAGGGCACACATGATGTCCACGCGCTCATTTTGGGTAGGGCCATTACAGGGCTACAGGCATTTTCTGCATAATTATATTATGTATTACAACAAGTTAGCTATTTATCGTTGAAGTAAGTACTCTGATCTGGTTAAATGAGAACAGGTATGTTTTCCAACAGGGAATAGATATAATTTTAATAAAATACCATTTATTAATTAGTTGTTGGTTTACTTAGGTTTGTTACAGTGCTGTTTATTAGTATTAAAAATATTGTATCATCAGGAGCAATGCAATGAAAGTAGTTATCGTCGCCTCTCAAAAAGGTGGCTCAGGCAAAACAACACTAGCGGGTCATTTGGCCGTAGCAGCAGAACTGTCTGGTGCAGGCCCCGTCGTTCTTATTGATGCTGACCCTCAGGGCAGTTTATCAGACTGGTGGAACGAGCGAGAAAGTGATGTCCCAGCTTTTGCACACACGAGTGCTGCTAATCTTGCGCGTGACTTAGAGACCTTGCAGGCACAGGGTTTTGAGTATGCTGTAATTGATACACCACCTGCTATTGTATCTGCCATTCAGGCAATTGTGATGCATTCTGACCTTGTTGTCATTCCGACGCGCCCTAGTCCACATGACTTGCGTGCAGCGGCGGCAACGGTTAATATTGTAGAGCGTTGTGGTAAAAGACTGGTTTTTGTGATTAATGCGGCGACTGCGCGCGCGCGCCTAACGGCTGAAGCCGCTGTTGCGCTTTCTCAGCACGGTATGGTCGCACCGGTTAATATTCATAACCGTGTTGATTTTGCCTCTTCAATGATTGATGGCCGAACAGTAATGGAAATTGCACCAGAATCTAGGTCATCAAAAGAGATTATGGAACTATGGGAATATGTGAGAACTAAAGCGGAATATCGTGCAAGCAAAACGATATTCCAAGGCGGCCTGCAAAGTCAGAGTAGCCCGCCGCCACGTAAAGTATTTGGACGTAGAGTTGGTGATCACCGTCTTGACCAATCTAGCGAGTCTGATGTTCAGAATAAGGACGGAGTTATGGAGCGAGCTCAATGAAAGCAGCGAGTTTAACAGGAAGTTTGTTGATGATGAAGGGCCGGGCAATACC
>CBFDBT010000021.1:0-24542 GCA_965603115.1 uncultured Alphaproteobacteria bacterium
CAAGCTGAGCTTAGGCTCGGCGTGATAACCGCTATGGTTGGAGCGCCTTTCTTCCTGTGGATCATATATAAAACACGGGAGAGCATGCGATGAGCGATCTCAATGTTAAAAATATAAGCCTCAAGATCAACGGCAGTGCCATTTTACAAGATGTATCTACATCGTTTAAAGCTGGTGAGTTGGTTGGCCTTATTGGCCCCAATGGTGCGGGCAAAAGCAGCTTGATAAAAGTTATTCTAGGGCTTGTCGACTATGAAAGCGGGGCCATAAGCTTTGATGGCAAGCCACTTGGTGATATGACACCGCGGGAGCGCGCTAAAACACTCTCCTATTACGCCCAAGGCGCACCTGCGCACTGGCCTCTCACGGTCGAAACTATTGTTGCCCTAGGGCGCTTGCCCCATATGAACCCTTGGCGCAAATTAAGTGAGCAAGACGCCGCCATCGTGCAAATGGCTTTAGAGGAGACCGATACAAGTTATCTTAAAGACCGGGCAGTTACCACACTGTCTGGCGGTGAGCGCGCGCGGGTGTTGCTCGCGAGAGTGCTAGCGACCGATGCAAAGTTCTTGATGGCCGATGAGCCTACAGCCTCGCTGGACCCAGCGCATCAATTACAAATTATGGACATCTTGAAAGACCAAGCCGCAAATGCCAAAGGGGTCTGCGTCGTGCTGCATGACCTATCACTCGCAGCGCGCTACTGCGACAGGCTAATCCTTTTGCATGAAGGTAAGCTTGTGGCAGACGGTCTCCCTGAGGAAGTTCTCAGCGACGAGCGCCTAGATCAGGTCTTTGGCATAAAAGTCTCTCGTTGGAATGATGGTGAAAATTCCTTTATCTCGCCTATTAAAAGGTGATATAAACTCTGAAAAGAGGGAAATGCCAATGACTGACATTCTACTCTATTCCACCATCACCTGCCCGCTTTGTGACCATAGTGAAAAAGAGGTAATGCCAACGCACGCCTGTCAATATTTCTACGACTGCAAAGGATGCAAAGCACTTTTAAAACCCTTATCTGGGGATTGCTGTGTCTTTTGCTCATATGGTGATGTTGCCTGCCCACCTATCCAAGAAGACAAGAGCTGCTGTTCATAATTCATTTGATTTATTCTGCGGCCACCGCCTCAGCATCCATGTCTGGATGATGATATTTGGCAAAAGCTTTATCGCGGTAACTCTCTTTGATATAGGCTTTTTCCATATCATACCCCACTTGTTTAGCGAGCAATGGATCTACCACACGGAACCAAAGTGGTGGCATCCAAGCCAGTAGATACATAGTGAAATACCCGTAAGGTAGCTGCGGGCTGGAATCAAAATGTCGTAGACACTGATAAGGCCGCTCCGCATGGGCATGGTGATCACTGTGGCGCTGTAAGTGGAACAGCAAAATATTTGATAGGATATGGTTCGCATTCCAACTGTGATGCGGTTGCACACGCTCATATTTACCATCAGCGCGTTTTTCCCGAATAAGCCCGTAATGTTCAATATAATTAGCACTCGAGAGCATCAAGTTGGCAAACAAAGCCGCTCCCAAAAGGAAAGGCAACAAATACCAGCCAAAGGCGTATATGATGGCCCCATACATAGCAAAGGTCAAAGACCAGTTCTGGATGAGTTCATTTTCCAAGCTGAAAGCAGACTTACCCGACCGCTTGAGCCGCTTATTTTCAATATCCCATGCACGTGCATAACCACCCGGTAATTCATGCATGGTAAAGGCATAGAAATTTTGTCCCATTTTGCTTGTGGCACTGTCTCCGTCAGTTGCTACCTGTACGTGATGGCCCAAATTATGCTCAATACGGAAATGCCCCATAAAGCTAATAGACAGGAAAAGTCGCGCAAAGAAACGAGAAAGCGCATCGCGTCTGTGACCGGTTTCATGACCAGCGTTTAAACTGCCACCCAGCATCATGCCAGCACCAAGAGTAGTGGCAATATAGCCCATCGTACTAAGCTCAGTACTGGCTATAAACCAAGCATTAAATACCCAAGAAAAATAGATAAGCGGTACGCTGGCAAATACGATCCAGCTATAAAATTTATCATCCCGAAGAGGGCCAATGGCCTCCCGCGGAGGATTGTGTGTATCTAGGCCAAACAGGTTTTCACACATCGGGACAAGAGCGTAAAAAAACCCGAAGCCAAACCATAAGGCAAGTTCATTGCCTGTTTGCCAATATAACCATATTGCAAAAACAGGTACTAGAGACGAAAAAGTTGCACTCGCCCACATATATTTTTTCGGATCAAAATAAGATTCTGATGCTGTCTCATTAGCCATATCACTTCCCCTAGGTTTTAAAATCCCCGTCCCGTTTGGGCCCCCATCTAGAAGCTGCAAACACATTCAGCACCGCAACCTCCCCAAAACAGAACTAAATTAAAAATGCACACTATTGATAAATTTGTCAATAATTATGATAGATGTTTACACTAAGATATGGCACTATACATTCTTACGCTATTGGGGTAGGTGTTAAGCATCTGAAATATTTTACTTTTATTGACCGGATAGTGATGAATACCCAAGTTATACAAAGGCGGATGGCACCAGAGAAAAGACGCGAGCAACTCCTTGATGTTGCAATAGATCTGTGTGCACACAAGGGAATCGGCGAAACCAAACACGCTGATGTTGCAGCAGTAGCTGGCGTTAGTGTGGCCACAACATTTGTCTATTTCCCAACCCGCAATGACTTTGTGTCGGATGTGCTCGACCATTTAGGAAAAGAGCTATTAACACTCCTTGACTGGTCGCCCTATGAGGGATTGCCAGTACATGAAATATTATCCCGCATGGCATGGCGCTTGTTGGAAAGGGTTGATACGCACCCAAGCTATATGCGCATGATGCTGGTTTGGGGTACGCAATTTTCACCAAACATACGACAAAAATATCTGGCCTTTCTGGATAAAGAGCTCGATGCCCTTATGCTGCTCTTAAATGAGAAAGCCGCCCGCAACCCAAACTCGCAAGGTCAGTCAGAGCGACCCGTGGGGCGTGATGATGCCCGCATCCTTCACAGTGCAACAAACGCTCTTGTGCAAATGAAGTTGGATGGCGCTGAAGACGCCAGACTAGCGCGGTTCATTGATCATACAATCGCTGTCGTGCTCGCTTACAGATCGGACTAAATTAGCAACAATAACTTACCCCTAATAAGAATCGTACCGCATCCTTAAAGCTTTACTTATAGATAAATACCGGATCGTCCAAATTAACTTTTGGCAATTCTTTTTCTTCAGCCCAATAGTCTTGCGTATGTTGCCACTCTGACGTATCCCCCCGCTTTGGGAATAAGTCCATAGAGCGCAAGAGATATCCGGGGTTAAAATCTTCCGGATCACCCCATGGCAAGAGAGGCATATTTTTATCTAGAGGCTTAACTGTGACCTCATTTACATTCATCTCCTGCATATGATTAAGAAGGCGACATACAAAATCGCTAACCAAATCTACTCTTAGCGTCCAACTGGCTCTAAAGTAGCCCATAATCCAAGCCATGTTGGGCATATCTGTGAACATCATACCGCGGTATGTAATTGTGTCCGCAAAATCAAGCGGCTTATCATCAATCGAAAATTTAATCCCGCCCAATACACTAAGATTAAAGCCTGTCGCCGTCATGACGATATCAGCCTCCAGTTCCTTGCCAGACTTTAACGCTATGCCATTTTCGGTGAATTTTTCAATCTCATCTGTGACCATTGTCGCTTTACCGGATGTGATACCCTGAAAGAGGTCGCCGTCAGGGACAAAGGCGATACGCTGGCGCCAAGGCCTGTATTTTGGCGTGAAGTGGGTTTCCATATCATAATCTTCGCCTAAAAAGGCACGCACACCCGCAAGCAACTCTTCTTTTGCGGCTTCAGGGTTTTCTTTTGAAACTTTAGTAAACTCGGCTTGATCATGCAGAATTTGTCTACGGGTAATTTCATGGATCCAATCTTCATCAATTTCAAGCACACGTAACTGATCAGCAAGTTCGTTTTCATTCTTGGCAGGGATAAAATAGGTTGGCGAGCGTTGCAGCACCGTGACATGTTCGCAGTCCCCTGCAATCGCGGGCACAAGAGTTGCCGCTGTAGCGCCAGAGCCAATCACAATGACCTTTTTGTCTTTATAGTCAAAACCCTCAGGCCAAGTTTGCGGGTGAATAATATCTCCCTTAAAATCATCCATGCCCGGCCAATCAGGCGTATAACCTTTTGCGTGCTCATAGTAGCCTTGGCACATCCAGAGGAAATTGGCGGTAAAGCGGACCATCTCCCCCGTTTCTTTGCGCTTGGCAGTAAGTGTCCATAGCTTATCTTGGCTCGACCAATTAGCCGAAATGATCTCATGGTTATAACGGATATGCTCAGCAAGCTTTCCGTCTTCTATAACCTCCCCCATATAATCGAGAATTTCTTGACCGCTAGCAATTGGCGCCCCTACCCACGGCTTAAATCGATAGCCAAAGGTATAGAGATCACTATCAGAACGCACACCGGGATAACGGTGCATCAGCCAAGTGCCGCCAAAACTTTCAAGACCCTCTAAAACACAAAAGCTTTTGTCCGAGCATTGCTCTTGAAGATGGTAAGCCGCCCCAATGCCAGAGATACCCGCTCCAACGATTAAAACATCGAAATGTTCAACCTTTAATGAAGATGAGTTTTGTGGCGTTTGTGGTGCTGACATGATAGTTCCCCCAAGATTAATTAAATAGCTACCTTTGACAAGGAAGCAGAAACACCCCTACTTGCTATGTATCATCTCATCACCACTACGGCAAGCCACCCGCTGACTATCTGTTTGACAATCGCTTGACCGGACACCATTCTGCTCACGATGAAACCTCATAGAGGTTTATGGTTTCCTTTAATATTTAGTGGAGTGATTAATGAAATTTTCTGAATTTGCCGTCTCGCGTCGCAGCATCCGTGGCTATAAAAAGAAACCAATTCCCAAAGCTGTGATGGACGAAATTATCTCAGCGGCAAAGTGGGCTCCATCTTCAATGAACACTCAGCCTTGGCATCTGCATGTGGTAAGTGGCGACGCACTGGATAAAATTCGTGAGGGCAATTCCAATAATATGATGAGCGGGGTCCCACCAAAAAGGGATTTTCCGATGAAAGAGGCCTATGAAGGCCTTCACCGTCAACGGCAAATTGAGATTGCTGTACAATTGTTTGAGGCCATGGGCATTGAACGCGATGACAAAGAACGCCGCATGGACTGGGTGATGCGAGGCTTCCGTCAATTTGATGCGCCAGTGTCGGTCGTATTGACCTATGACAAAAACTTAGAGCCCGCCGCCATCAGTCAGTTTGATCTGGGGGCCATTTCATATGGGCTTGTACTAGCCGCGTGGGAGCATGGCATCGGTAGCGTGATCAATGGTCAAGGCATCATGCAATCCGATGTAGTGCGCGAGCACGCCAATATCCCCGATGATCAAAATATCATGATCTGTATTGCCATGGGCTATCCCGACGAAAGTTTTTCAGCCAATGATGTAAAGTCCCGCCGCGCTGACAACGATGATTTTGTCACCTACATCGGCTTCGACGAACCCAACGAAGAATGACAGATTAAGCTGATACACCCAGAGCAGAACAGTAAATATAAATTGACGACTGTTTTCCTTCCGCTCTAAGCTTAGGCCTAACCATAAATGGGCTAAACGTGTTCCTTGGCCATAATTACCTTATTAGGAGAAACTAGATGATTGGATATATAACAATTGGCGTTGCAAATATGGAACGGGCCAAGAAATTTTACAGTGATCTATTTGCCGATTACGATGCCAAGGTGCTCGTCGATATGGAGCGTATCGCCATGATTGGTAAATCCATGAATGAGCCTATGGTTGCCGTCTGCATCCCGTTTGACGAAGGCGACCCTCACCCAGGAAACGGTAACATGATTGCTTTTCCAGCGGGCTCGAAAGAAGCCGCAGACAAGCTGTATCATAAGGCCATTGAGCTCGGGGCAACCTGTGAAGGTGAGCCCGGCCAGCGCATCCCTGATGTTTTTTACGGTGCCTATGTACGGGATCTAGACGGTAACAAGCTTGCCTTTTTCGATTTTGGCTAATGTCTCTAACACTTGATTAAAATGGGGTAAGGCGGCACTTGCCGCCTTCATTCTAATCTCCCCCGAGCAGCACATCATCATGTGCCCACACAACATAATGAATAGCCAACCCAGCACGAGATAGAGCACTCACTGTGAGCAGATAAAATGGCCTTACCTCATGCACGGGTGCACAAAGGCGTGATATAGGTTAGTGAAAGTGTTTGCTTATGATCCAAAGCCGACAAAAGATTTATTTGATGTCGTTGGGTCAAAAATCATCATTGCCAAGAACATATCTGGAAAATCACGCTCTCCGCTTCTCAACGGGAGGTTAATGTCCATACACTGAATGAATTCCTTGTCGACGAAATTAAGGCTATAATACTCTACCAATGGCGCACCGTGCTCAGAAATATATTTAATGTTCTCCATCCAGAACTCTAATGCATTTTCGTCACCATATTCGTCGATGTACTTACCTGTTAGCTCAACACCCAATGCAGCTACAATTGTATCACCACAAAATGTCGTTAACCAGCGGTTGTCCTCAGTTAGCTTATAAAGCATCATATGCGAACCATGTTCGGCTAAATCTTTAAAACTAAATTCTTTACGTAACGGGACACCTTTTGCTGCTACGGCTTTTTCATGCCATAGCTCTATCATAGCCAAGCCCTTAGAGGATTGAATAAGTTTTTTAAATTCCAGCCAATGCTCTTCATTTGGCAAGCAATCTAAATAAGATGGACCCTTCAAAGCTTTATAACCATTATATGCTGTATTTAATAGTTTTTCTGTCAATCCTTCCACTTCCTCATCCCAATGCTAACATGTGTATTTATAACCAAAATTTAATATATGAGGCATATTGTCCTAATATTAAGTAAAGATTGCGTTAATGTCTCCCTCAACAATAGAAACGTCAAATTTAAGCACAATTAGTGGCCGATTATTTACGGCCCTTAGAGTGAAGGATGAAAAAGAGCGCGGGGATAACCACCATGGTTAAAAGTGTGGCGCTTGCCATGCCACCGACCATGGGGGCAGCGATGCGTCGCATCACTTGAGAACCTGCCCCACTACCCAACATAATAGGCAACAAACCTGCAATGATTGTGACAACGGTCATCACTATAGGCCGCAGCCTCATTAAAGCTCCCTCGGTTACAGCGAGTTTGACCTCAGCTATACTAATCGAACCACCCTGCTCTACTTTGTTATTATAGGCCTGATTAAGAAATAATATCATCACAACAGCAATTTCCACCGCAACACCTGCAAGCGCTATAAAGCCAACGGCAACGGCAATCGACAGATGATAGTCCAACAGATACAGCAGCCAAAAACCACCACTCAATGCAAGCGGTAAGCTCAGTAATACCAAAGCAACATCTTGCACGCGCCGAAACGCCATAAACAATATTAAAATGATCAGGGCAAGGGTAAGAGGTATAATAGTGGTTAAGCGCTCTTTCGCGCGCTCCATAAATTCAAATTGCCCAGACCATGTAATCGAATAGCCCGTGGGTAGGTTCAGCTGTTCGCTCACCGCCGCTTGTGCAGCGCTCATATAGTGGCCGATATCGCTACCCATGATATCAACATATACCCAGCCATTCAGGCGAGCATTTTCACTGCGGATCATGCCCGGGCCATCTGCAACGGTAATTTCGGTTAAGTCTCCCAAACGCACATGGGCGCCTGTTTTTGTTACAACTGGTAAATCCTTTAAACTTTCCGGACTGGAGCGTATATCGCGAGGATAACGTAAGTTAATTGGATAGCGCTCGCGACCTTCAACGGTTTCGGCTACCTGCATGCCGCCAATAGCCGAGCGCACTATTTCATGCACTTCAGCGATATTCATTCCGTATCGAGCTGCTTGGGCGCGCTTAACATCAATATCAATATACCGCCCGCCAACTACGCGCTCGGAATAAACCGAGGCAGTGCCTGGCACAGCCTTTAATATGCTCTCAAGTTCAATACCAAGTTCAGCAATTTTATCCAGATCAGGACCAGCAAGTTTAATGCCTATAGGCGTTTTGATGCCTGTTGCCAGCATATCAATGCGACCCTTAATAGGCATAACCCAAGCATTGGTTAAGCCGGGCACTTGAACGGCCTTATCAAGCTCAGCGCGTATGCCATCAAGCGTCATACCCTCACGCCACTCACTTTCCGGCTTTAATCGGATGGTTGTTTCAATCATGGTAAGGGGGGCAGGATCAGTGGCTGTGTCTGCGCGACCCGCTTTGCCATATGTCGACAACACTTCTGGTATCGTCATTATCATACGATCCGTTTGCTGCAATAGCTGCCTTACCTTGCCGACAGAAATGCCAGGAAAAGCACTTGGCATATATAAAAGGTCACCTTCATCCAAAGCTGGCATAAACTCGCTGCCTAGCTTACTCACCGGATAAAGTGCCGTTCCGGCCACGATAACAGACAGCAATACTGCCGTTTTGGGAAAGCTGAGAATGGATTGTAATAAGGGTTTATACACGGCAGCAATCGCCCTGTTTAAAGGATTTGCCCGCTCAGGCTTTACGCGTCCACGGATCAGATATCCCATCAAGACGGGCACAAGTGTTATCGACAAGATCGCCGCCGCTGCCATGGAATAGGTCTTGGTAAAGGCAAGTGGCTTGAACAAACGCCCTTCTTGGGCTTCCAGCGCAAACACAGGCATAAAACTCACCGTAATAATAAGAAGTGAAAAGAATAGAGCGGGGCCGACTTCACGGGTTGCTTCCAATACAAGACGCCAACGGTTTTCTCGTGTAATTTCTTCCTTTTCCATGCGTTTATGCAGGGATTCTATCATCACAATAGCGGCGTCCACCATCGCCCCAACAGCAATAGCAATGCCGCCGAGCGACATAATATTAGCGTTGAGGCCTTGCAAATTCATAATAATGAAAGCCGATAAAATCCCAAGGGGCAGCGTTAAAATGATCACAAATGACGAGGAAAAATGCAGGAGGAAAATAATACACACAATGGAGACAACAATAAATTCTTCGATGAGTTTTTCCGAGAGTGTATCAATGGCACGGTTAATAAGGCTAGACCGATCATAAACCTCAACAATTTCTACACCTGACGGCAAGCTTTCTTTTAACTCTTTCAGCTTGTCCTTGACGGCATCAATTGTCGCCAAAGCATTTTCACCAAATCGCATGACTATAACGCCGCCAACGGCTTCTCCCTCACCATTGAGGTCTGTCACGCCACGACGCATTTGTGGGCCTTCGGTTACACTGGCTACATCCCCCAAAAACAATGGTGTGCCATCTCCGCCTACACGGATAGGCAAGGCGCGAATATCGTCAAGATTATTTAAATATCCACGGGCGCGCACCATATATTCAGCTTCGGCCATTTCGATGACACTACCACCAACTTCCATGTTGCCGCGCGTGATACTGCCGCGAATTTCTGCAAACGTCAGATTATACTGGCGCAGGCGCAGTGGATCGACAACGATCTGATACTGTTTGACCATTCCTCCAACTGTGGCAACCTCAGAGACACCTTCCACACTTTGCAATTCATACTTTAAAAACCAATTTTGAATGGTGGTAAGCTCATCTAGGTTATGTTCTCCTGTTTTATCGACCAGTGCATATTGGTAGACCCAGCCAACACCTGTTGCATCTGGGCCTAGTTCAGCCTTGGCCTCGGCAGGCAAACTGCTTGAAACTTGGCTTAAAAACTCCAGCACTCGCGATCGAGCCCAATAAAGATCTGTGCCGTCCTCAAAGAGGACATAGACATAACTATCACCAAAAAAACTATACCCCCGCACAGTCGTAGCTTTAGGCACTGCGAGCATAGCCGTTGTCAGTGGATAAGTGACTTGGTCCTCCACAACTTGTGGGGCTTGACCCGGATAGTTTGTTTTTATAATCACCTGCACATCAGAAAGATCAGGAATAGCATCAATTGAAATTTGCCGAACCGAAATCACACCCCCAACAAACAACAACACTGCGACCAGTAGCACCATGCCCCGATGATTAATCGACGCCCGAATAATAGAGGTAATCATTGCATATGCTCCATTATCCCTGTCTCGTTGTGGCTTGGCTCATCTGCCATTCTATGTGCTTCACCAGAAAAACTACTCTCACTGTCCAACATAAATTGACCGCTTAGCACCACATTTTCTCCTTCTGCCAATCCGCCTTTAATGACTGTGATACCCTTTACCGAAGCACCAATTTCAACTTCAGCTGGTTCAAACCGACCTTGCCCGTGCGCTACGATCACTCTGCTGCCACTTCCTAAACGGATTACAGCCGTTGATGGTACCGTCAAGACATCAAAAGGTTCTGGGATAATACTGACCTGATAATATTGACCCGCTCTGATAAGGCCATCTGCATTTGGCACACTCATCCGCACCCGAACTGTTTTTGTCATCGGGTTAAGATCAGGATAAATATAAGAAACTATAGTATTAAAGGCGATATTTGTGCCTTGAATATGAACTTTCTGACCAACCTGGACACGACCTGCCTCACTTTCATACACATCTGCAATAAGCCAAAGCCTGCTCGGGTCGGTTATTTCAAAAGCTGTGGTATTTTTTGCGCTTAAACTACCCTCTCGCAAACCAAGCTTTGTTACAACACCATCTTGCGGCGCATAAAAGTTTATCGGCGAGGACCAATCGCCAGATTTTTTTGCCGCTCTGATAGTCCGCTCTTCCAGACCTAACGCTTGCAATCGGCTATACGCCAAAGTCTGCAACCGTTTAGAACCAGAACTAAGGGCCTGACCATATTCATTAAGTGCGCTGGAAATATCAGGCGAATATAGCGTAAAAAGCAAATCGCCTTCCTTTACGGTTTCCCCTTCCGCTCTGACTATTAAGTCTTCGACCCAACCTTCTGTTCTAACATGGACGTGCGATGTCCTTGTTTCATCGTATGTTATAGCGCCTGTTGCTTCGATTGGAGCCGAGAAAGAGGTCATTTGTGCTTTAACTATTTTAACACCAAGACTTGCCAAAGTATGCGCCGCAACCTTAAAGCCCGCTTTTGAAGCATCTTCCCCTTCTGCATAAACAGGGATTAAATCCATACCCATGGGCGACTTTCCTGGGTTATTCCTACGATACTCAGGGTCCATTGGCGCTACCCAATAAGCAATTTCTTTTGTTGGCTTTGAGGCTTCTGACACTTCATCCTTTGGAGTATCAAAAATGAAATACCCAATAAACACTCCCAAGACTAGGGCTAGAGATATCTGCATAATCAATTGCTTTTTCATGATTGATTTCCTTGGTAATAAATTAATTCAACTTGTGCCAAAGCACGCTGTAATTCGATGGCCTGTAAATTTAGGCGTGCATCAAGTTCACTCAAATGGGTACGGATAATTTCTGCAAAGTCTGCACTGCCTGATGCATAAGCATTTTCTGACGCTATTCTGACTGATTTTGTTCGCTCCAGAACAACCGTATTATAAAGCGCAATGCGCTCTATAGCTCTCTGCCAAACCCCATAGGCTGAGCGTAGGTTTCTTATCATATCAAGCTCTTTGGTTTGCATCTTCAGGCGCGCAACCTGCTTGGATTTTTTCGCAGCAAACAAACGTTTATCCTGCCGTTTGCCAGTAAAGATCGGTAGATCCATCGAAATCATGGCTGTTGCCATATCCGCATGCCCCCCAGCACGGTAGCCATATCCCAGATCAAACCCCAAAGTGGGCTTATAGCTTTCTTTAGCTATGCGCTCAGATTTTTCACTGCCGCGAATACTTTCTTTTTCTTGCATTAAGTCTGGATGATCTTGCAAAGAGTCTTCTAACACCTGCAAGGGAACGGGTAGAGGAACATCGCTGTAACTGCCTGTGATGTTAGCGTCTGCATACTCGTCGCCGATATAGCGGCCCAGATGCGCTCGCTCTACAAGAGCCTCTTGCTCAATAGATTGCAATTTATCTTCCAATAGGGCCAACTCGGCTTCCATAGCCAGAATTTGTTGCGCATCAAGATGCCCGCTTTCATATTGAGCACCAAGTGCATCCAGCATTTCGACAAGGCGTGCTCTTTTCTCGTCAACAATAGCTCGAGCAGCATCAAAATACTTGAGCTTTAGCCATGCACGACCAGTGTCCTTTGCAATCTCAAGTTCGGCCTTGGCAGCCATAAAATGATAGGCCTCACTGTCGGCATCCCCACGCTCCCGCACTAAACGGCGTTTGGCCGCAGACGGTAGGCTTTGATGTAACTTAAATTGCATTTGTGTCATAGGTTCTTGATTGAACCTAAAACTGTCTGTAGCCATATTTGCCACACCAAATTTTATCACCGGGTCGGGCAACTGAGACTCTGCGAGAGCATTAGCACGCACGCCTTCAGCTCGGGCTCGATACTGTGCCACGCTCGGATCGTCCCTGCTAATAGCAAGGGTGATGGCTTGTTGAAATGTGAGTGTCTCATCAGCCGCTACTGCGAGCGACAAACTTGATAAATTTATGCCTATAAAGCATATTAGTGCCTGTATTTTGGACATGTTCCCTATCCTAATTTAAGTATAATCCAACAGTTTCAGCACACCAGAAGTGCGCCACAAAACTCGCTTAACTTAAAAATTAGGATATGGGGGGAGGATTACTCGGATCACTGAGCCGTGATCTACTATGATCTATATAGGCAGCATAGTCGCTAAAATCTTTAATCTCTACAGGCTTGGAAATGGCAACAATAATCATGCTGATATTGGCAGCACAACTGTTTTTACAGTCGTCCGCTTGACAGCAATCATCTAATTGAACAGATACAGCCTGCTGAGAGGCGCAATCATTATGGACAGCAGTGATATCACTTTCCTGCGAGGCTGTATGGCTCATCATTTGAGACATATCATGGCTGGGCATAGAAGCCGACACTGACGTGCCGGACATCACGAAGGCAAAACACAAGAGCGTCATGCGCAACGATTTTATAAGTATGTCTATTTCTTTTGCCATAATCCACACTATAACCTTTGACCCTACTACAAGGTCAAGTAAAATCAAAAAATTCAAATTTCTATAGTATAGTTGATATATTTAAAGCTATTCTAAAGCCATTCTTGTTTTGATCTATATCAACGCATTCTTTGCTGAATTTTGGTAAGATTCTGATTATAATGTTTTAATTACACTGCAGTTGTGATCTATTTCTTTGAAAAGGTGAGCAGGCTGATGCTTCAACTTAAAAATATTGGGATTGATACTTACCGCGAAAATGTTGCTTTCCTAGCTAGGGATTGTGAGCTTTATCGCCCTGAGGAATACCAAGCTTTCAAAAAAATTGAAGTCATCAGTGATAGTCAACGTATATTAGCGACTTTAATGATAGTAGATGATCCATCTATTATTGCACCAGATCAACTGGGCTTGTCTGAGCAAGCATTTAGGCGCATGAGATTGCCGGAAGGAACACCGGTTACCATCGCCCCTGCCGAGCCGCCACATAGCCTTGACTATCTTCGTCAAAAAATTCTAGGCAATATTCTAAACCGCAAACAAATAGAAGAAATCATTACTGATATCGCGGCTCACCGATATTCAGAAATGGAGATAGCAGCCTTCCTTGTCTCTTCAGCTGGTTTCATGACAACCGGTGAAATGCTATCCCTAACCAAGGCTATGGCTCAGGCTGGTAATAACTTACAGTGGCCAGCTTCTATTGTTGTCGATAAACATTGTATTGGTGGCATCCCGGGCAACAGGACTTCGATGATTGTTGTGCCAATAGTTGCCGCTCATGGCATGACCATCCCCAAAACATCTTCACGTGCCATTACGTCTCCTGCCGGTACCGCTGACACGATGGAGGTACTTGCGAAGGTCGATTTAACAATGCATGAAATGCAAGCTGTTGTCGAAGAATGTAACGGCTGTATCGTATGGGGTGGTCATGTGAATATATCCCCTGCTGATGACATATTGATTTCTGTTGAAAGACCATTGGGTATTGATACCCGTGAACAGATGGTCGCCTCGATTATGTCAAAAAAACTGTCGGCTGGCTCCAGTCATCTGTTAATTGATATACCCGTAGGACCAAGTGCCAAGGTGCACAGCCCAACAGACGCTATGCGGCTGAGAAAGCTTTTTGAATATATCGCAGGGCAAGTTGGACTGCATGTGGATGTGACAATAACTGATGGAAGCCAGCCAATAGGTAATGGGATAGGGCCGGTTCTTGAAGCAAGAGATGTGATGGCCGTTCTGCGCAATGACCCTTCTGCACCGATGGACCTTCGTGAGAAATCCTTACAAATTGCTGGTTCTTTATTAGAAGCTGATCCGTCTCTACGCGGTGGGTCAGGCTATACAGTAGCACAGGAATTACTTGACTCAGGGGAAGCCTTGAAAACTATGGAAAGCATCATAGCAGCACAAGGCCCATCTGAAACACCCCAGAGCCTAGGGGAACTTGTCTATGAGGTTGTAGCGGATAGAACTGGCAGTGTTGAATCTATTGACTGTTATAGATTATCTCGCATTGCTAGACTAGCAGGAGCACCTATGGACAAAGGGGCCGGAATTAATCTCTTGAAAAAAGTAGGTGACCCAGTTGTTGAGGGAGAGGCCATCTACCGTATCCATGCATGCTTTCAAACAGATTTTGCTTTCACTACCAAATACGCTGCTAAAGGCAGCGGTTACAGCATAAGGGAAGGGTCATGAAAAAACTCTCTCTACATTATTTTAGTGCTGATGCCGAAGAGGCTAATAGACTGGCGGCAGAACTGAGCATCCCGGCCAATCTCATTCAAGTGCATACCTTTCCTGATGGTGAAGGAAAAGTGCGTGTCACACCTGTTGAAAACACGGCAATCATTTATACCAGTTTGAATAATCCGAATGACAAATTAGTATATCTTGCTTTTGCAGCGAATGCTTTGCGAGACGGCAAGGCTGACAAGGTTATTCTTGTCGCACCATATTTGTGTTATATGCGGCAAGACAAAGCCTTCAATGCTGGTGAAGCCGTTAGCCAAAAAATCATTGGGGAATATTTATCGGTTTATTTTGATCGCATCATAACTGTTGACCCTCACTTGCACCGGATAGACAATCTGCAGGAAGTGTTCCCAGACTGTAGAGTAGATACATTATCGGCCTCCATGGTCATTGCTGAAACCCTTGGGTCACTTGAAAATCAAAACTCTATCACTTTAGTAGGGCCTGATAGTGAATCAAAACAGTGGGTATCTGCCATAGCTGACAGAGCAAACCTCTCCTATGTAGTGGGAGAAAAGGTTCGCCGGAATGACCGTGATGTTGGCATCACTTTTCCCGAAAAGGCAGATATCGTAGGCAAACATGCCATCATTGTTGATGATGTTATATCGAGCGGCACAACTATAATAAAATGCGCTAAACTGCTCCATGAAATTGGTGCCGAGAGTATAGACGTTTTCGTGACCCATGCTTTATGCAGCGAAGAAGACCTTGAGATGATCATGCTGGCAGGTGTTGATGCTGTCTACTCAACGGACAGCATTCCACATTCAACAAACTCGATACAGATAGCCTCTTTATTGGCTGGGGCACTACGAGGGGAATTGCTTTGACCGTTAAAGTAAAATTTTGTGGTGCTGCGGGAACTGTAACAGGTTCATGCTATTGGATTCAGACTGAAGGCAGCCAGTTTCTTGTAGATTGCGGCCTTTTCCAAGGTAATAAAACCCTGAAAGAGTTAAATTATAAAGCCTTTCCATTTAACGCTTCAGAAATAGATTTTGTCCTTTTGACACATGCGCATACAGATCACACAGCCTTAGTTCCCAAACTCATAAAAGCTGGTTTCAAAGGGCATATTTATACCACATCAGCTACACACGCCCTTGCTACCTATATGCTTCCGGACAGTGGGTATATCCAAGAATTTGAAGTTGAAAGGCTTAATTGGCGAAATAAACAGCGCGGGCGACCAGCAGTTGAACCTATCTATACAAAACATGATGCAGAAAACAGCTTAATGCAATTTCGAGCCGTTGAATATAAAGAATGGTTGGATTTAAACGAGAGTGTTCGCGTGCGCTTTTGGAATGCTGGTCATATTTTAGGCTCTGCCTCAATCGAGGTTGAAGTGTTAGATAATGAAAAATGGATGAGGATGATTTTCTCTGGTGATTTAGGGCCTATGCATAAACTCTTTCATGATACGCCCGATGCCCCTAGTGGCTATGATTATGTATTTTGTGAGTCCACATATGGCGGACGTATACGCAAAGACGCAACTGTTGAGAAAAGAAGAGAAATCTTAGCCCGTGTGATTAATGACGCCATGAAAGCAGGGGGTAATTTGGTTATTCCGTCCTTTGCTGTGGAGAGATCGCAGGAATTGTTGCTCGATATAGCCTACCTTTTACGGCATGAAAAAATTCCATGTACATCGGTATTTTTAGATTCACCCTTGGCGATAAAAATCACCTCAGTTTTTGCTCAATATGCCTCAGATCTGCAAAATACTGAAGACATGCCCCAACCCTTTGAGCATCCGCATTTCCACTTCACCGAAACTGTTGAGGAAAGCAAGGCAATAGCCAGGTTTACCGGTGGTGTAATTATAATGGCTGCTAGCGGCATGTGCGATGCGGGCCGTATTCGTCATCATTTAAAAAATCACCTTTGGGATTCTAATTCTACAATTTTATTGGTCGGCTATCAGGCCGAGGGAACGTTGGGAAGCTTACTCGAAGCTGGTAAAAAGAGTGTAAAAATTCAAGGCGAGACAATCAATGTTAAAGCCCGCATTCATACACTTGACCTCTATTCAGGCCATGCTGATGGCGATGATCTAGTTGATTGGGTGAAGTCCAGAAGACCTATCAAAAAATGTGTGTTTTTAACGCATGGCTCTTCAGATGCCTTACATAAAATGCATGAAAGTTTGCTAGACGCTGGATTTGAATTAAATGATCTCATCATTCCTGAGCTTGATGATGAATTTATTTTATCCGTCGAAGGCAAAGCCTCTAAGGACACACAATTTCCCGTCGCTTGGAGCCTATAACTATTGATCGACCTGACTGGCACAATAGACTTGCTCAACTTACTCTTGATATTCGCCAGAACCTAGATGAAGCAGAGAATGATGAACAACGAACTCAACTCTTAAAGCAACTTAATAAAGTAATTACCCCAAAAAAGAAAAAGGAGAATTAATATGAGTAGATTAGTATATTTAGTAGCTGTTGATGGTAGTGAGTGGAGCGAAAGAGCGGCTGAACGTGCGGTTAGCATTGCTAAAAGCACGAAGGCTGAAGTGCATTTTATTTCGGTTATACCTTGGTCTGGCTATCAACCGCTCACACTTGAAGAATTGGCGAACAGACCACTTGACAAGAAACTAGAAGAAAAGCGCGTTCACTCAGATGTATTAACACCTTTAAACAAGCGTTTTGAAGATTCCGGTGTAACAATCGAGAGTGAATTATTTTGGGGAAACCCCAAGGAAGTAATCCACGAGCAAGCAAAAAAGGAACATGTTAACATGATCTTTGTTGGCCGGAGGGGCCGTTCAAAAGTGATCAACTTAGTGATGGGAAGTGTCGCCGATGCCTTGGCCCATACTGCGGGGGTTCCAATTGTTTTAGTGCCTTAATGATGATCTAGCAAAGTGATGAAAGGATTATGTAATGTTAGGAGATAAGAAAACCACATGGCTACTAGTAGCCGATAGCGCAAAGTTGAAAATCTATGAGTGGTCTGACGAGAACAAACATATTCATGAAGTAATCAATCTAGTTGATGAGGATGCACGAACGCCTGATCGAAATTTAAAGGTTGATAGGCCCGGTCATGGTCACCGTGAAGGTGTAGGCAGTCGTTATGCTATTGATGAAAAGATAAGCTATAAAAAACAAGCGAGCGAGGTGTTTCTTAAGACTGCCGCAATCGATATAAGCAAAGACGATAGTATGTCAAAATTCGATAAATTAGTTATTATCGCTCAACATGATATATATAAAATACTCATGTCTCATTTTAGCCCTCAAGCTAAAGACAAAATTGTTTTGCATCACCCTAAAGATCTGACAAACATGCCAATGCAAGACGTAGGGAATTACTATAGTGAGAAGTTGAAATAACATCATGGGAATGAAGGTTTATGATTAGCATTCTTATTTTATTGATCGGATTAACTGGTCTGTGGCTAGCAACTGATCGAATAGTCAAAAATGCCACAGCCCTTGCTTCTCATTACCATCTAAAAGAAACTTTTGTTGGGTTAAGTATTCTAGCTTTTGGAACTGATTTACCAGAACTGGCCGTTATGCTCGACGCTTCTTTATTTCGAGTGCCTGAGAGTTCAGGTATTGTATTGGGTAGTGCAATAGGTAGTTCTATCGGACAAATCAGCTTTGTTCTAGGCGCAGTCGGCTTTATTGGTGCGCTCTATTTATCTAAAAAAGATACTTTCTATCATGGGAGTGTCCTCTGTCTTTCCATAGTATTTTTGTTCGCATTTTCATATGACGGTGAAGTTTCCAGGCTAGAAGGGTGCATTTTATTTCTAGGATATTTTTTGTATATTTGGTGGCTGTTTCGAGAAAGCCGCGACACATATGAAGGGACAGATAGCCCTCTTAAAGTATCTATTTTTAGAGCATGGATATATATTGCTCTAGGCTTTCTTGTTTTAATTGCAAGTGCAGAATTAGTAGTACAAGGCGCCCTCGCTTTATCGTACAAATTTGGCCTAAGCTCATCATCTGTTGCTGTGGTTATTATTGGTTTAGGGAGTAGCCTGCCCGAGTTATCACTTTCTGGTATGGCTTTAAAACATAAAAAAACAGGACTATCTGTCGGCAATATCGTAGGTAGCAACATCCTCGACACCCTTCTCGTCCCGGGATTAGGGGCCATGATAGCAGCTCTCACAGTGGATAAAGCCATACTATGGCTTGATTTACCAACCCTTATGGTCGTCACTTTAATCGCTCTTTATGCTCTTTATACACCGAGCAAAAATATAAGCCGAAAAGGGATGCGTAAGCATCATGCCATCATTCTTATTTTATTATATGGAATCTTTGTAATGTATCGATTTGGACAAGAGCTTTTTTAGGAAGATATTATGGACCACAAAGTTGGTTATCATGCCATGTCAGAAGAGGTCTTGCTCAAAGCTTTCGGCGTGAACCTTTCTAAGGGACTATCTCAGAATGAGGTGTTAGCTAGACTGAAAAAATTTGGCCCCAACAAGCTTGGAAAATCTCAACAAAAGTCCTCAATAACCATCTCGTTAGACCAGTGTAAAAGCTTATTAACCGCTCTGCTAGCTGTTGCTGCTCTACCTTCATTTGCCTTGGGTGACATATCTGAAGGGGTCGCAATTTTGATTGTGATATCGATTAATATCTCCATAGGCTATTGGGCTGAAAGCAAGGCCCAACGATCAATGGCAGCCCTTAGAGAAATGGGGCGCGCAAAAACAAAAGTGCTTCGCGGTGGCAAAGTGTCTACAATACCAGGTACGGGCGTAGTCATGGGACGCGACCTAGTCCTGATGATTAAAATGGGAATTGCACTTGCCGTTGCAGCCATACCAGAGGGCTTGCCGATTGTCGCAACACTGGCATTTGGTCAATTGTGGCACGTTTTCAATATGAGAGGTGCGAAAACAACGGTAACTGATAACCAGATTGTGCAAAACCTCTATGTATGGGCTGCTATAGCTTTCTGCACAATATTGATTTTAATTTCATTACACTGGCCACCTATTTCCTCTGTTTTAAACATTATATCGCCAGATCAAAAAGGCTGGATAGTTATATTCTGCGCTAGCTTAGTGCCTCTCATTGTCGGGCAAACTGTCAAAGGAAAATTTACTATGTAATCCACGTGCAGACCTTGGCACATGAGAAATACCCGCCTAGACCAACGTAGTAAAATTGTATAAACTGCGACTTACTCTGGAAAGGAAGTTATGATCTTACCCAGGGCTATGAAACACGCAACTGACCAAAACTGGTTTGCCGGGCTCCTTACTTAATATCTGCTGGCACATGAAGCTCCTTAAGTAGGTGGGTGTTTATTAATCATTTAAACGATACAACACGAATGAGGTGGAAGAATGCGGATTGGAATCTTAACGGGTGGCGGTGATGTCCCCGGACTTAATCCTTGTATCAAAGCAGTGGTACGTCAGGCTGATCAATTAGGTTGGGAAGTTGTTGGTTTTCGCCGTGGCTGGGCTGGCCCTTTGAACTTTAATCCAAATGATGATGAAGTTTCTCGTGAAAAATGGTTGATGCCCCTTAACCCGATAGACGTTCGAGGTATTGACCGTTCGGGAGGAACCATTCTTCATTCTTCGCGGACTAATCCCGCCAAAGTCAACGCGAATAATATGCCAGAATTTTTGAAAGATCAGTATCCTTTGCCTAAGGCTGATAGCCATGCAGACTGCACCCCTCATGTCCTGAAAGTTCTCGATCATCTGAAAATTGATGCCCTCATTCCAATCGGTGGCGATGACACTCTCTCTTACGGTGCGCGCCTTCACAGGGAAGGTTTCAAGGTTGTTTCTGTCCCCAAGACTATGGACAATGATGTTTTTGGTACTGACTATTGTATCGGCTTTTCCACCGCGGTTAGTCGTTCTGTTGAATTAATCAATGCCCTGCGCACGCCCACCGGAAGCCATGAGAGAATTGCCGTTATAGAGCTTTTTGGCCGCAATTCTGGTGAAACAGCTCTTATAAGTGGCTATTTGGCCGACGCGGATCGCGTGCTTATCTCTGAAGTGCCATTTGATAGTGAGCGCGTTGCTGAATTGATAGTCAAAGATAGGCATGACAATCCTGCGAATTATGCCATGGTAGTGGTTTCCGAGGGTGCTCAGAGGATAGGTAGTGAAATTATTCAAAGCGGAGAGATGGACGCTTACGGCCATCGTAAACTCGGAGGCATTGGTGCAATTGTTAGTGATGACATCAAACGGCTAACGGGTATTGGTGTGGTCGGTCAATCTCTGGGTTACCTCATGCGATCGGGAGTTCCCGATGCCTTAGATCTTATGGTAGCAAGTTCATTTGGAATAATGGCAGTCCAGCAACTCCAGGAAGGGAAATCAGGCTTGATGATGGCGCTTGTCGACGGCAACTACACTACTGTTGAAGGTGATATCTGTATCAAGGAGGAAAAACGAGTTGATGTCAAAGCTCTGTATGACACCCAGGGTTATCGTCCGCGAATTGCAGAGATCAAAAACAAACCGATGTTCATGTATTAACTCTGCATTTCAGGTGCTGGCCTAAAAAATATATCAGCCACTAAAACTGGATCAAAACATAAAGTGTATAACAGTACGCTTTGGGTCTTTTCTTTTGTGTAAGAAAGTATAAAAACTACTTTTAAGTGCTTTTATTAAATTTATACTAGTAAAAATTAGCCGAGATATTTTATGCCCTGTAGAATGCATTTGAACTATAAATTAATTAAATATTATCCATTTTGTAATAATGTCACCCACATGATGAAATTAATTAATCATGTAAAATCTGAAATATAAAATTAGGGAAAAGCTATGAAATATTTAATTAAAGCCACGGTAATATTATTTGTTGGTTTGTTTAGTGTAAGTGCATACGCTGAGACGTCACCTGAAACTGTAGCAGGGGCAACGACTGTTACACCTCAAGTTGCTAAAACAATGTTTGATGACGGTGCTATTTTTATAGATGTGCGCAGTCAAACAGATTGGGACGCTGGTCGTATCCCTGATGCAATTCATTTGAATGTAAAAAGTGCTCTGTCAAAAGAGGCATTGCTGGAAGAAGTTTCACTAGAAGACCCATTGGTCTTTTATTGTAATGGCCATGCATGTATGCGCTCTTCAAAAGCAGCTGGAATGGCTGTGACATGGGGCTTTAAAAATGTATATTATTTTCGTGATGGCCTTCCAGCCTGGAAAACAGCCGGCTATCCAGTTGAATAGACCTAGATTGCGATAACGCAGTCAAACATAGAGAAATTGGCACGCCCCATATAAGCTTGGCGTGCCTTTACCGCAAACCAACTTTATCACAGTGGATATATTATGCTTTTACGAACAAGGTTAACAATTGTTTCTGTTGTTATTCTTCTTATTGTTATCATTGTTAGCACTATTACGCTCAATATAATGTCATCGAGTTTTCAAGTCAGATACCAGACAGATATATTGAACGCCAATAAGTCATATGTCGATGCCGCAGCAACTGTAATTACAGAGGCTCTTGAAGAAACTACCAAGCCCCTATTAAGAAGCCGCACCTTTAAATCAGCACTCCGGAAAAAAGATGCCGGCAAAATCAGCGAAGAGGTTGTTACCTTTGAGCGGCGATTGCAGGCGACCGGCTCACTATCAGCCGTGCAGGTTGTAGGCCCTGACCGAAAAACACTTTATGCAACCTCATCTGAGCAGTTAATTGACACCTCTGACCCTTTACTCATAACAGCGGTAGAGACGAACGAGCCGATATCGGGCTTTTTATTCACTGATAAAAACATTCCAGTCATAACTTTTGTCTCTCCTGTTAGCCTGCGCGGGAAAATTATCGGATCTATTATCCTAAGTTATAATTGGGAATTATTGCTTGATACATTAGCTGAAAAGCTGAATGTTCATACAGCTGTAGCCAAGGGTCACATTTTAGGAAAGTCTAAAAGCAATGAAGGTATTTGGCAGGACATTGATCTTGAGGAAACTTCCAAGGCGTTTAGCGGGCTGAAAACTTTTGATCGTGAAGAGCAAAAATATATTGTCCTTACTCAACCGCTTGAAACTTTCGATGGAAAATATTTTTCCAGCCTTATTACCGTGGCTGATAAAACAACAGAGCTTACAAGTGAAAGCCGTAATACATTCATTATGTACCTTACACTTTTCACAGTGTGTATCGCTTCTGCAGTGACTATATGGTGGCAGTTACGTAAATCACTAAACCCGCTTTCTGTTGTCGTCCAAGCGCTGGAAAAGCTTTCTAAGGGTGATTTATCAGTCGAACTTAAAAAACCAGAAAGTCGTGATGAGATTGGTTCACTTGTTGATGCTTATAGTAGTTTTAGAACTGCATTCATGACATCACAAGATCAACAAAGAAAAAGCAAAGAAGACAGTGATAAGCAACAAAAACAGATTCTCGCTGAGACGGAACAACGTGCGGCCGCTGAAAAGCGTCATCATGAAAATGAAATTGAAGAAAACCAAAAACGAGAAAAACGCAGCCTAGATATTGAGGCATTAATTTCTAGATTTGATGAGAAAATCGCGAATGTCCTTGATGGGCTGCAAGATGCATCGAAGTCTATGCGACAAAGTGCTGGTGACGTTTCGAGTGTAGCTGATGACACTGGCGAGCAAGTAACATTGGTGGGCCAAGCCTCAGAAAACATGACATCCAGCATCTCCTCTATCGCTGATGCTGTTTCAGTATTGATTGGTGCAGTCAACGTTGTTAATGAACAGGTCGAAGAAACAAATCAAGTCTCAAATGAAGCCGTTCAAGCATCCGAAGAGGGGACCATAGCAATCAATCAATTAAGTGGGGCTGTAGAAAATATCCGCGGTGTAGTAGATTTGATTAATGATATCGCTGCACAAACCAATCTCTTAGCCCTCAACGCAACTATTGAGGCTGCCCGCGCGGGAGAAGAAGGAAGAGGATTTGCTGTTGTAGCAAATGAGGTGAAGACCCTTGCCACTCAAACAGCGAACGCAACTGAAGAAATTAGCGGCCAAATTGAGGATATGCTTTCAATCACAGGCAAAGCATCCGGCAATATGGAGCAAATTGCTTTAACAATATCAAAATTAGATGGCACTACTAACAATATTTTCTCAGCCTTAGAAGAACAAAGAGCTTCTACAGAACATGTTAATAGTGGCGTCTCCAAGGCGCAGGAAGCGACCTCGCAAGCAGAAGAAAGTATCGAAAATGTTTCAGGGGTTGCTGAAAAGAGCCGTCAGGTTTCAACAACAGTGGTTAAATATGCCAACGATCTTGAACAAATTACTAACGATATAAAACAGGAAGTGACGGCATTTTTGCAAGAAGTCAGAAAGACTTAAGCTTCATCGCTTTTATTGCTGAACCAAGCTAGATATTCTTTCTATGCACCGGTGCATAAGCCCTTTTTATGCATAAAAAAGAACCCGCTTTTGCCCCGTAGCAGGCTGCCCACTACTGAACCAAGACTAACTGTGATGGTTCAGTTAAAGGTGCGCATGCCTCTTATCATCGTGCCGATGTGGGCTGAGAGCACTCATGGAAAACACCCAACATTGAACCTGATTTGACAAATAATATATTCAAACTATCTGATAAATTACCGTAGGTTTAGGAAGAAAGAATAATGTCGCTGGAATCTTATAAAAAAGGTATGCCGCTGAAATCTTATAAAAAAGGTGAAAACAAAAAGTAATGAAATAATAATGAGTAAATATCGTGAT
>CBFDBT010000022.1:0-24098 GCA_965603115.1 uncultured Alphaproteobacteria bacterium
AAATGCATATCAGACAGTTTCAGTACTTTTTCTCTCAACTCCGTAAATTTCTCGGTGGTGGAAAACTCAGGCACAAGATCACCCTCAAGTCCCCTCTTAAAACCAGCAACACGCACAGCAAATTCCATGGCTTTTTGACCATCATCCCGCCCCTCAAGATTACGACCGAATTTACCAAATTGCTCTAGACGGGAACCGACATACAAGGAAGCCGGCGAGCCGACAATCGCGGTAAAGCGTTCAGATATGCTAGTAACCCGCATTTGACTATCACATTCCCAGAACCAATCTGAGCTTGCTCGAGCAAAGTCCTGAAACCTTGATTGCGCACGAGCCGTTTCCCTAACACCTTTATGGTGAGATGTTACATCCTCATATGTACCAGCAATGGCAATAACTTCGCCTGCATCACAGCGCACAGGAATATGTCGACCTAATAGAACCAGGTCACGGCCATTTATACTGATATATTCATGAACTTTGACAGTTGTATCAGCTGACTGCACATCACCACATATCTTCTCCATGGCTGGCGAGATAACGCGCCCCATAAGCGAAGTGGGCCCTGGAGAAAGCGTGCCGGCATCAAGACCTGAGTATAGTTTTTCGTAACGATTATTTGCGTGAATAAGAGTGCCATCAAGGGCTGCGATATAAAAAGGAAGTGTTTCGTCAACAATGATACGGTTCACAAGACTTAAAGATTGCTCATTGGCAGCTGCATCGCGTGCATCACTACGAGAAACGCTGGCACCAAAAGCCGCTTCATCGCTACTTCGCAACTGCTCCCGCTTACGATGAAGACTCACTACAGAATCTTTGTTGTCCACTATCTTTTTATTCATCATCACTCCCCCGCACAGATTAAATCATTGCCTAAAATGATCAAATATTTAGCTGTACTTATATCAACTCACTTTTTCCAATTGGTCCACAGCAATCTGGTACGCATTATCGCGTTGCCATATTTCCAGTGCCCCTCTTGCAGTATCTTCGGTAACAGAATCATATAAAACTAAAATGTCTTTTAAAACCCCAGGGGATTGAGTTTGCGACCCCCTCGCCTGAGACATAAGAAGAAAAACCGATGTAAATTGATTTCTGTCAACGCCTATGGCCCGCGCAAGAATAGCAAAACTCTGCCCGCCAGGGTCATTAAATATCCGCCAAGTCGTCTTAAAATCAATATGTCCAAGTTCAGCGAGACCGGCCACAAATATGGCTATCCGCTGCTGACGCAAACTGTTTGTTAAAAAATGCATCGTCAATTCATCATTTTCATGCATGCGGCGCATCAATTTTTGGGCCTTCACATAAGCACCATCTTCTCCGTCTTGTTCAACAAGAACAGATTTAGCAGCCCGCTTAACAGCCACTTCAATCGACACAGGGTCAACATCAAAATCAGTAAGAATTTTCTTGCGAAGCGCAGCAGATACCCACCAATACATTTTATAAGCCAACTCACCAGATAAGTCAGAGCGCATCAAAAGTGGCTCTTGAAAACGATCAACACGACGCGATTCCGTAACCATATATTCCATCGCACGCTTGGAAATATTACTATCGTGATTATTCAGCAAAGCCTCTAGAACATCTTCACTTCCATATTCAACGAGGGCGTCACTGACTTGCTCTGACAAATCAACACGCATGGTGATCGCCATGCGGTGCTCATCTGTTCTCATACGAATAATTTCGATTAAATCAGGATCCTTCAGTAATTCAGACTGCTCTAACAAAGGGCGCGCTATTTCTACGGCATCATTAGCAAGTAATTTAGCCACTTCTGGCAAGTCAACGCCAGACCGCAATAAAACATCCGCCAACTCTTTGCGAACATCGGCCTCTACTTGCAAAATCAATTTACTTAAAATTTCCGACATCAAGGCACGTTCGTGCTCAGACAGGCGCCCTTCATCTGACAAAAAAAGGTCAGTGATGTTTTCTACCAATTGCGAACGCGACGCGTCAGACCGTGACTTCGCTAAACTCAACAATTCTACAATATCTTTTGTAGCCATTGTATTTCCTCATCAGACAACTACTTCAGCAACCCAAATCGCAACTCATTTTTTCGAATTGAAACTCGAAATGAAACGAATTCGTCACTAGTAAAGTGAATCATGCGGGATTCTTTAATAAGAATCAACACTTTAGATATATTTTTTTACAAAAAACCCTCTTACGACTCAAAAACCACCATATATTGACTCTTCGATTCGATTGGATATCACATATAGTAGCGAAGAGAATTAAATAAAAACAAACGAATCATGTGATTTTTTGATTGATTCGTATTAAAAAATTCAAAAATAGAGCGACGCGAAGAAATTGTACCAGTAAAACTATATACCTGAATTAGCCCACTAAAGAGCACGACTTGATACAAAAAGACCGTCAATATAGAAAAGTGGGTCGCCTTTACCCTTAGTAATTTCTTTAATATCAGCTAGGATAACACCGTGGGTACCCACGTCCTCTATGCTCTGCACGTCACACTTGAAAGAAACTAATGCATCTTCCAAAACAGGGATTTTATTAGAATGATCCCAATTTCCTATGTGAAATCTATCGTCTTCAGCATCACCGCCCATACCAGCGAACACTTCTGCTAGCTCTTTGTGATCAGCACACAGAGTATTTATCACCAGTGCTCCACTTTCTTGAATAGATTTAAATGTAATGCCTGTTTTATTGACACAAGCGAGTAAACGAGGTGGCTCAGCTGTAACAGAACAAACAGCAGTTGCCGTTAAACCATAGCTCTGTCCATTTAGATGCGTGGTGATCACATTTACAGCACCACCCAACTGACGCATTCCAGCACGAAAATCTTTTGAACTCACGCTCATTCATCACTCCAATTCCACATATCTATTTGCTACTGTTGTAACAAAAGGGCATTTAGAGACTGTAAGTAAGATTATTTTACTCAGAAATCAAAGTATTTATAGGAAATTCATTAAGGACAGATTACCTAATTGGCTGATGGCGCGGTAACTCGCCTCCAGCGCAAGCTGATCTTTATTCAAGTCAGTTATGGCTTCCGCCATATTTACATCTTCAATATCAGCAATGAATGTTTCAAGAAAAATGCTTGTATCGACGTGCTGGCTTTCAACCACATCCAACCGTTTAAATCCAAGCCCGTTGGTGACCTGAAGCTGTTGAATTCCAGCTATAGCGTTGCCAATATTTGCCAATTCTGTTTTCAAATAAGCGACTTGAGTGGGCGTTAAATTTCCGTCTAGAGGGCCGCCCCCACCTGTATGATAAACCTGCATATCTTTTAGGACTGTAAATATATCCTGCCCAACCTCATTGGCCAGAACACCAAACTCCATCTCCACACCGTCGGCAATACGACCGACAAATTTGTCTTGTGAATTTGTAAACACATCAGAAACAGCCGGCAGGGCAACCATATTAGCAAAATCTGTTTCCTGTACTGGGACCACACCTGTTTTAGAGCCTGAAAAAATATAAGAGCCGCCAATACTTGTATTAATTGCATTACTAATAAAAGAATAGGTTTGATCTAGCATTGCACCCATGCCTTCAGTCGTAGACTGACCAATGGCTATACGTACGAAGTCTTCAAGTTCGCGAGCAGCGTCTAATATTCCACCAAGCTGCACATCATAGGCATCCATTTTTCCTCTGATTGTTTTGATTGTCGCCTCATAGGACTCTGTTCTGGATGAAAAAGCCCGAGCTCCAAGAGATGTATTAGTAAAACCTGCTAGACCAGCAAAATCATCAGCAATTTTGCCTGTGGTTACTTGTCTTTGACCATCAAAAACCCTCTCCTGATTAGTCATCAGGTGCTGAATCAATATTTGTTGCTGGCCAAAACTTGAAACTCTTACCATCTCACTCTCCTTAAACCACTCTCAGTAATGTATCAAAAAGCTCTTGCGCTGAGGTCAGCATACGCGCGGATGCGCTATATGCATTTTGATAAACCACCATATTTGCTAATTCTTCGTCAAGATTTACGCCACCAACGTCCATACGTCTTTTAGCAAGCTCATTTTTGGTACTGGTATAATCCTGAGATAAATTCGTCGCTCTATTGGCCATCTGTCCCGCATTACCAAGAACCTGGTTCATATATTGTGAAAGGGTTGCATTGGCCTCGCTTAATTCGCCTGCCGCGCGGAAATTAACCGGCTTGATTTCAAAATCCTGAAACCTCAGAGCGCCGGCTTGGTCCCCAAAAGTAATCGCTGTTTCCCCTGCAAGTGCACTGTTATTAAATTGGGACATGGATAATAAATTGAGATCAAGATCGACACGCTTTTCTATGCCTAAATCTTTGGCGGCATCCATATAATATTTATACCCCATACCAAAAAGATCCGTAAAGGGAACATTTGTACCATTCACATTGGTAGAATCTGTAACAACAGTGAGCCTTACACCCGGATAAGCAGGGTTTTCAGTCCAGCTTAAAGTGCCATCTGCTCCAAGTGTAAATGTAAAATAAGCGCCCAAACCGGCAGCATTATTCAATTCACCAACCATATCAGCAAAAGTCGTACCCGTAGCAGGCACTGCTACACTGGCTACACTGCGACCATAAGCATCTACCACCTCAAAGGTCGCAGCTTGCGGGCCTACCATGCCATGTGCATCTGTACCAGTAAATCCAGTCTCGTAATAGCCAAACTGATCTGAAGTGATTAGATCGTTCATACCAAAATAATGTGAAAACCCACGCCCAGACAATTGACTTGGTGTAGTAACATCATCAGATATAACAACACCATTAGCGGCGTTAGTGGCAGTAAAAGTCATTACGCCTCCAACAAGGCTTAATGTCCCAGCCCCAGCGAGGCCCGCATTTACCTGAGCAATCAACGTAGCATAATCCGCAGGAGGCGCTCCATCAAAATCAACCGTATGCTTGCCCACTAGATTATTATTTGCGTCTGTAATTGCAAAATTAACTATACCAGTAAAATTAGGAACACTTGTACCAGTGATTGCTGTTTGCCGTCCCACGAGCTCATTTGGTGCCGGTACAGCGCTCAAAGAGTTATGAACCGCATTGAATTGATCTCTTAAATTAGCCCCCAGTTCACCAACGGTCAGAGCATAATCACGCAATTGAACATCCCGCAAATCCAACAGTCCACGCAAACTACCTGAGGAAATACTCGCATCATAATCTCTGCCAGGTTCAATTAATTCTTTTGTATCACGGTCAACACGATATATCTGAATAAGCGGATAATCGGTCTCAGCTGTAGATGTGCCAGGAGATTTATAACCAAGCTTGTAAAGTGACCTATCAATAAGGATTTGACCCGTATCACCACTAACAATAACCGTTCCATCGGCATTATAATTTACATTAATCGAGATATACTTTGAAATCTCAGCAAGAGCTGCATCCATTTGCCCTTCAAGGGCTCCTCCAGAATTACCAGACAATTTCTCTGCTGCAATCAATGGGTTAAGTGCATGAACGCGCTCCAACTGAATATTAAGAACTTCTATTTGGTCAGTAATCCGTTTACTGGCATCACCACGCAGTACCTGTATGGTTTCTGCTAACTGAGAAATCCCTTGAAGGGTACTATCAATATCCGCAAGCCACCCTTGACGACGAAGAGTGTCAGAAGGGTTAAGTGTTAGGTCTGCTAAGGAGGTATAGACTTGATTTAAACGTCCAGCTAAGGAGTTGTCTGAATCTGGCGCGCCTAACTGTCCTTGAATCCGGTCATGGAAAGACGACTGAATGTCATATTGTCCACTGTTTGAAATAGCTGAGCGATAAGCTGAGTTAAGATAGGTATCTACAACTCTATAAATTGTATCAATCTGCACACCAGCAGCCTCACCCTGTAGGACTAAAGCCGAAGTGGCAATATCAAGGCGACTGTAGTCTTCTGTATTAACGTTAGCGATATTATTGGCAGTAACAGAAAGAGAGGCCTGACTGGTAAATAGACCAGATAAAGATGAATTGATAATTGAATCTATTGACATGTTAACACTCCACTAAATCTGATTTTAGCAGGTGAAATGGCAATTTCTTCCCCAAAAGCAAGTGGGAATGAGGCAAGAGATACCATACAGAAATGGAGATACCCATTAAGTATTACCCTAACGGATTTTTCAGATATATATAATAATTTCAACAACATAGCTGTCATAACCTCGACATCTCCAGTAAAATACTAATAACTTTCGTTATTTATATACAGATGAAAATGCAATGGTTGTGCCAAGTTGCGCCCATTGTAGAAATTTGAGAGCTGGATTGCTTTCTATTGCTAGTGCAGCTTTATTTTTTCACGCTCAATATAACGGTCTATCTGCGCCTCTAAAATGCTAAGTGGAATGCTGCCGGCTTCAAGAATAGCATCGTGAAATGTGCGAACATCGAAGTTTGGCCCCAGTTCTGACTTTGCCTTTTCGCGAAGTTCTAAAATCTTTAACTCACCCATTTTATAGGCTAGGGCTTGCCCCGGCCATGCAATATAACGGTCAACCTCTGTCCTGACATTGTGTTTTGAAAGAGCCGAGTTATCTTCCATAAACTTAATTGCCTCAGCCCTAGTCATATCCATATAATGCATACCTGTATCAACAACTAAGCGCAGAGCCCTCCACATTTCATAGCTCAATCGGCCAAAGTTCTCATAAGGCGTTTCATAAATCCCAATATCAATTCCAAGTTTTTCACAGTAAAGACCCCATCCTTCCCCAAAAGCATGCGTTCCTGCAGAATTTCTAAAAGCTGGCAAGTTTTTCATTTCTTTGCGCAAGGCATTTTGGTGGTGATGCCCTGGCACACCTTCATGTAAAGTGAGCGCTGGCAGAGCATAAAGAGGCCTAACCTTTAACTTATAGGTATTCACCCAATATTCTCCACCCTTCGGTGCAGAAAGCGGTGACCCTGAATAACGGCCAGTGGTATAATTAGGTGCAATGGATGCTGGGACAGGCTCTACGCCGTAAGGTTGCCGCGGTAATTTTGTAAACAGCGAAGGCATCTTATGATCAATGCGTTTTGCAATATACGAGGCATGCATAAGTAATTCTTTGGCGGTTTTAGCATAGAATTGAGGATCAGTTCTAAGAAAGGTTATAAAGTCCTGAAATGAGCCCTCAAAATTAACTTCCCTGATAATGGCATCCATCTCGGCTCGAATACGAGCCACTTCGGCTAGGCCCAAAGCATGTATATCTTCTGGCGATATTTCAAGGGTAGTATAATAACGAACCATGTCTTCGTATAGCGCCTTACCACCGCTTACTTTTGACACACCAATAGTTTGTCTGGACTGGGGGTGATATTCATTCACCATAAAATCTCTAAGCTTTTGAAAAGATGGAATAACCAAAGTCATAATGACATCATTTGCCTGACTTCTCAAACGGGCCTGGTCTTCCATGCTAATTGCTTGTGTCATAGAAACGAAAGGCCCATAAAATCCACTGCCATCCACTTTCTCAACCAATTCCGCATCGAAGGTTGGCATCAATCCGTCCAAGACCACGCGCGGCATGGTATACCCTTCAGTCATACCAAGTCTTAAATTCTCAATTTGTTCATCAAAATAACGAGGATAGTCTCGAAGTCTTTCGATATAGAATTCAAAATCTTCTACTTTATTGAAAGTCATAGACAGCCAACTGCGTGACAAGCCTGAATGAAAACCACTATCACTTTGAAGCGGCAATCTCCAAAGTCTGTGTTTGCCATATAGAATTCTATTACTAATCATAGAAACAAAAAGATCGTAATTTAACTTGTTTTCATCGGTCAGAGCAGTGCGGTCAATTAATTTAATTTGCTTAAGAAACTGTCTATTTTGAGTTTCTTTGCGAGCATATACCGAGGGTAATACCGAGGGCATTTTCGCAACTCTAACACCATCAGGACGTACCGCCTGAGGGTTTTCGCTATAATAAACAGCCCGTTCAAGAGAAAATACTTCAAATAGCATGTCTTTAGAGGATTTTTCTTGTGCAACAACAGCTTGTGGCGTGCAGAGCAAAACACTTAAAAGAACCAACTTTAATTTTCTCATAGCTTATCTCCGATAGTATTTAATAATTCATATAATATTTTAGGTGAAGCTTAACGTAGGAGGAACTGTAATTTTTTCTCCGTCACTTTGTGTGTGGATGTCTTCGTTCATGACCCTATTTATACTAACAAGCAGACTTTGGAAATGAACCGGTTTTATTACCACATCATCCATACCTTGCTCCTTAAACTTAATAACTTCATCTGCATATGAATCCGCAGTACAGCCAATTATTGGAATAGGATTACCGGACTCTCTGATAGAAGTTGTTGCTTCAATACCATTCATTATGGGCATGTGAACATCCATAATAATAAGATCAAAATCATTAGCTGCCACAAAATCACAAGCCTCTTGTCCGTTTGTTGCAACCACAATCTTATGTCCTATACCTTCCAACATTTTAATTAAGATCAGCTGATTAATAACATTATCTTCAACAACAAGAATATCAAGATAACGAGCAATCAGCAATTCATCATGAAGTACAACTTTATCTGCATCCACAGGCGTACTGGGATTCGAATCTTGGGTGTCTTTCTTGTTCAAAACTGAATCCTGCGTGTAAAACCGCCATCAACAACATGATTTGTGCGCGTCACCCAGCTTGCTGCAGGACTAGCCAGAAAAACTACCGATCTAGCCACCTCCTCAGGAGTCCCCAATCTTCCTTCCAAGAGGTGTTTCTTAGCAACAGCCTCATACATTTCAGGTGAATTTCTTTGTATATTACCCCAAGCACCGTCTTCAACATGAATAGGGCCAGGGGAAACAGCATTCACCCTGACATTCTTAACGGCAGCAGCCTCCCCAAGCTGACTGGCATACGATATTAACCCAGCTTTAATTGTGGCATAAGCACCAGGTGGGCCAAATGATTCCAGCCCTGCAATACTGGTAATAACAACTATTGCCCCTCCGGCAGACATAAGCTCTAAAACTTGCTCACAGCCGCGTACTGTTGCCATCAAGTCCACATCATAAACCATTTTCCATGGGTCAGCGTCTGGCTGCATCCCTCCACTAACATTAGGGATAAATATATCAACACCACCGAGCTTTTTTACAGAATCACTAACCCACTGAGACAAAGCGGTATGATCCCCTACATCACAGACTGAACCAATAACATTGACATCATCGCTCGCAAGTTTGTCACGTTTAGCTTTAATCTGCCTTTCGTCACGAGCACAAAAGGCAACATTACACCCTTCTGCAACCAACAAATCAACAATAGCACCGCCAATGCCACGCGTACCACCTGTTACCAGTGCTTTTTTACCTTTTAAACCTAGGTCCATTTTATAATCCTTCCGCTTTACGCGCTTCATCTCTGAGAACACGTCGCAAAACTTTACCCACAGGAGACTTTGGCAATTCCGAAATAAAACGCACTTCACGCGGAACCTTGTAATTTGTGAGCCTAGTATGACAATAACTAATGATGTCATCTTCGCTTATGGCCTCATCTGCTTTTACAACATAGGCCACTACACGTTCACCTGACTTAGCATCAGGCAAACCAATGACACCAACCTCTGCCACACCTGCCATCTCGATAATTACTGCCTCAATATCAGTTGGGAAAACATTGAACCCAGAGACGATAACCGTATCCTTCTTGCGATCAACAATATAGAGAAAACCTTCATCATCCAACAGGCCAATATCGCCCGTTTTAAACCAACCTTCTTCAATTGCTTCTGCCGTTGCCTCTGGTCTATTGAGATATCCAGCCATAATCTGAGGCCCTTTAACCCAGATCTCACCGCGCTCACCCTTTGCAACATCAACACCATCATCGTCAACAAAACGCAACTCTGTACCCGGCAGTGGCTTACCACACGACCCGGGCCGAGGGGGCTCATCATATTTCATTGAAGAAACCACGCAGGTGCTCTCGGTAAGCCCGTAGCCTTCATAAATAGAGCAACCCGTCAACTCTAACCATTCTTCAGCCACAGCTGGCTGCAAAGGTGCTGCCCCACTCAAACATAATTTTAAATTTTTAGGGGGATTATTCCTAAACCAATCCGCCTGCAATAACCCTTGATACAAAGTATTCACACCTGGGAAATACATGACATTAAATTTTTCAAAAGCAGGTCTTAAATTATCTATAGGTCGAGGCTGTGGCACCAAAAGCGCATGCCCTCCATGATAAATAAGCTGCAGTGTAGCAAACATGAGCGCAAAAACATGATAGAGTGGCAAAATAACCAGAGCAACACCATCTTCACCCTCGCCGATGGATGTGGTATCATCGCGACTATTAATCTGCGTTAGATTACTCATCAAATTTTCATGGGTAAGGCAGGCGCCCTTGGAAACACCCGTGGTACCCCCAGTATATTGATAAATAGCATCATCATCAGTTTTTACATTCGCGCGCAGAGCCTTGATGTCTATTCCGCTCGCTAAGTGTCTCACTCCTTTAGAGAGAACAGACTGAAAATCATCATCGAACCTAATATCTGGTTTCGGGATTATTTTTTTTACATATTTTAATATCAACCCAAGCACCAGCCTTTTTGAAGCGGGAAAGAGATCGAGAAGAGATATCTTTATCACCTTTTCAACCTGAGTGCCTTCAATTGACCTTCCAGTTTTATCTCCGAATAGATCAATCACGAACAACACCTTTGCCCCGCTATCCTTTAATTGGTGCGTCGCTTCTTCAGGTGTATAGAGTGGATTAATGTTTGAAAGGGTTGCACCAGCCTTGAGTGCACCATGAACTAAAACAGGATAAGCAAGACAATTTGGAGACTGCAAAGCAATCACGTCGCCTTTTTTTATGCCAAGATCACGACTTAAATAAGCAGCTATAGCGTCTGAAAAATGACCAAATTCTGCATAACTAATGGTACCATAGTGCCCAGAAGGCAAGACACAGCTAAAAGCCGGTTTGCTATCAAATTGCTTTACCGCGCTATCAACCAAATCTGATACATGGTCAGCGATAAGGTGATGTACATCAAATGTATGCTTTGCCTCAGTCATCCGTAATACTATCCTTTATAATAAAGTAAGTTACTTAATATCCTCAATAGTATCCATCAATTTATTCTGATTGTTTAACAGCTCGACCAATTCATCGGCTAAGCGGTAACTTTCTTTGCAACTATAGTCCCAAAAAGCGAGGCGTGTCTTTGTATCCATTTGTGTAAAATTACGCCTGTCAGGAATTTCACCTCCCGGCAAGGAAGCCACAAACTCATCACTTGGCGCTAATATCAATAGATTATCCAATTCACTCTTAGACTTGCGTTTGATGGCCTTATCAAACCATCCAGGTACGATACGAGAATAAAAGTGAGGATAGAGCACAATACCATCCCCCATATCCCAATCAATATCCCAGTGATAATCTATGATACCACCGTCCCTATAAACACCAGGTGCAATGCCGTCTATATCTGTAATCGCATCAGTAACGAAAGGAATTGAGCCACTTGCCATTAAAGCATCATGCAAATTTGAGGCTGATAATAAGCCCTCTACCAGCCCAAAACCTTTAAAATGATGAGCGCCCAAGCCGCCAGCTTTGCTTTTAAATAAAGCCCTGTCGTAAAAGCGTCGCAGAGCGTTGCGCGACAGCGCATTGGCACTAGCTGCCGCAAGTAAACCCAGAGATTGTGGCAAATTCTTTTGGCTTGCTGTTAGCCCCTTACAACGTACCGCCATAATATTAAGCTGCCGCATCGAGTTTGTTACGGCCTCCTCGCATAATTCTTTTGGTAGAAATTGTTTAAGGGTCTGATAAGAATCCTTGGTGGTTTTATCCTGCGTTTGCCCCACCTCATAGCTATATTCAAAATAGGCATCGTGGAAGCGATTAAAAGCTGCTGCTGGATCATTTTGAGCAGCGCAGGCCATGCGCCATGCGCCAATGGATGACCCAATAAGCTGGGTTTCGGTCGTTGAGCCTACTAACCAATCACCAAAAATAAATTGATCCAAACCACGCAGTACAAGCCATTTTGCAGAGCCAGATGCCCCAACTACCAAGCGCACAAGGTCAGGCGTTAGTCCATTATTTTCTATTTTTTGTCTAGCTTTAGCACCTGCCAGAATTCTTAAGCTCTTCATGTATCTACAGTCACTATATTTAATGAGGTGGGAATATTATTTTCTTAACTTAGCAAGAGATTCTCGGGTTTTAATGAGAATTTTTTGTTCCATTTCAGGCTGAACCATTTTGACAGACATCAGTTCGGTAAAATTTTCACTGAAAAGTTTATACACCTCATATACACCAACAAAGTCTTTATTTTGCAGTACCTTACACAAAAAATTTGCCATGTTCGTGACATCACTGCGATTAAACAATGGGGCCATGGTGGATATACGATATGATAATTTTCCAGCTACTGCGTTATCCTTTTGGTTCAAAGCACGGCATAATTCAGCTACACTTTGTTCCAACAGGACTGCATTATGTCCTACAAAACCCTCTATTTCCCGATTTGCTCTTAAAATTGACAGTCTCTTAAACTCTGCTAGTTCTAAATCATTAAGTTTATTCATTTTTTTCAACCATTACCTGATCAATAGCATCTTGAGACATTGATGCCCCAACGCGTCTATCTTCACCTTGATACTCTTGTGAGTGTCGTCTACGATCTGGCCCTGTAAATTTTTCTTCAGCAATAAAATTGCGCTCCTTGAATAAGGCACTGTATAACTTCTCAAATACTTGATTAGGGGAAATAGGTTTCGCAACCACTTCATTTGCACCGAGATCCCGAGCTTTAATAATATTGTCATAATCAGTGTAAGCTGTACACATGATGACAGGGACTTCTGGGTTAGCTGCCTTTCCAGATGTTCTGATAAAAGATAAAAATTCCAGACTAGGCTTTTCCCAACCGAACCAATCCATCATAATGCAGTCAACAGTGTAATTTGTTAAATATTGCTTAGTTTCATCAAGGTTTTGGTGGATTGAGACCTTACCTACACCCATCGATATTAATACCGCCTCCAACAGCTTAGCTGTGAAGGTATCATCATCGAATATTAAGACATGATGATCACTATATATATTCACCTGTTCCTCCCAGAATTCTATTCAGCTGATTATTAGCAATCTTTTCTTAATGTAAAGTCATAATACTTGTGGTCTATAAAAAAGTGGGATGACCAAAACCACCCCACTCTTCATTATTAAAGCTTATCTTTAGCCAATCTTTAGACCAAGAGCAGCGGCTGCTCCTGTCAGGAACTTGCGGCTTTGCTCACCACCGCCAACATATTCTTCACCCGTAGAGGCATCACTAATTTCGTCCCAGTTTGCGGCAATGTTTTCTGGTGTCGCATCTTCTGGTTTAAAAGACATGCCTTTGCTTTCAGTAATTACAGCACGTGCAAAACCACCAGCACCCGCCGCAATAACAGCGCGATTAGGGCCATCTTTACCCGCCATAAAGAGCACAGCAGGTGTCACCAATTCAGGCTTTAAAAGGTCCAGCATTTCTTCTGGCATCAAACCCTCCGTCATGCGGGTTGCAGCCACTGGCGCCAAGCAATTAACATGAATACCATATTTCCCGCCCTCTAAGCATAGGGTATTCATCAGCCCAACAAGGCCCAATTTGGCAGCGCCGTAGTTGCTTTGTCCAAAGTTACCATAAAGGCCAGACGAAGATGTGGTCATAACAATACGGCCATAGTTTTGCTCGCGCATAATTTCCCACACAGATTTCGTGCAATTAACAGAGCCCATAAGATGGACCTGCATAACAAGGTTAAAGTCAGCTACATCCATTTTAACAAATGTTTTGTCACGGAGAATACCGGCATTATTTACCAGAATATCTACGCGGCCCCATTTATCCATAGTTTGTTTGACCATGTCTTGAACCTGATCCAAATTACAAACATTGGCTCCGTGGGCAAAAGCCTCACCGCCCGCTGCGATAATTTCGTCCACAACAGATTGCGCAGCACTTACAGAACCACCTTCACCGTGAACATCACCGCCTAGGTCATTAACCACAACTTTGGCACCACGCTCGGCGAGAGCGATGGCATGACAGCGGCCCAAACCGCCGCCAGCACCTGTTACAATTGCCACCTGATCGTCATATCTTATAGTCATTATTACTTCCTTTATTTTTAACCAATCACAACCATAGTAAGCCAATCGGCGATGAGAGCTGGATGCTTCTCACCTTCAATTTCTACAGTTACAGAATTTTTCATTAATATACGGTTGCCCGGCTTTTCAGTTACCTCGGCTAAGGTAACCCGCGCCCTAATTTTACTATTCACTTTCACAGGAGAAAGGAATCTCACTTTGTCAAAACCATAATTTATGCCCATGACAACACCTTCAACCCCGATAGTGGAATCAGAGGCCAAGTAAGCCAACATTGAAAGGCTTAAAAAACCATGGGCAATGGTAGTTCCAAAAGGTGTTTTGGCGGCTGCTTCTGGGTCAATATGGATAAACTGATGGTCTTTAGTAACATCGGCAAAATCGTTGATACGCTCTTGATCTATTAAGAACCACTCTGAAACACCCGTTTCTTTACCTACAAAGTTTACTAGATCTTCTTTTTTTACAACTTCTCTCATGAAAGCCTCCTCAATCTAATTTAATAATTTTAAACAGAATTTGATCTGTATTTTTTCAGTTCATCACGCGCGATAACCATGCGGTGAACCGCATCGGGGCCATCAGCAAAACGAAGCGTACGCTGAGCTGTATACATATCGGCGAGCGGCGTATCTTGAGATATACCCTCCCCGCCGTGCATTTGCATAGCTTCATCAATCACCTTAAGCGACATACGTGGAGCCACCACCTTAATTTGAGAAATATAAGGCTGTGCTTTTTGAACACCGATTGTGTCCATCATATAAGCGGCCTTCAGGCATAATAAGCGACCCATTTCAATCTCGATACGCGCTTCGGCTATAATGTCATAGTTAGCACCAAGCTTGGCTAGTGGTCGACCAAAGGCTGTGCGACTAACAGATCTTTTGCACATTAGGTCCAGCGCTTTTTCAGCTGCACCAATTGAACGCATACAGTGGTGAATACGTCCAGGGCCGAGGCGACCTTGGGCCACTTCAAAACCACGACCACGCCCTAAAATCATATTTTCTTCGGGGACACGAACATTGGTATATTTAAGATGCATATGACCATGCGGCGCATCATCTTTACCAAAAACCTGCATTGGACGTACAATTTCAATACCGGGGGTATCAGCAGGCACTAAAATCATGCTGTGCTGACCGTGACGGGGTGCATCAGGATCAGTTTTAACCATTGTGATATGTACTTTACAGCGACTGTCTCCAGCGCCTGAAGCCCACCACTTTTCACCGTTCATGACCCACTCGCCGTCAATCAGCTCACATTTCATCGAGATGTTCGTTGCGTCAGACGATGCTTCACCAGGTTCGGTCATCACATAGGCTGAGCGAATAGTCCCTTCAAGAAGTGGCGCGAGCCATTCTTTCTTCATTTTATCAGTGCCATAGCGCTCAATAACTTCCATATTACCTGTGTCAGGTGCTGCACAGTTAAAGGCTTCAGAAGCAAGATGCGAGCGACCCATTTCTTCAGCAAGATAGGCATATTGAACCGTCGTCAGGCCAAAGCCAGCTTCGCTATCGGTAAGCCAAAAATTCCACAAACCATCTTTTTTCGCTTGTTTCTTTAAGCCCTCAATGATCTCTGTCATACGCTTAGTTAGTGTCCAGCGATCCCCTTCACCACCAACTTCATCGTAATATTCTTCTTCCACCGGCATAACATATTTGTCGATAAAGACACGGATACGATCGCGTAACTCTTCACCCTGTTTGTTCAGTCCTAAATCCATAGACATGATAATAACTCCTTATAATCGTTATAAATTTCTATTCTTAATAGCCAGCAAGTCTGGCAAAGCGATCCGCGTGATAATTATAGTTGCCGTAAAGGTGCTGAATGATACGGGCACGTTTCATATAAAAACCTATATCAATTTCATCCGTCATACCGATACCGCCATGCATCTGAACTGCCTCATTGGTCGCCAGTTCAACCACCTCACAAGCTTTAGCTTTGGCTATGCTAGCAATTATCGAGAGCGCCGGGCCATCTTCATCAGCCGCTTGCAGGGCCTTTAATACTTGTGATTTCAAAAGCTCTATCTCATTAAACAAAGCAGCAGCTCGATGTTGCAACCCTTGAAAAGTACCGATAAGAACGCCAAACTGTTTGCGCTCTTTTAAATAGTCTACAGTGACCTCAAAGCACTGCTCAGCAATGCCCAGCATTTCAGCAGCAAGAACAGCAGACGCCTTATCAAGCGCAGGGGTAAGAACAGCCATAGCGCCACCTTCCGCGCCAACAAGTGCATCAGCGGGTACCTGTGTATTTTCAAGCGTTACCTTGGCCCAATTTCGACTATCGCTCATGATTGTGCGGTCAACAATTAAGTTGTTCGTGCCGCGATCAACAACAAACAGGCTTAAGCCTTCTGCGTCCCCAGCTTGGCCAGATGTGCGCGCAAGCACTATGATCTTATCTGCCATATGCCCGTCTGGTACAAAGCTTTTATAACCAGTTAGAACATAACCATCAGCAGATTTTTCCGCTTTGGTGCGGCAGTTTTCAGGGGCAAAATTACCGCCTTCATCAATAGCCACACTCACTACCATCTCACCGCTTGCAATAGCAGGCAAGAGAGTTTCCTTTTGTTCTTGGCTACCAGCGGACGCTATAAGCTCTGCCGCAATTACACTACTGGCAAAAAAGGGCGAGGCTGCAAGAGTGCGACCCATTTCCTCTGCCACGATGCCAGCGCCTACATAACCAAAGCCAACCCCGCCAAACTCTTCAGGTACGACCATAGCTGTAAAACCCATTTCAGCCATGTCTTTCCAAAAGCCCTTATCAAAGCCTGTTTCATCCTCAGCATCTCGCAGCGCGCGAAGCTGAGAAACAGGTGCCTTTTCAGCTATAAATCCTGCAGCACTCTCTTTAAGCAGTCTTTGATCTTCATTTAATACTAAAGCCATTATCTGCTCCCCCTAACCCGGCAAACCGAGAATGCGTTTTGATATAATATTTAGCTGCACTTCTGATGTGCCACCTTCAATGGAATTGGCTTTTGAGCGCAGCCATTCTTTAGCGAGCTTACCATCATCTGAGGATTGCCCTTCCCATTCTAACGCATCACTGCCTTTGGCTTGCAACATCAATTCAAGACGGGCTTTATTCAGCTCTGTGCCATAATATTTCAGCATGGATGACGCTGCACCTAGGCTTGCACCCGCTTTGGCTTCATCTTTAACCCGCTCCATGGTGGTCATAAAGCAGGCGGCATCAATTTCATACTTGGCAATTTCAGCTCTGAGCATTGGATCACTTAGCTGGCCAACATCACCCCTACTTTCCATCGCAACACGCGAAACCGGTACAGGCAGACCAGCCATCCCGCCAATCATCTCCCGCTCGTGGGTAAGCAAATATTTAGCAATAGTCCAACCTGTACCCTCTTCACCGATAAGTTGGTCCTTAGGTACCTCAACACTATCCATGAAGGTTTCACAAAAAGGCGAATTGCCTGAAATCAGCTTAATAGGCTTTGTCGAAACGCCTTTACTTTGCATATCAAACAACAGGAATGAAATTCCTTTGTGCTTAGCGGCTTCAAAGTCAGTGCGCACCAAGCAAAAAATCCAGTCTGCTTTATCAGCATATGACGTCCAGACCTTTTGGCCTGTAACCTCGTAATGGTCGCCCTTATCTTCTGCTTTAGTAGCCAAACTTGCCAAATCAGAGCCTGAATTTGGCTCACTGTAACCTTGGCACCAGCGAATTTTTCCATTGATAATATCAGGAATATATTTCTGTTTTTGTTCTTCAGAAGCAAACTTTAAAAGTGCTGGCCCGAGCATATCAATACCAAAGCTCATTAAAGCTCTGCGCGCTTTAATCCGCTTTAATTCTTGTTGCAAGACTTTGGCCTCAGCGGCATTCAATCCGCCGCCGCCATATTCTTTGGGCCACGTTGGTGTTGTCCATCCCCTTGCCGCCATACGCTCCAGCCAAATTCGCTGATCATCACTCTGGAAAACGACATTGCGCCCTCCCCAGCAAGCATCTGCTTCACTTTTCATCGGCTCACGCATAGAAGCTGGGCAATTATCCGCTAACCATTTTCGCGCCTCTAATCGAAACTCTTCCAAATCACTCATGTATATAGTCTCCTAATATCCTCTGTATTTTTGAACACAGATTAAAATTATGCAGTAAAACCGCCGTCCATGACGAGCGCCACACCTGTTGTAAATGCTGCTGCATCACTGGCTAAATACAGCACACCGCCCACCATATCTTCAGGCTGACCCATACGCTGTATAGGGAAATGGTCTGTATAGGATTTTAGTGTTGTCTCATCAGCTTTGAAAACAGCTGTCATCTTGGTATCAATCAAACCTGGACAAATTGCATTCACACGGACACCAAAAGGACCATATTCACGCGCGTATGCTTTAGTCATATTAATCATCGCCGCTTTGGTCATGGAATAAATGCCCTGCTTGTCACCGGGACTAATACCATTGATAGACGCCACATTAACAATCGCACCCCCAGATGCCTCTTTCATCATATTGACCGCTTCTGATGATAAGTAAAATGGCCCTTTCAGATTAACATCTATTGTTTTATCAAAGGCCTTTTCAGGTGTGTCCCCAATCAGACCATAAAAGGGGTTTGTACCACCACAGTTCACTAGCACATCAAGCGCACCAAACGTTTCTTTGATCCAAGCGAAAGTTTCCCTTACATCTTCCATACGACCCGCATGACAGGCTTTAGCTGTGGCGAGACCACCATCATCACGGATGCTGCTTGCTACGGCCTCACAGGCATCTTGGTCACGACTTGATATAATCACATGGGCACCGTTCGCCGCAAATCCACGCGCTATGGCCTCTCCAATGCCGCGACTACTACCGCTGACGAAAGCAATTTTACCTGTAAAGTCCAATAGTTTTTTATAGTCCATATTTTATCACTCCCTCGCCTAAATAGGCAGACCTTTGTTGGCCATAACCATTCTGCGTAATTTACGCATACCGCCAATCCAGCGGTCATAATTCTCTGCTTTATGCTTGAAATATTCCACAACCTGTTCATGAGGGCGGATCATAAACTGTCCTTCGCGCATACCCTTTATGGTGCGCTCTGCAAATTCAGCCGCGGTTAAAATACCATCAAGCGCTGCTGAGCTCCCTTCAGCACCTTTGGTCATATTGCTTTCAACCGCTTGCGGGCAAACAACACCAAAGTAGAGGCCGTCATCAGAGTGCGTAATGGCAAGCGATTCAGCATATCCCAGCGCCGCGTGCTTCGTCGTGGAATAAGCCGCATCTCCAATTTGACTAAGAAGACCAGCCGCAGACGCTGTAATCATGAAAGCCCCATGCCCTCTTTCTTTCATGCGTGGCAGAAGCGCCCTGCTCGCATGAACATGAGCGAGAACATTAATCTCCCATATCTTTTGCCACTGCTCGGTAGTTTGCGTGTAAGCATTCCAATCGGGCGCGTCGGTAAAGAGCACTCCGGCATTAGAAAAATAAAGGTCTATTGGCCCAATATCCTTTTCAATCGCTGCAATCATATCAGCGGTTGCCGCTTCGTCGGATACATCTAACTGCCAAGCAGTACCACCAATTGAAGTCGCTACTTCACGGGCTTTTTCAATGTCTCTGTCGACCACGATTATATGTTTTGCACCAGCACCATTAAAAGCTTTTGCTAGTCCGCAACCAATGCCGTGCGCGCCACCTGTTACAACAATGATTTTATCTTTTGGGTCACAGGTTTGCTTGCTCATAGATCATCCTTTACAAATATTTTTGTTAGTGCTGCGCGCAAATCATCATTAAGCGGCTTGGGCTTGCGGCTTTCTTTGTCTACATAGACATGGACAAAATGCCCTTCCGCTGCGGCTTCGTCTGACCCTTGTTTGAAAAGACCAATTTCATACCTCACACTGCTTGTGCCAATTCTGGTAACCCGTACACCCGCATCAATCACATCAGGAAAGGCCAGCGGCGTGAAATAATTACACTGGGTTTCAACAACCAGTCCTATTTGCTGACCACCATGAATATCAAGGGCATTTTCTTCTATGAGATAGCCATTTACCACAGTGTCAAAATAGCTGTAATAAACAACGTTATTAACATGACCATAAATGTCGTTGTCCATCCAGCGCGTTGGGATAGTTAGGAAATATTTATAGGCTTCGCGTGTTGGTGTGAATTTTCCCATTAATATGCTGCTCCATAGATAGCCCGTGCATCTTCAACTGTTATTTCACGCGGGTTATTGACCAAAAGCCTTGTATACGTCACCGCATCTGTTGCCAGCATATCAAGGTCTTCATAACGAATGCCCATGGCTGACAATTTTGTCTCTAGACCAAGCATTTTTGGCAACAATTCAAGATACTGGAGCAGCGCCTCACATTTATTTTTATCCGTCCCTTCAATGGTTGGGAAACAGGCCTCTGCAATTTCGGCATAAAGCCCCATACAGGCTGATTGGTTAAATTTCATCACATGCGGCATAACCAGTGCGTTAGAATGCCCATGTGGGATATGGAAAATACCCCCCAACGGATAGGCAAGCGCATGAATGCCGCCCACAGGGGCATTGGCAAAAGCTTTACCCGCAAGCATTGCTCCAAGCAGCATGGCTCGGCGTGCCTTTAAATTTTCACCCGCCTCACATGCTGCGGCTATATTGTGGCTCATAAGTGAAAGAGCCTTCAGGGCCAAACCATCGGACATGGGATTTTTCTTAATCTTACTAGTGTAAGCCTCTATCGCATGAACCATGGCATCAACACCTGTAGCTGCTGCTACATGTGGAGGAAGCTTCAATGTTAAAGTCGCATCAAGAATTGCGATATCAGCATAAAGCTGCCTTGCAATCACACTATTTTTGGACGTTTCTCCGGTGGTAATAACAGAAATTGAGGTAACCTCACTTCCCGTACCAGCCGTTGTTGGCACAAGCACCAACGGAAGCCTATCGCCCTTTACCAGATCTATGCCATATATCTCTGTTATTTCCTGATTACCCATAGCTAAAACCGCAACCACTTTGGCAACATCCAAGGAGGACCCACCACCAAAACCAAGTACCAAATCACACTTTTCACGCTCAGCCTGCTTTGTCGCCGCCAATACCACAGCTTCGGGTGGGTCAGCTGTGACACCATCAAAAATTTCTACATGGTGAGAAGAGGCAGTTAAGCATTTAACCACTGGGTCGATCAAACCTGTCCCGACAAGTCCCGCATCGGTGACAAGGAGTATACGCTTTTGTCCCCACCGCTCTTTAATAAGAGTGCCCAGTCGCTCAGACGTAATGCCATCTTCACATAAGATAGTAGCAACAGTATTAAACGTAAATTCCACGAATATTCTCTTTCAAACGATGTTGATCTTACCCTTTTAAATCCATTTTGATGGTGCTTTGGATTTTCTTGCCATACGGCGGAATTAGACCAATCAGCCTCTCAATAGACAGCTTGGGATGCCTCAGCACCGTACGACCATGAGAAAATGTCTTGAAACCATCAAAACCATGATAATTTCCAATACCACTCGCGCCAACGCCGCCAAATGGAACCGTATCGTGCGCCCCGTGCATGACAACGCTATTTATGGTCACGCCTCCAGAAAGTGTATGATTGAGTAATTTATCTTCCTCCGCCTTATCAGTACCAAAATAATAAAGCGCAAGGGGACGTGGCTTTGCATTGACATAGTCAATCACTTCCTCAACCCCTTTATAGGTTTTTATCGGCATCACAGGGCCAAATATCTCGCTTTGCAGCACCTTCATGTCTTCGGTAGCATCCAAAATTAAAGCGCCGGGTACTTTGTTGGTCTTATTTTGACCTTCAAAATCCTCCCCTGCAGGATTAATCATGCGCACGTCTGCCCCTTTGCTACGTGCCTCTTCAATCCAGTTTTCCAGTCTCTCGCGGTGAAGCGGTGTAATAACAGACGTGTAATCATCGTTTGAGAGCATAGTTGGATACATGCGCTCAGCTGTTTTGGTAAAGACATCGACGAATTCATCACGCCTTGCTTCATCTATGAAAAGATAATCTGGCGCGAGACAAATCTGGCCAGCATTCATAAATTTACCAAAAGCAACACGCTCTGCGACCATCTCTAGGTCTGCCGTCTTGCTGACAAAAACTGGAGACTTACCGCCAAGTTCTAAAGTCACAGGCGTCAGGTTTTTCGCCGCTGCCTCCATCACCAATTTACCAACAAAAGTCGGACCGGTGAAAATGATATGATCGAAAGCTTGAGAAGAAAAAGCTGCACCAACCTCAGGACCGCCTGTAATAACGCGGACTTCGGTTTCAGCAAAAGTCTCAGCGACAAGGCGCTCTATGAGAGCTGATGTGCGCGGAGTATGTTCTGATGGTTTGATCAGTGCCCTATTTCCGGCTGCCAAGGCATTTGAAAGTGGGATAAACATCATCCCAATTGGAAAGTTCCACGGAGCTATGATGCCAACAACACCCTTGGGCTGATAACGCACCTCAGCTTTAGCACCGAGCAAACCAAGCGGGAACCGCAGACCCCTTTTATCGGCCTTCATCCATTTTTTGACTTGTTTTATCGCATCTTTAAAAGCGTTTACGCTGGCAACAATATCTGCAAATAAAGTTACTTCAGCACTTCTATGTCCAAAATCCTCAGACACGGCTTCAACAATCTCGTCGCGGTTATCAAGCAGCAAGCGCAAGCCTTTATTTAAACGCTTTATACGCTCATCCGCGCTTGGAACTCCAGACTTGGTGAAATCATCACGTTGAATTTTTAACAGTGACTCGAGTTGTTCTATACTGGTCTTTTCCATAGTAAATTCCGCCCTCTTTCAATCTGTCTTCTAGCTTCAGCAAAAAATACTGTACCTAACAGCTACAAAAATCAAAAGGATTCGCAAAAAAACATACTAAAAGTTCAAATTAATTTGTTTTTGGCTGAATTTATGGGAAAAGTGTCTGTTTTTTCCAGCCAGATCGTCCCTCATCAACAATAAACTGTTGTCTATCATGTAAACGGAACTGTCTATCCTCCCAAAACTCGAAAGAATCAGGAATCACCCTAAATCCTGACCATTGAGGCGGTCGTGGAACAGACCCCACGCCAAATTTAGCCGTATATTTAGCGATTAGAGCTTCAAATTCTAATCGGCCTTCAAGCGGCCTCGACTGTGCAGAAGCCCAAGATCCAATTTGGCTAAGGCGGGGTCGCCCCTCAAAATAGGCATCCGCTTCTTCATCTGATACTTTCTTCACCCTACCTTCAATTCTGATCTGACGGTTAGAGGATTTCCAATGAAATAACATGGCTGCATTCATATTTGACAAGAGCTCTTCGCCTTTACGGCTTTCAAAATTTGTATAAAAAACAAACCCTTGCTCACTATGATCCTTCAAAAGAACCATGCGCACACTAGGGCGCCCATCGGCTGTAGATGTCGCAACAGCCACTGCATTATGGTTTTCAGGCTCATCTTTTTCAGCCTCAGCAAACCAAGAATCAAACCACTCAAACGGCTCAGAGAAGGGAACAAATTTTGACACGTACAGCACCTTTATTATCTGGTAGTTGAATAGACAGTAACAGACACAATATATTGATTAGAATTTTATACAAAACTTTCTTGTTATTTTATTCATCTTCGATAAAACAGCTTGAAATTATGGTCACAAATATAAAAACAGAAAATAAGCTTGAAGCTTTGTTAGGAAATTACCATTATATACATATGGGAAAAAATGCTAAATACCAATTTTACATTTGAGTTTTGCACACGATGACAAATTTATACAGCAAATTGGGCGTTGCCAAAAATGCCGAACAAGCAGCCATTAAGTCTGCTTACAGGAAACTTGCAAAAAAATATCACCCAGATACCAATAAAGATGATGAACGCATTGCTGAAAAATTCAAAGAAGGTTTGACCACTAACACAAATCATATTATAAA
>CBFDBT010000023.1:0-23986 GCA_965603115.1 uncultured Alphaproteobacteria bacterium
TTGCCAAGAGACAATTCGTCACCAACAGTCAAAACACTATCTGGGCCACCAAGAGGCTGATGGGGCGGAAATTTGACAGCAAAGAAGTTCAGGCCATGCAAAAAATGGTGGGTTATGAAATTATTTTCACTTGGGCTAATATTTTACTCTTTTATCTCTATCTCGGCACAAGCTGACGATGATGCCCCATATCTGCAGGACAAGCGAAACCCAGACTTCAAACTCAATGTGGGTTGGGCCGCAGGGTTTGGGCCAGAATTTTTTGGTAGTTCTAATATGGAGTTTAAGCACCGGCCTATTATTGACCTTAGATATAAAAAGCGCCTTAGAATCTTTGGTCCAAAAGCAAATTATTCCCTTTTCAAGCAATCAGGGTTTTCCGCAGGACCGATGATGCAATATTCTTTTGGTCGCAAAGAAAGCGATAATCCTATGTTAAAAGGTCTTGGCGATAATGGCGACAAGATTGAATTGGGTGCTTTCTTGAACTATAAAAAAGGCCCATTTGAGCTTAAACTAGAAGGTAAAAGCGGGCTTGGGGATAATGCGGGCGAGACTTTTACGTTAAGCATTTTGCAGGGCCTTTATCGGGGAGAGAGAATATCATGGTTGATGGCGCTCAGGTCGCAATATTTTTCCCAACAAGCGATGCAAAGAAAATTTGGCATTACCGAAATTCAAGCTCAGAATTCTGTTTCGAATCTGGCCGCCTTCAGGCCATCTGCAGGCGTTAGCAATAGTAACATGCTCCTATTTGGCGACTATAAACTCGATGATCATATTTCATTGATATTTGTAGGTTCTGTATGGCACTTGATGTCGGATGCTACTGACAGTCCATTGATAAAGAGTGATTTTGGCAGCGAGTTTCAAGCGCTGTATGGCATGGCCCTTATTTATAAATTTTAGCTAGTCACCCTCAAACCATGTGGAAATGCCACCCAATGATTTTTTGGTGATATCTGGCACTACGGCATCTTTTGCTGGGTGCCCTACCACGAGCAACATTACAGCCTTTTCATTGCTGGGGCGGTCTAATATTTCTCGCAAAAACCCCATCGGAGAGGGTGTGTGGGTGAGGGTGGCGAGGCCAGCATTATGGAGCGCTGCGATTAAAAGCCCTGTAGCTATGCCAACACTTTCGTTAACGTAATAGTTTTTATGTTTTTCGTCACCGTCTTTAAGCTCATAAATTTCTTTGAATATAACAATCAACCATGGTGCTGTTTCCAAGAAAGGCTTATTGGCATCGGTGCCAAACTGTTCGAGATCTTTTAGCCAGCTGTCACCGGCTTTGCCACCATAAAAAGCGCGTTCTTCTTCTTCAGCGGCGTGTCGTATTTTATTTTTAAGGTCTGCGGCGTTTATGGCCACAAAATGCCACGGCTGCTTGTTGGCACCGCTAGGTGCTGTGCCAGCTGTGCGTATGGCATCTTTTATGACCGAACGTGGAACGGATTGATCAGAAAAATGGCGTACCGTGCGGCGCTTTTTCATCAAGGCATAAAAATCTGCAGCGCGCTTTTCCATGTCTTCATTCGAAATGTTCTCAAAGCCCTTTAAAGGGATATGATCCGATATATCTGCCATGTAGCTTTCTCCTCAATTTGGGCAGAGACTACAGCGAGAAAAGGGAATTAGCAATCTAGTTGGCACGAACTCTTTGATGGGGTAGCTTAACGTGCAAGGAGACTTTAAAGCGATGCTGAACTATTTAAAATCCATTTGTATTATTGTCGCAGCGCTGTGTTTTGCTGCAGCCGAAGTGCGGGCGCAATCTATTACGCTTCACGAGGGTGACTTGCATACCCTGCTAGAGAAAAACGAAATCGTAACCGATAATCTTTGGGTTATTAATGGCAATAAACATTTTTACGGCTCAGCGGATCAGCAGATGGTTTCGATGGGTAAGCTATCAAGTGTGTTATGGAACATGGCTGCCATGCGCCTCATAGATCAAGGTGCATTTACTCCTGATGCGCCTGTTGCTCTTTTGGTTGAGGAATTTGAACTTGCTAGCCCTTTTAGAGAAATAATTACCATGCGACATTTGCTCGCTGGCACGGCGGGTTTTGCAACACCACCTTGGTATTCTAGTAAGCTTGGTTACCTTTCTCCTCGCAAAAGGATGAAAGCTGACAATGATTGGCGAAAGCATATTATTGCCGTGAGTAATCCGGGTCTTGTCGGCCGTGATGACCCTGTAGGCCAAGCCCTTCTTGCTAAAGCCGTTATATCAGATTGGGGAGAGGGTTATGGGGAAAGCTTGCAGGATTTAGTTTTTACACCCCTTGGCATTACAGCCGACAATGTGCAAATGCCCGTGCCACAAGATACCCCCTATGACAGTTTTTTTGCTCCTACTTTGGACATCAAGCTCTCCGGACAAGCTTTTGCCAAAATTCTTGCTGTATTGAGTAATAATCAGCTTAAAAATGGAGAGCGTTTTCTTTCTCTAGTGAATTATACAGCTTTAATGCAGGGGCAGGGGTGGCGGGTTCATCCGCTGGGGCCAGGTCGCAGCTATGGCTTTGCTTTGAGCGCGATTGAGGGGCGCAGAATGGCGACATTGCTGCCAAGCACTGAGCCATCTTCGCATATGGCTATATCTGGATCAGGATTAATTGCTTTTCCCGAGGCAGGCATAGTGATTGCTATGACCGAGCGTGTTTCTGAAGGATTGGCTCTCAAGCAGGCGCTTATTCGTGTTGCTGGTTTGATTGCTAAAGAGTTTATTCCCCGAACAAATTATTTTCGAGAGCGTAAAGAAATGGAGGCTGTGAGCGAGGTGCGTCCACGTGAAGGCTATTTTATGCTTGATGATGCGGCGAGTTCATGGCTGGGAGAGAAACTCTATCGGGCTAAATATTTTAGTCCTTATATCGTTGTTAAACGCGATAGTGTACACGTTAATTATGGTGGCAGACAGGTGTTATATAATCGAATAGAGCCACGTCTTTATCAAAGTTTAGAGGGTGAAAAGCTCTATGTCAGTGATGGTAGTGGGGGGTATATCTCCATTGGTGAAAACCTGTTTCGATATACGGGTGCTATGGGCAACCCCTATTTATTAATATCCCCCCTCATAATATGTCTCTTTGTGCTTTTTACCGCGTCTCTTCACTGGAATAGTAAACGCGGCAAAGATTGGAAGCGATTTGCGCGTTGGTCCGTTGCAGGTGGAATTTTGTTTGCTGGCGGCTTTGTAATGGAAGTGCATTATTATCCTACGATGTGGATTGAGGAGCAGCTTGGGTTCTTAATTTTATTTTGGCGCGCGATATTTAATATTGGGCTGATGCTTATCCTTACCGCCCCTATGTACGCCTGGCGATTTGGCAAGCAGAATGTTTTTCATGAAAATGTAAGGCAAATGATACTAGGTAGTCATGTTATACTGATTGCGGCATCAGCGCTTGTTTTGGCACTGATGTCAGTTGCGTGGGGGTTGGCTGGCGAACTTTTACCTTAAAGAAAGCTGATGAATGCACTCTTTAAACACTAAAGCTATAAAAAGCATGCTTGATGAACTTGCTGCTCGCGATGAAAAAATTGCCGCCGCTATAGAGTGCGTAGGCTATCCAACAGAGCGTATAAATCCGGGCGGCTTTGCTGTTTTACTGCGGGTCATTGTTGGTCAACAATTATCTGTAAAAGCGGCTGCAACCATTTTTTCAAGATTTTCTGATCTTCTTGGCGGAGATATTACGCCCGAACGCGTTTTGGCGCTGGACGCGGATATTATGCGCGGCGCTGGAATGTCACGACAAAAATTCACCTATAGTCATTCTCTTGCTGAAGCCGTTAGGTCAGGCGCGCTTGATTTCGCTTCACTAGAAGCTCTTGGCGATGAAGACGCTATCGCGATGATTACAAATGTGAAGGGGTTGGGGCGTTGGAGCGCAGAGATGTATTTAATGTTTTCCATGGGACGCGTGGATATATGGCCCATTGATGATTTAGCGGTGCGGGCGGGCATAACACGTATATTGGGTGAAGAAGGCAAGCCAAAACCAAAGACAGTTGATAGCTGGGGAGAGGTCTGGCGCCCCTATAGAAGTGCCGTCGCATTGCTCTCTTGGCATTATTACTCCAATGCACCTCTATGATCTAGGGTATTATTTAGTGGATTTCATGTCAGTTATGTGATTAAACGGCAAAAAACAGGGGTGCCAAACTCTTAAAAGATTTGAACACCCCAGTCACCAAAAGTGGGGTAGAAGACGCCGCCGAGTTCTAAACAGAAAACCAAAACCCAGGGGTAGCATCAAAATATGACACGGGGAATATAGAAGCTGTTTAAACACTCGACGACAAGCTTAGATATAGGCGGTTAATCAGAGAATGAATTGACCTTGGTCAAGTGAAAGCAAATAAATTCACAAAAAGCTAAATAAAATCATCATTAAGAATAAAGGTAGGCATAAATAATGGCCAAATGCATTGAAATTAATAAAAATCTATCAGTATCAGAGCAAATCACAATCAGTGATTTGAAGGCGTTAAAAGAGCAAGGGTTTGACACTATTATATGCAACCGCCCAGATTTTGAAGATACCAACCAAGCATTGGCAGATGATGTTGAAAGCCATGCCATTGATCTTGGATTGAAATTTTTGCATATTCCCGTCACAAAGAGCGGCCCTACCATGCAAGCTGTAGAAATGACCAAGCAAGCTCTTGAAGAAGCAAGTGGGCCAATTCTCGCCTATTGTCGCTCAGGCCAGCGCTCAACCATGTTGTGGTCACTAGCAACAGCCCTTGGCGGCGGTGTAACAGCTGACGAAATTCTTGCCACGGCTTCATCTGCTGGTTTTAAAATTGATGGTTTGCGCCCTACACTGGAAAGCCTCAGTTCTTAAGCCGAAGACATTAAAGTTCTTTATCCTGAGAAACGTCTTAGTCCCTCCAAAAATTTTCAGAGAATCGTGATGCCAATCGCTCCGCTTTGCCGGGGTTTGGCGATATGCGGCTATCTATTAGGCGTATGGAAATGCGGCCTCGTCTAAAATTATGCAATAAAATTCTAACTTATAGAGTTTTAATAGATTATTATTAGTTTTATATTTTAATATTCATATTTTATTAGATTTATATATTAAATTATGCATAATAATGAAAATATAATTCAACAGATTCTCTAGTTTCAAAAAATTGGTCACATGAGACCGTAGATTAAGAGAGTTACGACAGATTAAGTAGGATAGAAAAATGGCAGCATATAAAAAAATAGACGAAAACCTTTCTATTTCAGGACAGATTTTTGTAGGGCATCTGGATAAGATAAAGGCACAGGGCTTTACGACTATTATATGTAACCGGCCTGATTTTGAAGAGGATGCTGAGGACCAGCCTTTGTCCTCTGACATTCAAAACCGGGCGAGTGAGCTTGGCATGGAGTTTATTTATATTCCGATAGATGACTCCGGCCCCAACATGAAAGCGGTGCAGAAGACTAAAGAAGCCCTTGATACAGCGCAGGGTCCAATTCTTGCCTACTGTCTGTCTGGCAAGCGCTCTTTGACGTTATATTCGCTTGCCAAGGCTTTTGGTGGCCATAGTACGACTGAAGAGCTTATTTCTAAAGCCACATCGGTTGGTTATAATTTGAGTGGTCTGCGCCCGACACTGGATTTCGTGGCGGCATAGCTTGCCTCAAATTCGCCTAAAGCACCAGCAAAGTTCATCGTCTATCACTTCTTCGTGGGTGACGACAAAGCCCGACTTTTCAAGCACGCGCCGACTGGCTGGATGGCCTACCTCAACCGAGGCCTTCAGGTCTTCTTTTGGATAGCCCATTTTTTGTTCTGCATATTTGACGATAGCATCATTAACTTCTGTTGCTATACCGTGACCCCAAAATGACTTTCTAAGCGTATAACCAAGTTCTAACCAGCAACCATCTTCGGTTGGCCTGAGTATAGTCCAGCCAATAAATGGGATGCCATCGCCTTTGCTTGCATCAAGCCATTCGATAGCCCAGCCAAATTTGTAACGTCCCTTTTCATGTAAATCCCTTGTGAACGCCTGCTTATGCTGAGCGCGATCAGTTGCTAGTTGATAGGGTAGATAGCGCACAACGTCAGGATCTGAGCGAATGTGCCAAAAGCCTTCCTCATGGTCTTCCCGCAGCGGGGTTAGTCGAAAGCGCTCGCTAACAAGGTCACCTGAGTAGCCGACTATTTTAGCGCGATCATATGTGCCCTTGGCTGCCATTTACGCTACTCCATATGCCATAAGCAGGAATGTATATTCTTCAGCCACTTCTTCAATGCGTTGATAGCGCCCTGATTTGCCTGCGTGACCTGCCCCCATATTCATCTTCATGATAAGCAGATTATCATCACTTTTTGTGGCCCGCATTTTAGCGGTCCATTTAGCGGGTTCCCAGTAAGTAACGCGAGGGTCGTTTAGTCCGCCTGTGACCAGCATCGGAGGATAGTCTTTGGCTGTAATCTGGTCATAAGGTGAATAGCTTTGCATATGCTCAAATACTTGCTTGCTCTCTATTGGGTTTCCCCACTCTGGCCACTCAATGGGGGTGAGGGGCAGGCTATCATCAAGCATGGTGTTAAGTACATCCACAAAAGGAACATGCAAAACGGCTGAGGACCAAAGGTCAGGGGCCTGATTGATCACGGCCCCCATAAGTTCACCGCCTGCACTGCCGCCAGAAATGGATATATTGCCTTCTTTTACAAAGCCTTGTTCGCTCAGTGCGCGGGCTACATCAACAAAATCATTGAAAGTATTTTCACGCTTGTCGAGCTTGCCGTCTTCATACCAGCCATAACCCAGCTCATCGCCGCCCCTTATGTGCGCAATAGCGTAGGCAAAGCCACGGTCCAAAAGGCTAAGCCGTGCGGCTGAAAATCCGGGGTCCATACCAAGGCCGTATGCGCCGTAAGCATAAAGATGTAAGGGGGCATCACTATTTTTACTAAAAGACTTTTTGTAGACAAGGCTGACAGGCACGAGTGCGCCATCGCGGGCTTTGACCATTAAACGCTCGGTGGCATAGTTTTGTTTATCGTAGCCCGACGGAATTTCCTGTTCTTTTTTAAGCGTAAGTTTTCTACCAGTGGGGTCATAGTCAAAAACAGATTGCGGGGTGACCATCGATTGATAGTTCAACCGGATATGATGTTGATCATATTCCGGATTGGTGCCGATAGTTGCTGCATAAGCGGCTTCAGGGAATTCAATATAATGCTCTGAGCCATCGCTATTTATAACTAGTATCTGGTCGAGGCCATCTCTTCTGTCTGCGAGCAGGATAAAGTTTTTAAACACTTGCATGCCGCGCCAATAATGCCCGTCACCACCGGCTTTTAGCTCTTGCCAGTTTTCTGGCGCGACATTGGTTTCATCCACTTGTACGATACGGAAATCTTTATGATTGTCGTTGGTGCGGATGTAAAATTTTCCGTTACCGTGGTCGACATAGATATCACGACCTGATTGACGCTTCGATAGTAGCTTGGGTTGATCGGTGGGCTTTGCCACTGGCAATGTCCATATTTCCGCGGTTACATGGTCAGCGCTGCGGATAATGAAATAATCCTCACTGCTGCTTTTACTAACACCTAGAAAAAAGCTTGAATCACTTTCCTCATAAACAAGGATATCATCAGCGCAATCCGTGCCTAGGCGGTGCATTTTTATCTGATAAGGTCGCCACTCAGCGCTAACCACCACATACAAAAAGCTTTGACCATCGGCGCACCATAGAGCGGCCCCACTGGTCTCATTTATTGTATCGCTAAGAATTTCGTTTGTGGTGAGGTCTTTGACAAATATTGTAAACCGCTCAGAGCCATCATTATCTACCGACCAAGCCATCTTGTCCCCGGAAGGTGAAATGGAGAGATCACCAAGGCGATAAAACTCATGATCTTTGGCTTCATGGGCTTCATCTATCAGTATGGTTTCGTCATCGCTTGTAAGCCCTCTTCTAGACCAAGTACGATATTCAGCGCCTTTTTCAAAATACCAGCGATAGATAAAGTCGCCCTTTTTCCAAGGTACGCTGCTATCATCTTCTTTTATACGACCTTTGATTTCATCAAATATAGTATTTTGAAGCGTTGCATGGGGTTTCATCACGGCTTGGAAATATTCATTTTCCTGCGTTAAATAGGAAAGCACGTCTTTATCACTCACATCAGGGTAGGCAGGATCTTTAATCCAGCTATAGGGGTCACTCACAGTAATGCCGTGGTGGGTAAAGCTGTGGGCCTTGGTTTTTGCCAGCGGGGCGACAATATTTTCAGGGGCAGTGATACGAGTCATCGATTTCTCCTTGCGTTTGTTATAGGGTGGTGCGACACAAATCAAAAGTGATATTCTTTCGATATGGAGTAAAAGTAATGACAACAACAGCTGCCAACCTAAAAGCTTTGAGAAGCGAATTGAAAGACCGTGACCTTACGGGCTTTATCATTCCCCTTACAGACGAGCATATGAGCGAATATGTGGGTGATTATGCCCAACGTCTAAGGTGGGCTACCGGCTTTTTAGGGTCTGCGGGCAATGCTGTGGTATTAGCGGACAAAGCCGCTATTTTCATTGATGGGCGCTATGTCATTCAGGTTATGGATCAGGTTGACGGTGACCTTATTGAGCGCCTTCATTTTGAAGAATATCCACTTAAAAAATGGCTCACAGACAATATGGGAACAAATGCTTGTATTGGGTATGACGCGGAGCTTGCGACCGTCGACTGGGTCAAAGATATGAAAGCGGCGCTTGAGAAAAAGAAGGGTTCGCTTGTCGCTGTCGACAGTAACCCTATTGATGCGGCTTGGGACGATCAGCCGCCGGCCCCCATGAGTAAACTTCGTGTTCAAGACGTGAAATGGGCAGGCAAACTTTCAGCTGAAAAGCGACAGGATATTGCTGAAGTTTTAAAGCAAAAAGATGTTGATGCTGTGGTTGTGACCATGCTCGACTGTGTTGCTTGGGCTTTTAACGTTCGCGCTGATGACGTGGAAAACACCCCCGTTCCTCATGCGTTTGCAATCTTCCGCGCTGACGAGAGTGGTAAACTTTTTGTAGCGCCTGAAAAACTCACCGACGAAGTGCGCCAGCATCTGGGTAATAGTGTTGAGATCAAGGAACGCTCTGCTTTTTACGAGGAACTTGCAAAAATGGGAGCCGCGGGCGAGCGGGTGCTAGTTGACCCTGTAAGCAATAACGCCAAGATATTTGAGACACTTAAAACCAGTGGCGCCACCCTCGTAGAAGGCGCTGACCCATGCATCTTAATGAAGGCGACCAAGAACGAGGTTGAACAACAAGGGACCCGCGATGCGCATGTGCGTGATGGGGCGGCAATTGCTGAATTTCTCGCGTGGTTTGCTGTAGAAGCGCCCAAGGGTGAGCTTGACGAGATTAAAGTTGTCGACAAGTTATGGAGCTTTCGCGCGGGCAAAGATATTGTACAGGGCATCAGTTTTGATACTATTTCTGCCGCTGGCTCCAATGCTGCACTTTGCCATTATAAAGTGGCTGAAGAAACAAACCTGCCTATAAATAATGGAGAGCTTTTTCTGCTTGATAGCGGCGGCCAATATAGCGATGGCACAACAGACATCACCCGCACTATGATTGTAGGTACGCCGACTACTGAGCATAAAGATCGTTTCACCCGCGTTCTCAAAGGGCATATTGCGCTTTCATCAACGCATTTTCCCAAAGGGACAAGCGGGCAGGCGCTCGATTCTATCGCGCGCAAGCCGCTTTGGGATGTTGGTCTGGATTATGATCATGGCACCGGTCACGGTGTTGGCAGTTATCTGGCTGTTCATGAAGGCCCTCAACGTATTGCTAAATTTGGCTCAAGCGTGCCTTTGCTAGATGGTATGATCCTCTCAAACGAGCCGGGTTATTATAAAGCGGGTGAATATGGCATTCGCATCGAAAACCTTGTGTTGGTCAAATGTGATGAGGATGACCCTGAGGGACGCGGCATGATGCATTTTGAAAATCTGACATGGGCCCCCATCGACCGTAATCTCATTGAGGTGGCACTTTTAAATGATGTGGAGCTAGAATGGCTTAATGAGTATCACGCAACTGTGCGCGATAAGTTGGTTGATCTGGTAAGTGCGGATGCAAGAGACTGGCTCATCGCGGCAACCGAGCCTCTTGCACATTAAATTTATTATTTGCCACCCGTCAGGCGTCGTAATAACCCATCCCAGTGGCTAACAGCTTTATTGAAACTTTCAAGTTGAATGCGTTCATCTCTACCGTGGGCATTACCGTCAGTTTCGGCTGTGAAAATACCACTCACACCATAAACAGGAATGCCTGCATTTCTGACATATAGACCATCAGTGGCACCCGTAGACATGGTAGGGATAATAGGCAAAGACCCCCAAATACCCATGAGGGTTGCGTCCAGTGCTTTTAGAACATCAGGCCGCAGAGGAGAAGGGTCGCTAGGGGTTGGTTCTGCGATGCGACTAACCGTTACATTTTTGTTGGCAACAAGTCTTGTAAGCGTTTCTTGCACACTCTCAGCCGATTGCGTAGGCACGATGCGACAGTTGATAGTTGCTGAGGCACTTTGCGGCAAGGCGTTTTCTGCGTGTCCAGCATCCAGCATAGTGGCTACACAGGTCGTGCGCATGACAGAATTATAATAGGCAGACTTTTCACTTAGAAGTTTTGTAGCCGCCGTATCACTTGGATCAAGAGCAATCTTGCGCATGGCAGTAGCGATTTCCGCCTTTGATACTTTGGCCATTTCTTTAAAGTAGCCCATGCTTACAGGGTTTAACATGACAGGAAACTGATAGCGGGAGATACGTTGCAGACCGCCCACCAAGTCATAAATAGCATTGTCAGGGCGAGGTAGCGAGCTATGTCCCCCTGAGTTTGTTGTGGAAAGTTTAAAGCTTAGATATGTTTTTTCACTGGCCTGTATAGAATAAGAATTTGCTTTGCCTTGACGGATACTTCCACCACCAGCATCAGTGTTGAGTGCATACTCTGAGTCAATCAGTTCGCGGTGATTTTTCAAAATATCTATCAAAGAATTTCCGGTGGTTTCTTCATCTCCTGAATAGACGAGGATAATGTCACGGTCAGGCTTATAACTCTCGCGGGCAAATCCTATAATAGTGGCAGCAGTGGTGGCAACACCGCCTTTGTTATCTTCAACACCACGACCAAGTAGCTTTCCATTCACTTCATTGAGTGTGAAAGGATCCATCGACCAGTCTTTTCGTTCGGCAGGAACTACATCCATATGCGCCATCACAAGGATGGGTTTTTTTCCGCTGTTTGTGCCTCTATATCGTACGATGAGAGAAGAAACATCACCCTGGTGGTCTATGCGCGTGATATCGTTCTTTGGCACGCCAGCTTTTATAAACTCTCCTTTGAGGTAGTTAGCCGCTGTTTTGGTCTCGTTAGTTCCCTCAACAGTTTTAAAACTGATTAATTTAGCCAGTAAATCTTTAGCGTCACCGAATTTGTCATTGGCAGTTACTGGTGTCACGATAAGGCAGGCTAGAAGACTAGATTTTAAAAGAGAGAAGCGCATAGATAATCCTTTATGTGATCGAGATGACTTTTTAAGGTCTGAAGGTGATGAAGAGCTGTGACATCACTTGTTTTCGTCGTATTTTTTGAACCACGCCAGAATATTTTCTACTTTGGCAATCATGCGCGATGGTCGCCCTGCTATGCTGTGAGAAGAGCCGGGCACCCGCACCATGAGCACATCTACCTTGCGTAATTTAAGCGCTTGATAAAATTGCTCGGTCTCACTCATTGGCGTACGTTTGTCATCTTCACCTGTAATGAGCATGGTTGGTGTCGTTACGTTACCAACAAGAGAGAGAGGTGAACGCTTCCAATAATGTTCCATATGATCCCAAGGCATGCCGGGGAACTGGTTAGGGATTTGTCCCAAACCACTGTCAGCGGTAAGCACTTTTGAAAGCCAGTTAATCACGGGCTTTGCCACAGCTGCAGCTTTAAATCGGTCGGTGAGGCCAATTGCATAGGCACTGGCGATGCCGCCGGCTGATCCCCCTGCGATAAAGAGCCTTTCTGGATCTACAAAGCCTTTGGCAATCATGGCATCAACCCCCGACATATGATCGGCAAAATCATATTTGCTGGAATATTTATTTTGCAGCAAGAGCGCAAAGCGTTCGCCGTATGACGTGCTGCCACGATGATTGTCATAAAAAACTATATAACCTTCAGCCGCGAAGCGTTGTAGTTCTGCCGAAAAATGCGGCCCGTAAGATAGATGCGGCCCGCCATGAATTTCTAAAATGAGGGGATATTTTTTACTGGCATCAAAATTTGGTGGCAGGAGATACCAGCCCTGCATCTTTTCACCGTCTATGGAGGATTTGTAAGTAATTTCCTTCAAGCTTGCGAGTGTTTTATGTCCAAGCAAATCCTCATTCAGTGAGGTAATTTGGCGACTTTTACTCTTCATGAGCGTGTGTAGATCTGCCGGACGGTCATGACGACCTGCCGTATAGGCTACAGTCCCTGCAGCTGCGTGGTAAGTCCCGCTGCTATAAGGGCGGCCCATCGTGGTTCCGCCTAAACCTTTGGCAATCACCTGTTGTTTGCCCTTCAGGTCGCTGAAGCCTACATTGGTAACACCGTGGTCATTAAACTGGTAATAAAGCCCTGAGCTTTTCTCATCCCAGATGATGTTTCTGACAGAGCGATCTAGGTCAGGCGTAAGGATGCGGGCACCGGTTCCATCCGATTTCATGATGTATAACGATCGTGTGCGGTAAGCGAGTTTTTTATTGTCGGATTTCACATAGGCAATATAGCGACCATTTGGAGAGATTTTGGGGGTGGCTTCGCTACCTGTTTCTTTGGTAATTTGCCTGATTTTCCCTTTCAAGGTCAGGCCGTATATGTTTGATTCACGGCTTTCATATTCCCAATCGTCACTCCGGTTGGCTGAAAATAAAAGCTCTGAACTGTCATTGCTCCAACTGAGCGCGCCACGGTGATGATAGTTACCGCTTGAAAGCTGACGCGCTGTACCGCCCATGGATGGTACCACAAATATATGGGTGTAAGCTGGCTCGAGTATGCCGCGACCATCTGCTTGATAACGCGCCTTTGACACATATTTAACTTGTGGAGACCATTTGGCCCCTTTTGGCATCTTTGGCATCTTGACCTTAAGCGGGGCTACTTTATCTTCAACGCTCATGGTGAAAGCTATGGTTTTGCCATCAGGAGACCAGCTGATATTGCCGACTGATTTTTGTATATTGGTCAAAATGGCCGTGTTGCCACTGTCCATCCAGCGAACATAAAGCTGAGAACTGCCTTCTAGATTAGAAATATAAGCAATGCGAGAGCCATCAGGGGACCAGCGCGGCATAGAGAAGTTATTTTGGCCAGACAGTAATGGGCGTTGATCAGCTCCGTCAGCGCGCGCAATCCAGATATTAGATTTAGTTCTGTTCAACATAATATCGTTAGATCGGCGTACAAATAATACGGATTTTCCATCAGGAGAGACCTGTGGATCGGCCGCATATTCAAGGTCAAATATATCCTTAGCCTCAAATTTCTCGATATCAGTGTCAGTGGCTAAAAGTTGAAAAGGGGCAAGTAAGAACCCGCTAGCAATAAGTATACTCATATATTTCATCATATCATTCATCCATTACTGTATTATTTAACTAATATTTTTTTGATGTCAGATGCCAAGCTTTTCATGCCAGCTGTTTTGCCAAAAGCCATAGCCTCTTCAGCACTTTTACCATTGATTTGGAATTCTCTAAGAGCAAATAATGCCCCGACGCGATTGCTGCTAGCACAATGAACGAGCGCAGTGCCTTTGATGTCTTTTAGTGCGGCATCCAGCTTGATTGCATTTTCTTTCGTAAGGTCTTTAGCAGAACTCATAGGGATTTGCACATAAGACATGCCAAGCTTTTCAAGCTCAGCGGCTTCATCAAAACCAAGTTTTTCATCAAGACCGCGCAAATTAATCACTGTGGTGATGCCTCTTTCTTTTAATACAGCAAGGTCAGCAAGGCTTGGTTGCCCGCCCGTCATAAGTGTTTCAGTTGGGTGGGCTTGATGTCTCATATTGAGGCCATTTATTTTAAAAAAAGCTCCGCTGTTGACCAATAAGATAACGACGAGAATGATAGCACCTAGAATGACTAGTTTCATGATTTGCTTCCTTGTTTGCCAAAGGGCATTGTGAATTGTTTTATCTTTGAGCGTAGAGTTTAGGTGCGGGTTTACGTGGAAACCGCTCTATACGCTTTTTAACTCTTGTTGTATTTGAAAAAACCCTATGCATATTTACTCCCAATGTAAAGAAAAAGGCCCGATACAGTAAGCATCAGTTTAAAGTTATAAGAATATGGGATTTTCGGAATCTGTATTCTCATCAAGCTTGCGTCTAAAGAAAAAAGCTCTAGGCTTGGCATGGGGTTTAAGGGAGCATTTAATGGCACATAAAATATCAACAAATCCATCAATGGGTTTTTGGCGTACGTGGGGGCTTATCGTAGGCATGATGATTGGCTCGGGTATATTTATGATGCCTGCACTTCTAGCACCCTTTGGCGGACTTGGTTTGGTGAGTATTCTCTTAACAGCTGGCGGAACTTTTTTACTGGCTTTGATGTATGGGCGGTTGGCAAAGGCTATTCCAAAAATAGGCGGGCCTTATGCCTATGCTCGTGAGGGGCTGGGTGATTTTGCTGCTTTTTTAACGGTTTGGGGCTATTCGATTTCCATTTGGACGGCGATACCAGCCGTGACTTTGGCCTGTGTCGGTTATCTTGCTGTTTTCATCCCGGGTTTGGTGGAAAATAAACTTCTCGCCTTTGCTCTTGAAATGTTCCTCATCTGGTCGATAATTTTAATCAACGTCAAGGGTGTGAAGGAAGCGAGTATCTTTCAACTTGCAACGTCAATTTTGAAAATTATTCCTTTGATTTTAATAGCTGTAATAGGTGTTTCTCAATTCACTCCGGCGGTGATGCCTGACTTAAACCCCACAGGGGACAGTACACTGACCGTTCTTTCTGCAGCAAGTGCTCTGACCATGTGGGCCTTTGTGGGTATTGAAGCAGCGACCATACCGGCTGAAGATGTTATAGAACCAGAGAAAACCCTGCCACGGGCACTTTTTTGGTCTATTATTTCAGTGGCATTGATTTATTTTCTAGCCACGTTTGGGGTGATGGTTTTGGTGCCAACAGAGGTACTTATTACCTCCACTAGCCCTTTTGCTGATGCGGCTGTTGGTATTATGGGCCCTGTTGGCGAGAAGGTTATCGCAATTGGCGCTATTATTGCGATGATTAGTGCCATAAATGCTATGGTACTTGCGGGCGCTCAAACACCGCTTGCAGCTGCGCGCGATAAGCTCTTCCCGCTTCGTTTTAAAAAAATGAGCAAAAATGCGACGCCTGCTTTCTCGCTGTATTTTGCAGGTGTTTTATCAACAATATTTCTTATTATGAATATGCAATCGGGCCTGCGCAGTGCGTTTGAATTTTTATTGGTTCTTTCAACACTTTCTGTTGTAATACCCTATGCATTTTCGTCTGTTGCCGAAATGGTGCTGATCAAAAAAGTTGGTGGAAAGCGGCAAAACTCTACGATGGTTCTGGCGCTAGGTGCTTTTATTTATTCTACGTGGATAATCATTGGCACGGGTGCCGAGACGGTCATGTGGGGTTTTGTTTTATTACTTGTAGGCATGCCAATTTATGCGTGGCTACACGTTCATAATGAGGAAGTTGGAGATAGTGATGAGTAGTTTTAATGAGTATGGCGCGATAGAGCGTGTCGCTGTCAGGTCGCCTGCGGCTTCTTTTAAAAGTGATGAAAAAATAGCAAATGAATGGGAAAAACTCAGGTTCCATTCAAAGCCCGATTACGCTGAAGCAGCAAGTGAACATGCCAGTTTCATACGTATCCTTGTAAATTCTGGTGCTTCAGTGATTGACTTGCCCACCGCTGATAGTTTGACACTTGATGCAATTTATACCCGTGATGCTTTGCTGGTTAGCCCTAAAGGTCTTATTCTTTGCCATATGGGGCGGGCGACAAGGCGCGGTGAACCATCCCACAACGCTGGTTTGTTAGAACTTGCTGGCGAGACCATTCTCGGTGAAATTATAGCGCCAGGAACGTTAGAAGGCGGTGATTTTATCTGGCTTAACGATAAAGCCTGTGCCGTGGGGCTTGGGCCCCGCACCAACCAAGCGGGCATCGATCAACTTAAAACTCTGCTCGGTGACGATGTTGACCTACATGTTGTGCCGCTACCGGACCCTGATCACCCCGATGATGTTTTCCACCTGATGAGCATGATTTCGCCGCTGGATAAAGACTTGGCGCTTATCTATAGGCCACTGATGCCGGATAGTTTTATCAGCTGGCTTGAAGACCACGGCGTTAAGTTTGTCGAGGTGCCTGAAAGTGAATATATTCCTATGGGCTGTAATGTTCTGGCACTGGCCCCGCGCAATGTGCTGATGCTGGACAAGCTACCAGAGACAAAAGCGGCTATGGAAAAAGCTGGCTGCACTGTGCAAACCTACAAAGGGGATGACATTAGTCGCAAGGGTGAAGGTGGCCCAACCTGCCTCACGCGCCCGTTAACGCGGAAATAATATCAGCAATTTTTTAACATGAAAAAAGACTTTAAATAAGAAAAAGGGGGCAATAAGCCCCCTAATTATAACTATACTCGTTTAAATTAATCAACGAGTTCAAGATTTGATGCGGCCATGCGACCACGATCTTCTTCTAATTCAAACGTCACATTTTGACCGTCTTTCAGGTCTGTAAGGCCAGAGCGTTCGACAGCGGAAATGTGCACGAATATGTCACTATCTCCTTCTTCTGGAACAATAAATCCGAAACCTTTTTGTGCATTAAACCATTTAACAGTACCTTTAGCCATCTAACTCAACCTTCCCCGTATATCTTTCGTTATTGATTTAAACCCGTTGGGCTATCCGTAACAAAGGACGTGTGCATAAAATTAATGTCATAACCGACAAAGACACATTAAACACCGAATGCGAGTATGCCAAGGTTTTTCTTTTTTTGTTATTTTTAGGCGCAAAGTTAACCATAATGCGGACTTCATCCTGTTGTGGCCATTGATAGCAGAACCTATCAGTGCGGTGTCGGGTGCTATGATAAGATGAATTGGAATGTTGTGGCGATAACTTTGCAACGGGTTTTATCAAGAAAACGCTTGAAGGCAGAGCTGCCAGAGACACTCTTGACGATAGGGCGTGATTTGTTTACCTCTTTTAGGAAGCAAGAGGGCGTGGCTACTAAAGGTGCAAACATCTTTAAGCTATAGGTTTATACAAGGGGAGATCATTATGTCTATTCAGGCATGTTTTGAGCAAACAGCTGTTATTCCGGTTCTCGGTTTTGAAAGCGTTGAAGAGGCCGTAACAATTTCACGAATTCTTTACGAGCAAGGCATGAAGGTCTTGGAAATAACGTTAAGACATCCAACAGCCCTTGATGCCATCCGCGCTGTGATAGCAGACCTTCCAGACGATGCGATTGTCGGCGCGGGCACAGTGATGGGACCAGAACTTGCCGAAATGGTCGTAGGTGCTGGTGCGGCCTTTGGTGTAAGCCCTGGTTTAACGCCAGCATTAGCTGCAAAAGTAAAAGAGTTGGATCTTGCCTTTCTGCCGGGTGTAGCGACACTGTCAGAAGCGATGAATGCTGTAAGCCTTGGGTTTACCCATTTGAAGTTTTTTCCAGCAACAGCCAGTGGCGGCGTTGATTTTTTAAAAGCCGCGGGCGCGGTGCTGCCTGAAGTGCAATTTTGCCCAACAGGCGGGATTAACCCCAACAATGCGGCTGAATTTTTAGCCCTGAAAAATGTACCTGCCGTTGGGGGGTCGTGGTTAACGCCGCGTGACGCCACTGGCAAAATGGATGCCGCAGCAACCGCCACCCTCTCACGAGTGGCCGCGACCTTCAGTTTGTAAGCTACTTTTCTTCTATTCCATCCCGAATATTTTACCGGGATTTAATATAGTATTTGGGTCCATGGTTTTTTTAAGACTCTGCATTAAAGCCAGCTCTTCAGGGGTTCGGCAGTTGGGTAGATAAGCTTTTTTATCAAGCCCAATACCGTGCTCGGCAGATATAGAACCATTCATATCCTTTAAGGCAGAATAGAGAATATCATTCACACCTTCATGGTCTTTTGAGGACAGTGAGATATGTATATTGCCGTCGCCGACATGTCCAAATACTACTAGATTGGTATCCCCGTATTTTTGCTCTAGTTCTTGTGTAATGCGATCAACATAGGCTTCCATAGAAGATTGTGGGACAGAGACATCATAGCCAACCGCATTTCCGACGGTAAAGAGGTGAGAAATATTATCTCGAAAAGCCCACATAACTTCTCTCTCTTGGCCTGATTGAGCGATAACAGCATCCGTCAAAAGGCGTTCTTCAAATAGGGACCACATCACATTTTGAAATCGATCCTCATCGGCATCTGACTGTCCGCCTGAAGCTTCGAGCAGGATGTAATAGGGGTGCGGACTATCAAAAGAAGGCGCGCGCATATTTGGGTCAGTGACCATAAAGTCATAAAAATTTTGCCACATGACTTCAAAGGCAGACAGGGTTCCGCTCATTTCTTTGTCAACGCGATCAAGCAGTGTGAGCACAGCTTTGAAACTATCAACTGCTACAAAAGCTGTGGACTGGCTTGACATAGCGGGCTTAAGCTTTAGTACGGCCTTGGTGATAATGCCAAGCGTGCCTTCAGCGCCGATGAAAAGTTGCTTTGTGTCATAGCCGGTATTATTTTTAATGAGTTTATTGAGGGAATTAATAATAGTTCCGTCGGCCATAACAACCTCTAGGCCAAGCACGAGGTCGCGGGTCATGCCATACCGTATAACGCCATTACCGCCAGCATTGGTCGCAATGTTGCCGCCAATTGTTGCCGATCCTCTAGCCCCCAGATCGATCGGGAACATGAGGTCAATATTGCTCGCCTCATTTTGAGCCTGTTCTAAAGTAACACCAGCTTCTACCGTGAGGGTGCGGCTTAAGGCATCCACTTCAATAATTTTGTTCATACGCTCTAGTGAGAGCAAGATGTCATTTTCGGTACTAACAGTACCGCCTACCATGCCGGTGTTGCCACCCACTGTGATAATGGACTGTTTATTTTTATTGCATAGGGCCAAGATGGCGGACACTTCTTCCACACTAGCAGGACGCAACAAAGCTTTGGCTTCGTGCATAATATTTGTGCCCCACCGAGCAGGCCTGTTTGCCACGTCTTCACCGCTAACGTAGCCTGCAGTTCCTACAATTTTTTTCAGTGCTTTTAAAAGTTTGTCCATGACCTCTCCTTATATATTGATTTTCTAGCACAGGATATTGTCCGTGTGTACTCTCAATTGTGTTTGTACTTAAAAGATTGCCTATGTGACTGCTTGATTGCTTTAAATCTTGAAATGCGGCAAAAGCTATAGCCTTGATACCTTGGATATTGTTAAAGGAGTTTTCCCATGTCAGTCGTCAGTTATAAAAATACAGATTCCATAGCTGTTATTACAGTTGATAACCCACCCGTGAATGTGCTCTCGCAGGCCGTGCGCCAAGGGATATTATCTGCAGTGAATACAGCTGTAGCCGACGAAAACATTCAAGCTATTGTTTTGATCTGTGCTGGTCGTACATTCATCGCAGGGGCTGACATCAAAGAGTTTGCACTACCTAATCAGGAACCAAGCCTGCCAGATGTTGTGATGGTTATTCATGACTGTGAAAAACCAATAGTTGCTGCTGTTCACGGCACAGCTCTTGGCGGTGGATTTGAAATTGCCATGGCTTGTCAATATCGTATTGCCCTTAAATCGGCCGAAGTTGGATTGCCGGAAGTAAAACTAGGTCTTATCCCCGGTGCTGGCGGCACCCAGCTTTTGCCTCGCCTCATTGGAGTAGAGGCCGCAAGTGATGTGATTTTAAATAGCAAACGACTGAAGGCCTCCAAGGCTTGTGAACTTGGAGCGATTGATAAAGTTGTTGAGAATAATCTTTTAGAAGAGGCTCTAGCTTTTACACAGTCCATTATTGGTGAAGCTATCGTGCCAACGGGGGATCGTTCTATTGAGCTAGAGGGGGATGCCAACGAATTTTTTGAAACAACACGGCGTCTAATAGCCAAGAAGTCTCGGGGTTTTATCGCGCCACAATGTGCACTCAAGGCGATTGAAGCTGCCATGAACAATCCACTTAAAGAAGGTTTTCTGCGCGAACGCGAACTTTTTCAGCAGTGCAAGGCCAAGCCGCAAGCCAAGGCACTGCAGCATCTCTTTTTCGCTGAGCGTAAAGCAAAAATAATTCCAGACCTGCCGCGTGACCTACCACTGCGAACCATCAAATCTGTGGGCATTATTGGCGCTGGCACTATGGGCGGTGGTATCGCTATGTCTTTTGCTAACGCAAATATTCCTGTCACTATATTGGATATGAATAAGGATGCACTAGATGCTGGCCTAAGTCGTGTCCGGTCAAACTATAACCGAAGCGTGAAAAGTGGACGCATGACCAGTGATCAACTGGAAAAGTGCATGGCCTCAATCCATGGCACAGTTAGCTATGATGATTTGCAAGAGTGCGACCTCATCATTGAAGCGGCGGTTGAAAAGATGGAGATCAAAGAGACAATATTCAAAAAGCTCGACCAAGTGTCAAAGGCAGGGGCAATACTCGCCAGCAATACCAGTTACCTTGATATTGACCATCTGGCTAAGGTGACCAAGCGCCCGCAAGACGTGGTGGGGCTACACTTTTTCAGCCCAGCCAATATCATGAGATTGCTCGAAATTGTACGTGGTGAGGAGACAGCACCAGACGTATTAGCGACAGTGTTGCAGCTTGCTAAAGTCACGAATAAAATTGGGGTTGTCTCTGGGGTTTGTCATGGGTTCATTGGCAATCGCATGCTTTCTTGTTATGGCCGCGAGGCTTGTCTTTCAGTTATGGAAGGCGCTTCGCCATCGCAAGTGGACAGGGCACTGTATTCTTTTGGAATGGCGATGGGCCCGTTGACTGTTTACGATATGGCCGGTCTTGATATTGGCTATTTGAATCGCAAATCTGCGACTAAAGGTATGTATGACGAGGTCGCTTATGAGTGGTTAAACCGCTTGGTGGAAATGGACCGCAAAGGGTTGAAAACAGGAGCGGGAATTTATCGCTATGACGCTGGTGATAGAACACCGATAGATGATGACCTGGTGGATAAAATCATTGATGAAGAAGCGTTAAAGGCCGGCCTTGACCGAACAACCTGTGAGGATGAGGAAATTGTCGAGCGGTGCATGCTAACTCTTATCAATGAAGGGGCCAAAATATTGGAGGAAGGCATAGCTTTGCGTTCTAGCGATATTGACCTCGTTTATTGCAATGGATATGGCTTTCCAGCCTACCGCGGTGGGCCGATGCATTATGCAGACCATCTTGGCCTCGATCATGTTGTTGAACGACTTACGCATATGCAGGCTATGAGAGGCGAGCGTTGGTGGAAAATATCACCACTTATTCAAAAGCTTGCAAAGGATGGCATGAGCTTTTCAGAATATGATCAACAACAATAATAACGATAACTTTGATGGCATAAGGCTTTTCATGGGGCTGTCACTTCATTACATTGCCTTCGGGGAATTTGTGAGGGGCATACGTGAAAACTTTTGTGATTGTAAATCCTGCGTCGTCAGGTGGGGCGACACGTAAGCATTGGCCTGAGATGCGCGAAAAACTTTCGCTTGCATTGCCAGAATTTGACTGGGCTTTTACTGAAAATCGGGGTCATGCGTCATTGCTCACTCAAAAAGCGCTTAAGGCAGGATATAATCGCATAATTGCTGTCGGCGGTGATGGTACAGTCAATGAAGTGATTAATGGTTTTTTCGAAGGTGACAGTCTTCTATGCCCTGAGGCCGAGCTGGGTGTGCTTGACGCGGGCACGGGGGGTGACTTTCGCAAAAATATAGGTCTAGGCGATGGCCTAGACGCCCAAATTTCAGCCATAAAGAAAGGCCACACCAGACCTTTAACCCTTGGGTTAGCACACTTTAATGGTGAAAATGGACAGACCCAATCTCGGTATTTTGCGGTTATTTGCAGCTTTGGCATTTCTGGCGATATAAATCATTATGTGAACAAGGCGCCACTTTTAAAGCGATATGGAAGCGGTGCTGCCTTCACCTATGTTGCACTTAAATGTCTTTTTTCTTATTCAAATTTACCTGTTAGCGTTGCTGTGGATGATGGGGTTTTATACCAAGGGCCGCTTTTGCTAGGCGCTGCATGTAATGGTCCGTGGACGGGAGGTGGCATGATGATGGCGCCAAAGGCAGAAAGCTTTTCCTCTGATCTGGATTTTGTAATAGCGGGTGATCTTAATCTATATGAGAGGCTGATGGTCTTTCCACGAATATATAATGGCTCGCATATCAAGCGACCAAAAGTTGAGTATAAAAAAGGTAATAAATTGGTGGTAACGCCGCAAGCGGGGACCGAGGTTATTGTTGATATGGATGGTGATATTGTCGGGCACCTACCGCTTGAGATAGAAAGTAGGCCAGCAGCAATTCAAGTTTTAACGGATTAAACCTTCAGGCTGCGCTGTAAGAGACAAAAACGCCAAGAGAACTCATTTTGGAAATGAGGGATGAAAAGTTTACAGGCTTTGCCATATAGTCATCAAATCCAGCTTTTTTAGCTTTTTCTTCATGGTCTTGCGTATCGTACGCTGTAATAGCGATAACAGGTATATTTTTAGTGGCATCTGACTCTTTTAATTTTGATATAACCTGATAACCATCCATATCGGGTAGGTTTATATCCAGCAAGATAATTGAAGGCTTATTCTTTTGTGCTTCGGCCAGCCCATCGGAGCCAGAGAGAGCTTCACGCGTTTGACAATTCATTGACTCAAGCCATCGCTTCATCATGAGCATATTTTCTAAATTGTCTTCTATTATAAGAATATCTGCCATGGACCCCAATCCATATAATTAATACAACTCGCAACACAGCCCATAAATGAAGGCTAATGCCCGATAAAAGAATATACTATTTATCAGGCTGACGAAGAGTAATAGGTAAAGTGTTAACAAAGCGTTACAAATTCTAGCGCGCCTTTTGCATTTATTTGCATAAAATAGAAATTCTTGACCATTTACACAGGTTTAGATCAAAATTTAGAAGAATTATTTATTTAATTCATGCTGATTTTGGTAAGGAATTTACGAAAAACCATGTAATTATATGAATTTAAATATATAAATTCATCGAGTCTTAGACTTTAAATTTTTACTATTTTTTATTTTGTTGTCAGGCCGGCCTGAGTGCTTAGGGCATTACTAATTTCTTCTTCGCTAAGCTTGGCAATTTTTATATTGAAGATGCCGTAGATAATCGCGATCACAGGGTTCATTATATTAAGAAAAGCGTAGGGTAGATAGGTGAGTGTTGGTACACCAAGTGCAGTTGCCATAAAGGCACCACATGTATTCCAAGGAATAAGTGCTGACGTCATTGTGCCTGCGTCTTCGATTGTGCGAGATAGATTTTGAGGAGCAAGCCCGCGCCTAGCAAACTCCATACGGAACATTCGACCTGGCAGTACAATGGCAATATATTGGTCTGAGGTTACAAGATTGGTGCCGAAGCCGGTTAAAACTGTTGTTGTAATAAGCGAGGCTGTACCGTTAACAGACTTTAGCAGTGTCATGGTTATGCGCTGTAATAGTCCTGTGCGCTCCATTACTGCTCCAAAGGTCAGAGCTGACAGGATTAGCCAGACTGTATTGAGCATACTGGACATGCCGCCGCGGGATAAAAGTTCATCTAATGCTTCACTGCCCGTGTTTGCAATATATCCATCAAAAAGGGATTGCCAGCTTCCCTTAAATAATGCGAGTGCTAC
>CBFDBT010000024.1:0-23282 GCA_965603115.1 uncultured Alphaproteobacteria bacterium
GGACATCGATACCGCCCAAGTCAACAAAAGCACCATAATCAGTGATGTTTTTCACAACACCATCAATGCTGTCGCCTTCTTTAAGCTGTGTCATCAACTCAGAGCGTTGTTCTGCGCGTGCGCCTTCAAGAATGGCACGGCGGGAAACAACGATGTTACCACGACGACGGTCCATTTTCAGGATCTGAAACGGCTGAACAATATTCATCAAAGGTGTGATGTCACGGATTGGACGAATGTCAACTTGGCTGCCAGGTAGGAAAGCTACCGCGCCATTGATATCCACTGTAAAGCCGCCTTTAACGCGACCAAAGATAGAACCATCGACACGTTCTTCATCAGCGAAGGCTTTTTCCAAGCGTTCCCATGACTCTTCACGACGAGCTTTGTCGCGGCTGAGGATGGCTTCACCCATGGCATTTTCAATGCGCTCAACAAAAACTTCTACTGTGTCGCCTGCTGCAATTTCAGCGTCCTGACCTGGAGTAGAGAATTCTTTGAGAGCAATACGCCCTTCAGCTTTAAGTCCGATATCGATAATTGCGAATTCTTTTTCAATGGCTGTTACTGTTCCAGTTACAACGTGACCTTCAAAACTATCGTGGCCACCCATTGATTCTTCGAGAAGTGCTGCAAAGTCTTCAACACTTGGCGCGATTTGCGCTTCAGTCATATACTTATGTCCTTGTTTTAATTTTTGTGCCGGCTGGTTGGTTCCAGCGGTCTTCCTGTGAATGTTGAAATACTTCTAAAAGCATTCTAGCGCAGGACCATCCTTTGCTTTGTTTTAACTCACAGGCCTAAAACACATGAAAAACACCCTCCATTAAATTGTCCCTTAGGATCAGTCTAATGGTGAGCGGTTAACCGCATCGTCGGCTATTGGGGTTGATAGTTCTGGCGAACCAGTTCCACAGCCCTTAAAAACACCGCGTCTATATCTAATTTTGAGGTATCTAGCAAGAGCGCATTTTCTGCGGGGCGCATTGGAGCATCTTTTCGGTTCATATCACGCTCATCACGTTCTTTGATTTCCGCAATAACAGATGCTCTGCTATGAGCGAGAAGGTTGTTTTCAGTTTCTGCCAAGCGGCGCTCTGCACGCACTTCAGGCGAGGCGGTAATGTATAATTTTACATCAGCGTCAGGGCAGACCACCGTGCCTATATCTCTACCATCAAGAATGACACCATCTTTGTCTGCAGGAATATTGGTGGCGAATTTTCTTTGAAATAACAATAGGTTGGCGCGAACTTGTGGCATGGCGGCTATAATCGAGGCGGCATTACCAGTGGATTCAGTTCGCAAATCGGGGCTGATTAAGTCATCGAGAATTAAGTCGGATGAAGCGCGACCGGCAGCATCTTCATTGTGTGGATCAATGCCATGCTTTAGCAATTTTAAAGCAACCGCGCGGTAAAGTACGCCCGTATCAAGATAGGCAAGCTCAAAGTATTCAGCGAGCCGCTTTGCAAGTGTCCCTTTGCCAGCTGCGGCGGGTCCATCTATAGCAATAATCATTGTTTTCCCCGAATCACTTGAGTCTTAATTATAAACTAACAGTAATATTTACCGCCACTGGTTGAACAATTTGACTATAACCGACATTCGAATCGCTGGCAATTGGGGAAAAGAAAATAATATCCGAACCAGCTTGCTGGTGAGGCAAGGCCAAGGGCCGCCCGCAGCGTAAGCGAGGATCTAATATTACCTAAGCTTCCCGCCTAATCCATTCATAAGGTCGGCAAATGTGGGAAAGCTGGTATGAAATGCACTGGCGTCATCAATGGCAATAGGGTTTTTAGCCATCATGCCGAGTACCAAAAAACTCATGGCAATACGGTGATCAAGGTGGGTTGCAATGGTTGCCCCTCCCGGCACTTTACCGTTTCCATCACCATCTCCACAGCCTCTTATGGTTAAGCCGTCATCAAATTCTTCTACCTCAATGCCGCAGGCGCGCAAACCCTCAGTCATTACTGCCAAGCGGTCAGATTCTTTTACGCGTAGCTCGTGCAAACCCGTAAGGTTAGTTGTGCCTTTTGCCACGGCTGCTGCACAAAAAAGAACCGGAAATTCATCAATCATGGTGCTCGGCTCGACGGTTAATCCATCTATTCCTTTGAGTTTGCTGCCAAGGATATGGATATCACCAACTGGCTCACCACCAGCTTCCCGTTCATTTAAAATGCTGATATCAGCGCCCAGAGCCCTAAGAGCATCGATAATACCTGTGCGCAATGGATTAAGGCCAACACCGATGAGCGTGATATCGCTGCCCTCGGTCATAGCCGCGGCGGCCATAGGGAAAGCGGCAGAGGAAATATCGCCGGGCACGATGATATCTGTAGCATGCAATGGTTTTTTACCCGTGAGCCTGATAGTTCTGCCGCCATTCGCATCTAATTCTACCTCAATATCCGCACCAAGCGCTGAGAGCATACGTTCACTATGGTCGCGCGTAGATGTTTTTTCACGAACAATGGTGATGCCATCGGTGTTGAGGCCTGCAAATAACACAGCGGACTTTACCTGCGCCGATGCCATGGGCGGTGTGTAGTCAAGGGGCTTGGGGCGATCACTACCTGTTATTGTAAGCGGTAATTTGTCGCCTTCACTTGCGTCAATGCGCGCCCCGGTTTGCGCTAATGGGTTAGATACACGGCTCATGGGTCGCTTACTGAGAGAGCTGTCACCCGCAAATGTGGCGCTGATCGGGTGCGACGCAACAAGGCCCATTAGCAGGCGGGTTGATGTTCCGCTGTTGCCCATTTCCAATGTTTTGGACGGGGATTTGAGCTTGCCCAGGCCAACACCTTGAACGCGCCATGATCCATCCTCACGCTTATCTATTTTGGCGCCCATCAAGCGCATAGCCGCAGCGGTGGCCAGCACATCTTCCCCCTCGAGCAAGCCAGAAATGATGCTGGTGCCACTGGCAATGGCTGGCAGCATTAAGGAGCGATGGGAGATAGATTTATCACCGGGTATGTGTGCGACTCCACTTAAGTACGTGACTGCACTGGACGCTAAAGACGGCGAGTTTTTTTTGGAGGGCACGAAATTGGTTTTCCTTAAATAGCTGGCGTGAGCCGCAGATAGTATATTTTAATATATCTCAGTATTTTATGGGTATTTATGGGTTGTCATTCAAGTATTATATTTCCTATTGTAAAAATTATCGGATAATATGTACAGAATTCTTTGACAGGCGCGCTCTATCATGGCAAGGGATGCCCAACTTTATAATTTCTGGCCACTTGGCTAAACTACCTTGATGCAGGGAGATGCAGATGACTAAACCTGAATGGGGCGATAAACGCACCTGCCCCAAATGCGGCGCACGCTTTTATGATCTGGGCAAAAATGACCCGGCGTCTTGTATTGAATGCGGTACTAACTGGGTACCTGAGCCAATATTGAAAACAAAGCAGCCCATTAGTCGTGATGAGCCTGTGGTCGAAGAGAAAAAAGATAAGGAAGAGGGTGAGGAATCAGAAGATCTAAACACTGATGATCTCGATATTCCAGCCGATCTTGATGTTGAAACCGATGATGACGAAGACGGGGATGATGTTCTCGTTGATGTAAGCCTCGATGATGAAGATTCAGACGTGAATGACATCATCGATGTATCCCTCGTCAAGAGTGATGAGTAAACCAATTAAATAGGGTATTATTGGCAAGCGATATAAAAGTTTGCCAATTTTGAAAATAGACCTTGCGCGGATAGGTGCATAAACATATATTCCGCGCTGTCTTTTAGATGCTCTTGTCAATATGACCTATGTGTATCTAATAAAGGGGCCTTAGCTCAGCTGGGAGAGCGCTTCGCTGGCAGCGAAGAGGTCAGCGGTTCGATCCCGCTAGGCTCCACCAAATATTTCAAGGACTTAGCAGTAAAATGCTAGGTCCTTTTTGGTTATGTGCCCAGATTTGTGCCCAATTTTTTAATTCAATATTTGCATAGGTTGTTATAAAATTGCAAAAATAGAGAAATTTTACTTTCCACTTTAATCAACTTATTATGACCTTATTTTGTGATAAATATTTAAATAAATTCAACAGGTTATGAAGTTGGCATACTATTAAGGTCTTATGTTAACGATATAAGTCTTTCGCTTACTAGTTGCTAATGTTTCTCTGGCAGCGAAGTTAACAGCGCTCGCTTCAGCTGCATTGGTTGACTTTTTCATTAGCAGAGGATTAAGCTCGATGTAACAATATTTATGTGTGTGCAATAAAATTGACTGGGGTTGTTATGCCAAAGCACTTGAAAAACACTAGACTTCTTGCCTGTATAGCTCTTCTAATTACGTCGTTTCTTCCGGCTCAGGCATCTGCCGGCGGTGAGAATAAACCTAACATTGTTCTCGTGCTGATGGATAACTTTGGCTACGGTGAGGTGGGTGTTTATGGTGGTGGTGTTCTGCGCGGAGCACCAACCCCCAACATTGACAGCATCGCACATGAAGGATTTCAGCTTACAAATTTTAATGTAGAAGCAGAATGTACGCCATCGCGGTCAGCACTGATGACGGGGCGTTATGGAATTCGTACCCGACAACGAGAAGAGGGCCCTCCCAGAGGTGTATGGTACGGAATTACCAAGTGGGAGGTCACTCTGGCTGAGATGCTGTCAGATTCTGGTTACGCAACGGGCATGTTCGGAAAATGGCATTTAGGGGATACTGAGGGCCGTTTTCCTACAGACCAAGGCTTTGATGAATGGATTGGTCTTCCAAGATCATCGGACCGCGCTTTCTGGCCGGATAGCAATAGCTTTACACCTGACAGTCACCCGGACGCTGTTTTTACCCATGTGATGTCGTCCAAGCGCGGTGAAGAGCCAAAAAAACTCGAAGTATTTGACCGTGCCAAGCGTAAGACGATTGATCGTGAAATCACGGACCAGGCCATCGACTTTATCAAGCGCAAAGCCAAAAGTGATCAGCCGTTTTTTGCTTATTTGCCCTATACGCAAACCCATGAGCCGGTTGACCCTCACCCTGACTTTTACGGCAAGACAGGAAACGGAAGTTTTGCTGATGTTTTGGCACAGACGGATGCCTACGTAGGGGAGCTTCTTGGCACGATTGAAGAACTGGGTTTAAAAGAAAATACCATTTTCATCTTTACATCGGACAATGGCCGCGAAGGGGTGCCGAGGTCGTTTGGCTTCACTGGTCCATGGCGTGGCTCCATGTTTTCGCCTTATGAAGGGTCTTTGCGGGTTCCTTTTTTGATCAGGTGGCCCGGTAAAATTCCGGCAAGGCAGGTATCAAATGATATCGTCCATCAAATTGATGTCTTTCCCACAATAGCTAGTATTATCGGGGCTGATGTTCCTAAAGACCGGAAAATGGACGGTGTCGACCAATCTTTATTCTTTATGGGTAAGGTAAAGAAGTCTGCGCGGGAATCGATGGTTATTTACATCGGGAACGAGTTGTTTGGTGTTAAGTGGCGTGATTGGAAATTACTTCTTAAGGAGATGGATGTAGGTAGCTATGCAATTAAAGAAATGGCATACCCGTCTATTTACAATCTGCTCGTGGATCCAAAAGAAGAAGTGCCAGAACTTAACTATCTTAATGATACTTGGGTTGATTTCCCGCTATACAAGGTCTTGGAGGATCATCAAGAATCGATTGAAAATGATCCTGGTGCTCCGAATCCATAAGCATCAAAAAAATATAAGGTTCTGCCCCTAGTATGCCCGACAAACGTTTTTTTGGATATTTTGTATTTCTGTATTTGTGTTTGCTGTGTGCACCTTTTCCTGTGATTTCTGATGATAAGTGTAAAAGCTGCCACATAGAGCAACATGATAATTGGGCGACGTCTCATCATGCGGGTGCCATGCAAGTCGCCACTACAGACAGTGTGCTGGGTGATTTTTCTGGCACGGCAGCGACGCACCGCTCGCAAACGGCGACTTTCTTTTATGACGGGCATTTTAAAAGTTCGATTTCGGATGCAGGCGGCGCGGAGGAAACATTTGAAATAGCTTATACATTTGGCTTTTCACCCCTTCAGCAATATCTGGTGAAAACTAAGCAAGGCAAGTATCAGGTTTTACCTTTTGCCTGGGACAGTCGACCTAAAAAAGAAGGCGGGCAGCGTTGGTTCCATATATATCCAGAAGATACTATACTAAAGGGTGACCGCTTACACTGGCAGCAACCGCTACAAAATTGGAACGGGATGTGTGCGGATTGCCATTCAACGGGGTTGAAGCGGAATTATGACGCTGCGGCGGATCAGTTTGAAACAACTTTCACCACAGAGAATGTTTCCTGCCTGTCGTGTCATGGTGGAGCTGAAAAGCATGCTGTTACCAAAAAGGAGCGCCCTGCTACTGAGGATAGCTGGCAAGACAGGCTTATCACTTACCTGAAAGATGTTGATGGATTTAAATTCAAGCCCGGTGCGCACACAGCCAGTTGGACTGGCGCTGAACCACGGAAAAGGCCGGAAATGGAAATATGTGCCGCCTGTCACAGTTTGCGTGCACCCCTTACCGATGGCATTGACCCAACAGAGAAATTCTTGGACCAATTTGCGCCGACCTTCCTTGACGACCCGTTTTACTTTCCAGATGGTCAGATCAGGGAGGAAGTCTATGTCTGGGGCTCGTTCCAGCAAAGCAAAATGTTTCAGGCGGGCGTTAGCTGCTTTGATTGTCATGATAGTCATAGTTTAAAGTTAAAGGCTGAAGGTAATAATCTGTGCACCCAGTGCCATAGTGCGCCAGTGTTTGATACCCCAGACCATCACAAGCATCCACTTGAGACAAAAGGCGCAAAGTGTGTGAGTTGTCATATGCCGGAGCGCACATATATGGTGGTTGACCCAAGGCGGGATCATAGTTTCAAAATTCCCAAGCCGGATGTCAGCTTGATCACGGGTAGCCCTAACACATGTACCACATGTCACAGCAACCAAACTAACACGTGGGCGCAGGATGCGCTTGCTGGATGGTTCCCCCAAAGTCAGCAACACAGCAGTCATGCCGCCACATTTAATCATGCAAGAAAAGCCAACCCAAAAGCACGTGCAGGTTTGATAGCGATCATTCGAGATGTGCAGCAAGCTCCCATTGTGCGTGCAACAGCGCTATCGCTTATAGCCCGTGTCGCAACGCAGGATTTGATCGAAGAAGCGCGCCCCTATCTTGCCGATGGATCGCCCCTGATCCGCATGGGAGCAATCAGGGCATTTGCGCCTATGCCTCCTAGACAGCTTTATGAAACACTGAAACATTTGCTGAGTGATGATGTGAGGGCTGTGCGTATTGAGGCCGCGCGGGCCTTATTGGGTGTGCCGGACATTTCATTCACGAGCCCTGCATTTATAGAACTGATGCAGGCAGATACGATAGCTTCATGGCGAGGGGAAGGCCGCGCAAATTTAGCTCTCCATCATGTTGCCAAAAGAGATTGGGCGCAGGCAGAAATAGAATATCGGAAGGCCATCGCGCAGGACCCATCCTTCGCGCCGGCTTTGATAAATTTGGCAGAGCTATTGCGGCAAAGCGGTAGAGAGAATGAAGCCCATGCACTTTTGAAGAATGCAGCATTGAGGTCAAATGCAGATGCGTCGGTTTATCATTCGCTGGGCCTTGCACAAGTACGTGCGGGGCAAAAGAAATTGGCCGTGCAGTCGCTTGAAAAGGCAGCCAAGGCAGCGCCAGAGGTCGCCCGCTATACATATGTTTATTTGGTGGCCCTCAATAGTACGGGGCAGGCTGATGCCGCATATAAGGGCGTGAAAAAAGCGCTTCGACGCCACAGATATGATCGTGACATACTTCAGTTTGCTTTAGGGCTTGCGCGTAAACGCGGTGATAAAGTCTACGCAGACCGACTTGCATCAAGTCTGAGGGCTCTGTCAAAGTAATTAGTGTCCCTAGTCAGGGGTCACCGATTAGGCCGCCCCCTAAGATAAAGCCGTAAAAGACCATAAGGTCGGACTATCCGCCGTATAGTTCGCCAACGGCTCTATGGGCTGCGTCAAGGGCGCCCTGAACATAGGCGTAAGCAGAGGAATCGGAGTTTGCGATCGCAATATTGCCGATTTTTTGTCGCCCTAATACATGGGGGCCTTTGTCGGGGCCACCAGCGGAGCCATGATAGGGGCCAAATGTTGGGTCGTCATACAGTTCATTATATTCATAGGCATAGCCATGGGGCCAGCGGTTGACCGTAATAGCGGCGACATCCTTGTCGAAGTTAAATCCAAACCGCTCGAATGCCCCATTCAGAACCAATCTGATTTCCCGTTCATAGTCATCAAAAGTCATGGCATACATTTTATGTCTGCCCAGCCTATTTTGTTCCAGAATATGCTCTCCGTGTGCTGATGGTACATGGACAAGTCTTATAATAGTTGGATCATCGGGTGACATGGTAAAATTATACCCTCCCATGGATACAGGATAATCTAGTTGTGCTTTGCCTATCTCACAACCGGGGGCAAGTACTCTTCTCACGCCGGCTTTTTCCCACGCATGCCAGTTTCTGACGGCTAAATTTATATAGGTAAGCGGCGCTTTTTCCACTGATTGGAGGGCGGTGGTCTGGTCATCCTGCATTTCAGGCATAATGAAGGGCAGAATATGATTATAGCATGCCATGACCGCCTTTTTGCCAACAACCCGCTCAACTTTGTCCCCGTGCACATAGGTCACTTCGACGCCCTCATCTTTGTTCTCGGTCTTCACCGCGGTCGCGTTCAGTCGGATACGGGTGGGGTTATCTGGCCTGTCGAGCCGATCGTAATGCACATGCGCCTTAACAATTGTGTCCATATCGCCCCCGTCAGTGCTGTCAGGTACTAATCGCTTTACCAGTAGTCTTGCAATCCCAGCGTTACCATCAGGGAAGTGGAAAATATAGGGATCTTCACCGTAACCCCCTTCAAGGCTTTTCGGGTCAATACCAAGGCCGGTAGTGCCGGGGTGATAAAGGTGCAATGCTTGCATTCCCGACCAACAGTCCCAGCCTGTGGCAAAAAGGGATTTAGTATCCTCGGTAAACATTGCCACGGCCGCACATGAAAGCCCGCCATATTTTTGGATCAGAGCCTCATATGAATCTGATCGCAGCAGCGCAACCTTCTCGTCGAATGAATGGCCTGCAAGCCAATCGGCCTGATCGACAAATATTTTTTTCATGGCTGTTTTGTCAGCCCTTGAAAGTGGCAGATTACTTATTATTTTTGCGACATTCTGCTTGCCAGCTTCATCGTCAAAGGCGAAGACATTATCTGCCATATGCGCATAAAACTGATCGCTATCCTTGAGGTAAAGCCCATTACCCAAGTTGAAACTCTTGTAAAAATCCTTGTGGTAATAGTCGTAAAATTTGTCAGTCTCAATGCCGATGTCTTTTAAGAGGCCCATTGCTTCTGCGCTGAAACTTGACGGTGTATCAATGGATTGACTGCCACCGTGGCCAATCAGTGTCTGACCATCAACGTTAAATTCGTTGCGCTTGGCATGCCCGCCAAAGTCATCATGATTATCAAGAATGAGAATCTTGGCATCTTCTCCAAGGCTCGACCGGGCATAATGGGCTGTTGCCAAGCCACTGATACCACCACCCACAATAATAAGATCATAAGGTTCGTCGGTCTGGTTTGAAGGGCGACTATATTCTTTCCCTGCCCATGAAACCGCATGAGCAACTTCAAAGCTGCCTTCATGGCTACCGCGCAAGCCAGTGAGCGCAGGAGGGTAATCTTTGTTACCATCAATGTTGATCAGGCCCTTTGTCATCGCTTCTAGTGGCGACAGGCCGAAAGTGGCGCCTGTTAGCGCAACGCCTGCTAAAAAATCTCGACGATTAATACTGTTCTTGTTTGCCATGCTATCTCCCGACGACTGACCTGTTATGCCATGTTGGTTTAAGACGACTGATTATTTTATAGGGCTTGACCTTAATGCTTCGGACCAGTTTATCCCTACGTAAACGCTCTATTGGGAAATACTATAGGTACGTGGTTTTGTTGTGCAAGTCTTTCTTATCTCACGCTAAAAGCCACGCATGACCGAAAGCAGACAATTGAGCTTATCTAAGCCTGAGACTTGTTAAAGAGTTGACATTCTGCAAAGGAAATTGCGAGAGTGAGTGATGATTTATGATTAGCAGTTCAAGGGGAAAAGTGATGATGAAGACATTTACATTGGGGGCACTTGGTGGTTTTACTACTTGCCGGAAAATAGGTTTGTATATTTTCTTACTGCTTCTTTCTCTGACCTCCGCAGAAGCAAAAGACAGCCAGCCAAATATTCTGTTTATTGTGACCGACAATCAACCTGCCTCGATATTGGGTGCTTACGGTAACCCGGATGTCAAGACCCCGAATATTGATCAACTCGCTAATGAAGGAACGCGCTTTACCCACGCTTTTGCCATACATGGCATGTGTTCGCCATCACGCGCCACGTTGTTGACAGGACTCTTGCCGTCTCAACATGGAGTGCAGGACTGGCTTGATGATGAAGAGATGCACGATTGGCCCAGTGACTGGAACGCTATCAGAGAATATAGAACTCTACCCTATACGCTCAAAACCCGAGGGTATGAGACCTCGCTTATTGGTAAATGGCACCTAGGCCAGCCACAGATTCCAGACGAGTGGTTCGATTATTGGGTGACATTCGCTTTAGGACACACTTTGGATTTTTGGGATAATGAAATTAATGACAATCACAAAAAATACAAAGTGAAAGGCCAGCACAGCGTTGATTTCTTTACAGATAAAGCTGTCGATTACCTCAAGTCCTACGATAGTGACAAGCCTTTTTTCATGATGATTACCTATAACGGGCCTTATCTGAACCCACCAACGAATATGGGCCCTGCTAAAAACAGGCACTATAAGGATTATGAGGGTAAAGAGTTTCCTTCTTTCCCTAGAACCAGAGTCAACGAAAATATCATTCAAGGGGCACTGACACCTGATCCGGAAGAATGGTATCTTAATCTCGCCCGTATGCATAACGACCCGGAAACTATGGCGAATGTAGCCTCACAGAACACACTTGTTGATGATGGTGTTGGCCGTTTGCTCAATGTCTTGAAAGACAAGGGGCTGGATGAGAATACCATCGTGATCTATATCAGCGATCAGGGTAATTTTTTTGGCCAGCATGGTTACTGGGGGCATACGGATAATACATTCCCCGCAAGCACCTACGATACCGCGATGAATATACCGTTTATCGTTCGCTACCCTAGTGTTGTGGAGCAAGGCAAGGTCAGTGATTTATTTGTCGGGCAATATGACTTTATGCCGACTATCCTTGACATGGCTGGCGTTGAAGTGGAAATACCAAATTCACCCGGCCGTAGTTTTGCAGCACACCTGAAGGGGGCCAAGATGGCCTCATGGGGCGACGCTGTCTTTTTTGATCAAGAGGCAACGCGTGTCATCAGAACTCGCCAGTATGCATTTTGGAAACGGATGAAAGGCGTGGGTGAGCATGAGCTATACGATATACAAAAAGATCCCGGGCAACATAACAACCTCTATGGAAACCCTGACTATGCTAAAGTGGTTTCAAAACTGGATAAAAGATTAACCAAATTTTTCGATACATATTCCAATGCCGAATATGACCTTTGGAAAGGCGGTACGGTGAAGGGAACCACAGAATCTACGGCGGTATATAAGTCGCTCTACGGCGAGCAATGGGCTCCGGAATCGAAGATCAAGCCTACCTTTAAGGAGTAGTGCTTATAGGGAAATAGCTGCTTTTATGGTGGCTATTTGGATATTGTAGCTTATTTAATTATATACCTAGAGGCATAAAAGGCTATATAACATTCTCTATGGTAACAGCTTCATTATTGAATTATGCGATATGCCTATTGCCTTAGACCCTGACAAATCCGAGCAATACTATGCTGAGGGGGCCTTTGGTTTTTTAGTGAACATCACATTGAACTATATCATGGCAGCCATTATGCAGGGTGGCTTGCCTCAATATCTGGTTCGCTAAGCAACATTTGAACTATTTCTTCTGCGGCCTCATCAGGCGTATTATCGACTGTGTTCACATGCATTTCCGCACATTCGGGTGTTTCATACGGGCTGTCAATACCTGTGAAATTTTTAAGCTCCCCTGCGCGGGCTTTTTTATAAAGTCCTTTGATATCGCGAGCTTCACAAACTTCAAGGGGGGTGTCGACAAACACTTCGATAAACTCGCCATCACCAACCATCTCCCGCACCATGCGGCGCTCTGAACGGAAGGGCGAGATAAAAGCAGTCAGCACAATCAAGCCAGCATCGACCATCAGCTTGGCCACTTCACCAATGCGGCGAATATTTTCAACCCGGTCGGCATCGGTAAAACCAAGATCTTTGTTGAGGCCATGACGCACATTATCACCATCGAGTAAATAAGTATGGCGACCCATCGCATGGAGCTTCTTTTCGACCAGATTAGCAATGGTTGACTTGCCAGAGCCAGAAAGCCCTGTAAACCACAAAACTTTAGGGCTTTGATGCTTTTGTGATGAACGACTGTCTTTGTGCACATCTACCGCCTGCCAATGCACATTGGATGCGCGTCTCAGGCCAAAATTGATCATACCGCATGCCACGGTGCTGTTGGTGAATTTATCAATGATGATAAAGCTGCCCATAGTTTTATTGTCGCTGTATGCATCAAAGGCGATAGCCGAGCTTAGGCTAATGTTGACCAAACCCACTTCATTGAGCTCAAGTGTCTTGCCACTTTCATGCTCTAGGCTATTAACATTGACCTTATGGCGCAACTCGGAGATCACGCCTTCAGTGATTTTATTGCTAGTTTTAATCAGATAAGGCCGCCCCGGCAACATGGGCTCGTCATGCATCCATATGACATGGGCTTGAAGTTGATCGGTAATTTCAGGCCTATCACCAACAGATGCGATGATATCCCCGCGAGATACATCAATTTCATCACTTAAACATAGAGTAATAGCTTCTCCTGCAACGGCGGTCTCTTTTTTGCCGCCTGTACCAACAATGGACTTAACTTTGCTCGATTTAGCACTCGGCAGGGCGATGACCTCATCACCAACGGTAACGGCACCTGAAGCAACCGAGCCGCTAAATCCACGAAAGTCGAGATTAGGGCGATTAACCCACTGTATGGGTAGACGGAAGGGGGTATCCTCCAGGCTAGAGGATATTTCAACAGTTTCCAAATGCTCCATCAGAGCTGGGCCATTATACCACTTTGTATTATCACTCTTGGCAAGAATGTTGTCACCCGCGAGAGCAGAAAGCGGAATAGAAACTATATTTTCAAAGCCAAGGTCAGCGGCAAAAGTGCGATAGTCTTCATTAATACGGTCAAAGGTCGCTTGGTGATAATCAACTAAATCCATTTTATTAATCGCGAGCACGATATTTTTAATGCCAAGCAAACTCACGATAAAACTGTGACGTTTGGTCTGGGTTAAAATCCCTTTGCGGGCGTCAATCATCATAATAGCAAGTTCAGCGGTTGAAGCCCCTGTCGCCATATTACGGGTATATTGTTCATGGCCGGGTGTATCGGCGACGATAAATTTACGTTTGTCGGTGGAGAAAAAACGATAAGCCACATCAATAGTGATGCCTTGCTCGCGCTCAGCGGCTAGGCCGTCAACCAGCAACGCAAAGTCTATCTCCTGACCTTGAGTGCCAACTTTTTTGCTGTCGCTCTCTAAGGATGCAAGTTGGTCTTCAAAGATCATCTTGCTATCATAAAGTAAGCGACCGATAAGCGTTGATTTTCCATCATCGACAGAACCACAGGTAATGAAACGCAGAAAGCTCTTCTCTTCTTGGGCCTTAAGGTAAGCTTTTATGTCTTTTGCAATGAGATCATCTTGATACATCAAAAATACCCCTCTTGCTTTTTTTGTTCCATAGTGGCGCCGACATCTTGGTCAATGACCCGACCTTGACGTTCACTTGTGCGGGTTAGTAGCATTTCCTGGATAATTTCTTCAAGTGTAGTTGCCTGACTTTCCACAGCTCCTGTCAGTGGGTAACAGCCGAGGGTTCTAAAACGCACCATCTTCTGCGTCGGAGTTTCACCTTCAGCTAGCGGCATGCGCTCGTCATCGACCATAATCAACTGACCATCCCGCTCAACAACAGGGCGTTCGGCAGCGTAATAAAGAGGAACAATCGGAATATTCTCGGAGTGGATATACTGCCAGATATCAAGCTCGGTCCAATTGCTAAGCGGGAAAACACGAACACTTTCGCCCTTGTTGATACGGCTGTTATAAATGTTCCATAACTCGGGTCGCTGGACCTTGGGGTCCCACCTGTGCTGGTCTGAGCGGAAGGAAAAAATACGCTCCTTGGCTCGGGACTTTTCTTCGTCGCGTCTCGCACCACCAAACGCCGCATCAAAACCAAATTTGTCCAGCGCCTGCTTTAAGCCTGCCGTTTTCATCACATCGGTATGTACAGCCGAGCCGTGTGTGAAGGGGCCAATGCCCTTTTCCACACCTTCAGCGTTAATATGCACCAAAAGGTCCAGCCCATTGTCTGAAACCATTTTGTCACGAAAAGCGATCATCTCTTTAAATTTCCATGTGGTGTCCACATGTAAAATGGGAAACGGCAGCTTACCCGGCGCAAAAGCCTTTAGTGCAAGATGCAGCATCACCGCACTATCCTTGCCGACACTATAGAGCATAACGGGGTTGCTGCTTGTCGCGGCAACTTCCCGCATGATATGAATGCTTTCAGCTTCTAAGCGTTCAAGGTGGGATAAGGACATGCATGGTCTTTCATTTTAATTAGCTTCTATCTCATCTTTACTGTCCCAGTCATCATCGGTCAAATAAGTAAATGCAATGGTATAAATTTAGAGATAAAATTATTGAGGCTATTTATCTGCTTTTAGAAAGTATGCTATTAGATGTTGCGGTAAGTCGTTAAGGAGTATTTATGCATTTATTAACCAACCCTATCAGGTCTGAAGAACTATTGGCAGAAACGGTAGATATCAAGCATCGTTTTTACGCATCATCCTCAGAGCCCTTAACAAGCCTGGCCTTGCTGTGGGCGAGCTTAAAAAGGGGTGAGTTTGGACTTCTCTGGAAGTATTTTGACCATAGTCTTGGCTACGGCGAAACGGGAGGAGGCCTAGACCTTCGCTGCGAGATCGCAAAACTTTACGGGCCCAATATTGGCGCTGATAATATTGTTGTTTTCCCGGGCGCTCAAACTGGTATGACACTTACAGCCTTGGCATTGTTGAACGAAGGCGACCACTGCATTGTGATTACGCCAAGTTATCAGTCGCTTGAAGAAAGTGCTAAATTTGCCGGCTGTGACATCACAAGAGTTGCGCTATCACCAAATAATGGCTGGGAACTGGACGTGGACGCCGTCGAAGCTGCAATAAGGCCCGGTAAAACTAAATATATTGCTCTCAATGAACCTCATAACCCATCAGGGCATTTGATGAGCGCTGACAGCCAAAAGGGCTTAATAGCTCTCGGTGAAAAATATGACATTCATATATTATCAGACGAGGTTTACCGTTTGCTGGAACTGGACCCTGCACGAGATCGCTTGCCATCCAGTGCAGAGCTGTCACATAAAGCGATAGCGCTTAGCACGATGTCCAAGCCGTGGGGCGCGGGCGGAATGGGAATTGGTTGGGTTGCCTGTCAGGATTTAGCTGTGAAAGAAAAATTACTGAAAGCCCAACACATCTTTGCTGTATGTTTTTCCAGAGCGGGAGAAATTCAAGCGATGATGGCCCTGAGAGCAAGTGACAATATCATAGGCAAAAATATTGCTATAGCGAAAGATAATCTCAAGCTGTTAGACCGGTATTTTGCCGACAATGATGATTTGTTCGAGTGGGTGCGCCCCATGGCAGGCGGCACGGGTTTTGTTAAATTTAAAGGGCCCATGACGAGCAATGCTTTGGCGCAAGAATTAAAAGAGCAGGAAATTTTGGTCTTTCCCTCATCTATTTTTGATTGTGATGATGATCTCAAACAGTATTTTCGTATCGGCTTTAGTCGCCGGACAATGCCTGCGGCCCTTAAAGCTTTCACACTATTTGTAGATGAGCGCAGAGCGCAGTGGGGATACCCTAAAGGGACTTCTTAAGGCCATAACAGATTAAGTATTAACGCATAAATTGATCAGATGTAATGAGGGGTGTTTTTGACAAGCCCCATAGTGAAAATAAGAGAAAAATCCTCTATGATTATTGTTTAAAAAAGCTATCATAAGCATATAAAATGTTTGATATATATGTGCTTATTACAGTGGAACCAGAATGAATAAACCAGCCCTGACACCTAAAGACCTTAGATTTGAACCCCCTTCATTTTCTCGCGATATCCTGCTTGCAGAGGTAGAGAAAATTTATGGTATTAGTGGCAGCTTAAAGCCGCTGGCTGGAGAGCGGGATCAAAACCATGTGCTGACAACCCAAGACAATGAACGTTATCTGGTGAAGGTCGCAGGGCCTGACGAAGACAAGTCTGTGGTTGATTATCAGATACAGACTTTATTGCATATCGAGCGCAAAAATCCTGCGCTGAACATCCCTCGAAATTTGAAAACATTGACGGGTGAAAATTACGGCATAATCAAGTCTCGGTCTGGTAAAGAGCATATGTTGCGATTGTTATCCTTTCTTGATGGCGTTCCTATGTGTGAGGGCGACGAACCCTCGCTGGAAACGCTTTATGATGCAGGGTGTTTTCAGGGCAAGATGTGTGCGGCTCTTACAGATTTCTCCCACCCCAGTGAAGGCTATTTCATGCCGTGGGATATCAGTCAGGGTTTGGTATTGAGCCCATCTCTTCATATTAGTAAATACGGCGATGTTGAGCGCCTTGTTATGTCGCTTGTGGATCATTTTAAAAATGATGTTTTGCCTAAGATGGCTGACCTTAGAAAACAAACAATCCATAATGATACCCATGATGGCAATGTATTAAGGTCAGCACCGGACGTGAATGATTTTATTGGTGTTATAGATTTTGGCGATATTGTCTATGCGCCATTGGTGCAGGACTTATCCATCCCAATGACCCGATTTGTAGGCTTGGCTGTTGACCCAATTGCTTCGGCTTCTGCCTATGTGAAGGGTTTTGCCAGTAGCTTTCCCCTTCTCGCTGAGGAAGTTGACATTCTTTATGATCTCTTGCTCTTGCGGGCCTCGCTAACCGTTCAACTTATTGATTTCAGAATTGCAAACGGTGATGCCAATAGTGAGGGTCTTATCGAAGAATACCCACGACTTGTAACTATGCTGGAAAACCTTATCGCGCTTGACCGTAATGAGATTACGGCGGCTTTCCACCAAGCTAATGCAGAAGGAAAAAGTGCATGACAAATAAAACACTATGGCAAAGACGAGAAAAAGCCTTGGGGCCAACCTACTCACATTTTTATGACGAACCCTTAAATGTTGTAAAAGGCGAAGGTGTTTGGCTGTATGATGAGGAGGGTAATAAATATCTCGATTGCTATAATAATGTGGTCTCTGTTGGTCACTGTAACCCCAGAGTGGTGGACGCGCTTTGCACGCAAGCAGCAACACTTAATACCCACACACGGTATATTCATGAAAATGTCGTTGCGCTGGCAGAAAAGCTAACCAGCAAATTTTCCCCAAAGCTCGATACTTGCATATTTGTCTGCACAGGCACCGAGGCCAATGATCTGGCCCTGCAAATGGCACGCGTGGTCACTGGTAATGAGGGCGCCATCGTAACCGATGCAGCTTACCACGGTAATTCCACTGTTATTGGTGCCATGGGGCAGGAAAGAAAAAACGTTGCAAAGCCGAATTGGCTGGAGACTATCGAGCCGCCTAACTGCTATCGCGGGCCGCACACATCTGATGATGCCCTTGATGAATTTTATGCTGACAAAGTTGACCAAGCCGTAGATAGGCTAGCCGAGAGTGATATATCGCTGGCGGCGATTATGCTCGATGTATCCTTTGATTCAAACGGTTTCCTGATACCGCCGGATGGTTATTTGCCGTTGGTGGAAAAGAAGGTACGAGCAGCTGGCGGTCTGGTAATTTGTGATGAAGTGCAAGCAGGCTATTGCCGGATGGGTGATAGTTGGTGGGGCTTTGAGCGATATGGACTAGAGCCTGACATTGTCACTATTGGCAAGCCCATGGGGGCGGGGCATCCGGTTGCAGCTGTTGTTACTACGCGCGAGATTGCTAGTAGGTTCGCCAAGATCGATAGTTATTTTAACACGTTTGGTGGCAACCCGGTGTCTACAGCTGTCGCCGCGGCTGTCATAGATGAAATTGACGACAGGAATTTACTTCAAAATGTTACAGAGGTAGGGGCTTACTTAAAAGCGGGTCTTGAAAAGCTAGCCAAAGAGTATGCCTTTGTCGGTTGTTTGCAGGGGTCGGGATTATTTTGGGGCTTAGACCTTGTTCAAGACCCAGAGACTAAAGAGCCTATGACCCGCGACCAGCTTCGCCACATTGTTACACTGCTTAAAAATGAAGGTGTGCTGATGGGCTCAACAGGTCGATATGGAAACTGCTTGAAGATAAGACCGCCGCTTGTGTTTAGTCGCGACAATGCGGATCAGGCCTTGGCGGCGCTTGAGAAGGTTTTTGCAGCGCTTTAAAGCCTCGCCTGCTTAAGCAAACCATTGTCACTCCGGCCTCCGAGCCGGAGTCTATTACACCATTCAGTTTGTACAACTTTTCAATTTAAATCTGATGTTTTTGTAGCCTGCTCATAGGTATAATGGATTGCGGGGCGTAGCCCGCAATGACGTTTAAGTACAATGATATAATTTATGCAGCAGACAAAAAAAGGGAGCCCGAGGGCTCCCTTTTTACATTACTTTGTGAAATGTTATTCGCCGAATTTGTGAGAGAACTTCACCCCAAATGTGCGAGGCCGGCTAACACCGAACATGATTGCAGGCGAGAAATCACCACCTTCATAGCCACCGTCGAAATAAATGTCATCGGTGACATTTTCAACATACGCTGTAACAGACCAACCTGCATCATCCTCGTAGCCGAGGCGCAATGATACGTCTGTCCAAGGGTCTTGTCTGGTATAGTCTATGTTTCCTATGCCGAGATAGACGCTGCTCTGTGTAACAAATTCAACAGATGCATTCAGCTCACCAGTATTTGTGATTGGAGTATGATAGCTAAGCAATCCTGAAAACTTAGTTTTCGGTGTGCCAGACAAGCGGTTGCCATCACTACCCGGTGATATGAAATTAGCACCCTTGATTTTATTACTATTATACGACCCGGAGAAGATCATATCGAAGTTGTCACTGAGAATAGCGTGAACAGTACCTTCAAGACCGTAAGCTTTCGCCTCACCGATATTATCTACGATAGTACCGCCATCCCAATAGTTTAACTGTAGATCCTTATATTTATAATGGTAGGCACTGATGTCATAACGCACACGGTCGTTTGCAGAACTACCTTTCATACCCATTTCGTATGACCATACAGTTTCGGGGTCAAAGTGATCTGGTATTCTGCTAATGCCATCCTCCAATAATGTTGTACCAAAGCTGTTAAAACCACCAGTTTTAAAGCCTCTTGTGACACTAGCATAAAGCATCATGTCATCTGTTGGTCTGTAACGCACGATAAAGCGTGGTGTGAAGTCATCCCAGCTTTGACTAGTGTTCACAGGCCCATCAGTGGTATAACCATAATAATACCAAGGACCCAGATCACTGGTTACTGGTAGAATATCAATGGCAAAATCTTTGGTGTCTTTGTTGTAACGCATGCCAACACCAATATCGAGTTTGTCGGATACAGCATAGGTCAAATCAAGATAGGCACCCCAACCGTGATAGCTACCAACGGATTGGTTGGTTTCTACAAGGCCTTCAGGTGACGTGGTGAATCCGCTATAGCCCCAATAAGTATAAAGGTCATTACAGTTATCATAGTAATAGTAATAGGTACCACACATTGCGTCTTCATCTGCCCCGCCCGAGAAGAAGGCATCGATATTTTCTTTATAGTATGAAACACCAGCATACCAACTGAGAGGGCCATCACCATTTGAGGTCAATCTTAATTCTTGCTCAAAATAATCGCCTTCTTGGTCTTGAATATAATCATCATGGTGAAGTGCGGTTCCATCATAGTCTTCGGCGTAATCATATTCGTGATCTTTATAGCCTGTAACTGATGTCAATGTCGCAAAATCAAGGTCGATATTGATTTCAGCGCTCAGGGACAATACTTTGCCAATGTCAAAGTTGCCGCCGCCCATATCACTATGGGTGGTTCTCATGTCTGGGCCGGGTAGTTGCTGACCAGCGAAAGTATCTTCCCACGGCTGTGCATTAGGATCATCAAGAATAGCGCGGTAAACAGTACCACTTGTTTTTCTGTCTTCATATTCAGCGATGGCTAAAACATCCCAGCTCTCGCCCTTAAAAGCCGCACTAATACGTCCAGATGTTTTGTCATGACCACCGAGATCTTCTTCATCTGGCAAGGCAGTATTGTGGATAAATCCATTTTCATGACTTGTATAACCAGCAACACGAATGGCAAAGTTTTCGCTAATCGGCAGGTTGATAGCCCCTTGAGCTTCTAAAATGCCGCGCTCGCCGATACCGGCTTCTACATAACCAGACTGATTGTCGTAGTCAGGTTTTTTTGTATGGAAACTAATGGCACCGGAGATAGCATTGCGACCAAAGAGGAAGCCTTGTGGTCCGCGCAACACTTCAGCTCGGTCCAAGTCATATAATGACGATACAGCTGTTCCTTGACGACCTTGGTAAAGACCATTTTTGAAGAAGCCAATTGAAGGATCACCACCAACGCCAAAGTCATTGGTAGAGATGCCGCGAACATTCACAAAATCGACGAAACTGTCTTTACTGTCGCCTGCAAATCCTGGTGTGAATTTGATCAAATCTTTCACATCATCAAGGTTTGCGCGCTCAACAAAGGCTGCATCATACGCAGACATGGCGATAGGCACTTCCTGCACGCTTTGACTACGCTTTTGCGAGGTTACAATAATCTCATCAAGTGTTGCACTTTCGTCTTGAGCCTGTGTGGCCCCAACACTTACTGTCATGGCAGCGGCCGAAGCTCCTGCCAAAAGTAGCGCTTTCTTTGGTATATATATAGGTTTCATCGTCTTCTCCCTTTGTGGTTTATTTCAATAATTTTAGTCTCTCATCAAAATTTTATACATAGTGGTTAGTTCATCTTCATATTGTCGCCAGCGCCCGACCGACCGACTGTGCGCTTTTTCTCTAACCTGCGTAGCACTGGCAGTTGTAACGGCGGATTTTTGCTTGTGAAACTCTAAGCTGGCATCCTGCCACTCAAGGCCCATAAATTTCATCATCCTTCGCGCCTGACCTTCCATATCATCTACAACATCTTCGTAAGCAACATCTAGCATTCTATCACCAAGGACGGTGCGATAATGGTCCATAAGATGGCGGTAGCGCAAATGATGCCGTGCCATTTCGCTTTGGTCGTAGGAGTGGAAATACGCTTCGGCAAAAAATTGTTTATAGCTTGCAAAGCAACTGTCCATAGGGTCACGTGTGACATGAATGATTTTGGCATTTGGCAAGGCCGCGGCAATCAGCGGTGCATAGATGTAATTCACCGGTAGTTTGTCAACAAAATAAGGCAGGTCTGACCGTAAACTGCGGGTGGTCTCCATGTAGGTTGTGCCAAGTTTTTTAAGGTCAATTTGTGCGGCGTTGTGCACTGTTTCAGCGGCTATCATACCAGATCTTTTGGTGCTGCTCATGCGTTTGACCGCAAGGCCAAACTGCTGAAGTTCACCAGCAGAGTGTACATCATCGCGTGCGGTTATAATGCGCTCGATAAGCGTTGTGCCCGTGCGCGGTTGTCCTATGATAAAAATTGGTGAACTATCGTCACACCCATCTCCAGCCTTTTCCATCCATTCTTGGGTGAAAGTTTCTGTTAAGGCTTTGAAGGATTCAATTTCTGCTTCTTCGTCGAAGGTAACATTCGCGCGGCGCACTTTTGCCCCAGCTTCATAGGCCTTAAAAGCCTCGGGCCACATTTCTAGGTCTTCATATTCTTTGCCGAGACCATAATATAGATAGGTGGTAGGCGGTGAGTTGTCCTGAAACCCTTCTAGTAAGGCAAGCATCTTATCAACATGGGTTTTATCAGTGGCTTTATCGAGACGAGCCAGTTGCCAGTGCGCTTGTGTGTTTTGGGGCTGCATCTTGAGCACTTTCTCTAGTGTCGAGCGCGCCTCTTTGAACTTTCCAAGAAAGACCAGACATTTCGCTTTATTCATCACAAAGGCTGGGTTTTCAGTATTTGTACAAGCTTTTTCAAACCATTCTAGCGCGGCTGGCTGATTGCCCATAAGGGTATTGACCATGCCAATTACATCAGCGACTAGTGGGTCATCAGAGCCGTGTTCAACGGCCTTAGTGAGGGCAATATCTGCTTGATTGTAATTGCCTGACATAACATGGACCCGCGCGAGGTGAGCCCAGGCGGCCGCATGATCCTCTTGTATATCCACTACAGCTAGAAAGGCTTTGCGTGCGATCGACCAATCAGTCGTTTCAAGCGCAATAAGCCCGACAAGAAAATGCGCTTGGGCGAGTTTGGGCATATATTTTAGGACGAGGTTGGCGCAGGCTCCAGCTTCTTTATGGTCTCGAGCCATCAAGGCTTTAAAGCCACGGTCTAAATATTTAGCAGCATGGCTGTTGGTAAAGACTGGTGCCTTTCCATCGCTGACTTGCGCTTTAATATTTTCTGCCACCATCACCATCCTACAACGTCCCGCATTTTATAATAGAGCATACCAACACTGTAAGCAGGTTGCATCAAATATTTACCACCCGGGAAAGGGGGATGTTTTATTTTGGCTAAAATATCATACCGTTCGGCTTGCCCAGAGATGGCTTCTGCGATGAGTTTAGCGGACATGTGGCTGGGTGCAACGCCGTGACCACCATAGCCTGTAGCAAAGTAAACATTATCACTCAAACGGCCCACCATCGGAATACGGTTAAGACCAATACCCATGTAGCCACCCCATTCATAATCAATCTTAGCACCCTTTAGGCTTGGGAAAACCTTTAGCATTTTAGGCACCAAGGTAGCGGATATATTTCTGGGATGACGACCAGAATAATTTGCAAGCCCGCCAAATAATAGCCTGTTATCATCTGATAAACGGAAGTAATCGAGTGCCCAGCGCTGGTCACATGCGGCAATGTTTTGCGGCAATGTTTTT
>CBFDBT010000025.1:0-23210 GCA_965603115.1 uncultured Alphaproteobacteria bacterium
CATCACAAACCTCTGTGTGAAGCTTAGGTTCTCGCACCACACCGCCCTTACCAACCCTGCCCTTGCCCACTTCAAACTGCGGCTTGATAAGGGCTGCGCAAGCCCCACCAGAGCGAACCAGTGAAAGCGCAGCGGGCAACACAGTTTTAAGCGAGATGAAACTAGCGTCACAAACCACAAGGTCAATGGGATCAGATATGTCTTCAGCCGTTAGATAGCGCGCATTGGTTTTTTCCATCACCACCACGCGCTCATCACCTCTAAGCTTCCATGCTAGCTGACCGTGACCAACATCAACGCCGTATACTTTGGCCGCACCGTGTGTGAGCGCAACATCGGTAAAACCACCTGTGGAACAGCCCACGTCAATAACTGTGGCACCCTCAAACTGGATTTTAAATTCTTCAATGGCTTTGATGAGTTTCATGCCGCCGCGGCTGACCCATGGGTGCTCCTTGGAGCGCACTAAAAGCGGTTGATCATCTTTTATAGGCTGACCAGCCTTGGCTATTTTCTGTTCCCCAGAATAAACCGTGCCAGCCATGATAAGTGCTTGGGCTTTTGTGCGACTTTCAACCAGCCCCCGCTCAACAAGGGCCACATCTGCTCGGGTTTTAGTGGCCATCTTTTTGACCTAACCGTTTACGGATTGATCAAGGTCATTACGGGCAAGTGCTTTTAGGGTTGTCGCGACAATATCATCAGCCGTTAGGCCCGCCGTTTCATACATGGCATCAGGGCTATCGTGATCGATAAAGATATCAGGCAGCTTCATAGCCCGCACTTTTAAATCTCCGTCGAGCATACCCTCGCCCGCCATAAGGTCCATGATATGCGCACCAAAACCCCCGATGGAACCTTCTTCGATGGTGATAACCAAATCATGACTTACCGCCAGATCACGAACCAACTGCTCGTCAATTGGCTTGGCAAACCGAGCGTCAGCTACCGTGGTGGAAAGCCCTTTTGCATCTAAAATTTCTGCTGCCATCAAGGCTTCTTGCAAACGCGTGCCAAGCGAGAGGATCGCGACCTTAGTGCCTTGTTTGACGATACGTCCTTTACCAATTTCAAGCGCTGTGCCCTCAGCAGGAAGCTCAAGACCGGTCGATTCACCGCGAGGATATCGCACGGCAGACGGGCGATCAGTGATTGCTATTTGGGTTGCCACCATATGCATCAGCTCTACCCCGTCGGCTGCAGCCATCACCACAAAATTTGGCAGGCTAGCAAGATAGGTAATATCAAAGGACCCAGCGTGTGTGGGGCCGTCCGCTCCAACAAGGCCGGCGCGATCAATCGCAAAACGTACAGGTAATTTCTGGATCGCGACATCATGCACAATCATATCGTAGGCGCGCTGTAAAAAGGTTGAATAAATCGCTACAAATGGCACATATCCTTCACACGCCATGCCGGCTGCAAAAGTGACAGCATGTTGCTCGGCAATACCTACATCAAACATACGCTCAGGAAATTTATCACCAAATTTATCAAGCCCTGTACCCGATGGCATTGCAGCCGTTATAGCTATCACTTTGTCATTCTTGTCCGCTTCTGCGATCAGGGCTTTGGCAAAAACATTGGTGTAACTGGGCGCTTTTGGAGCTGATTTGGCTTGCTCCCCTGTTACCACGTCAAACTTGGAAACAGCGTGATATTTATCAGCGGCGGCAACATCGAACGGATGACCATGGCCTTTTTCAGTAACAACATGCACTAAAATTGGGCCGTCTTTGGCGTCACGAACATTTTCCAATACAGGAATAAGATGGTTTAAGTTATGGCCGTCAATTGGCCCAACATAATAAAAACCAAGCTCTTCAAAAAGGGTGCCCCGCTCACCAGAGCGCGCATATTCCTCAGCCTTTTTGGCCTGCTGCATAAAAAACTTTGGCAGTTTATTCATTATGCTTTTGCCAATATCCCGCATAGAAAAATAAGGCTTGGATGATATGAGTTTAGCGAGATAAGCACTCATGGAACCAACAGGCGGAGCGATAGACATATCGTTGTCATTGAGAATAACCACAAGATTGTCACCCGCAGCCTTTGCATTATTCATAGCTTCATAAGCTAGACCCGCACTCATGGACCCGTCGCCGATAACAGCAATGGCTTTATCAGCCCTGCCATCCATACGGTTAGCCACCGCCATGCCAACGGCAGCCGAAATTGATGTTGAAGAATGTCCCGCGCCAAAGGGGTCATAGGCACTTTCAGACCGCTTAGTAAAAGGAGACAAACCGCTACCTTGACGTATGGTACGAATACGACCGCGACGCCCTGTGATAATTTTATGAGGATAAGCCTGATGCCCAACATCCCAGATAAGACGGTCATCAGGTGTATTGAAGACATAATGCAAAGCAACGGTTAGCTCGACAACACCGAGACCTGCACCAAAATGTCCGCCGGTAACGGAGACCGCGCTAATCATTTCAGCGCGCAGTTCGTCAGCATACTGACGCAACTCATTTGCTTCTAGCTTGCGCAGCTCATCTGGTGTTTCAGCTTTATCAAGCAATGGTGTTTGTATCTTATCCAAAAAAATATACCTCAAATATGAGCAACATATAACTTTACAAATATGGTCTATTTACGACGATTAACAGCAAAATGTGCAAGGGCTCTCAAAAGATCCGCTTTTTCTCCAAAATCTTGAAGATGTTCTATTGCTTGATCCGCTAGAATTTGCGCTTGATTTCGCGCTTGGTCAAGCCCCATCAGGCTAACTATGGTTGCCTTGCCTGCAGATTCATCCTTACCAACCGCTTTACCAACTTCATCTTCCAAACCTTCAATATCGAGAAGATCATCAGCGATTTGGAAAGCAAGCCCCAAATCATGGGCATAGCCATGCAAGGACTGGCGATCCTTTTTACTAACACCTGCCAAGATACAACCCGCTTCGGCCGAAAAGCTTATCAGAGCGCCCGTTTTCATACGTTGCAGGCGATAAATATCACTTTCGCCCAAATCATGCTCCTCGGCGCTTAAATCTATCATTTGACCGCCAACCATACCTTGGTGACCAGAGGACTGCGCCAAAAGCTGAATGAGAGCCACCCGCACAGCGGCATCTGGGTGCGTTGCTTCATCACATAAAATTTCAAAAGCGAGCGATAACAGGGCGTCCCCAGCCAAAATAGCTGTCGCTTCATCATATTCATTATGTGTTGTCGGTTTCCCGCGGCGCATATCATCATCATCCATAGCGGGTAAATCATCATGGATAAGAGAGTAACAATGCACACATTCTATAGCGGCGGCAACGCGAAGGGCTTGGGCTTTTCTAACATCAAATAATTCACTGCTGGCAATAACCAAAAAAGGCCGCAACCGCTTACCACCAGAAAACATAGCATAGCGCATGGCCTCGACAACTTTACCTTCAGGTCCTCCCGGCACTTTCAATAAAGGGTCCAGAACACGCTCTACCGCATCAGATGTGGCTTTTAAAGCAACCATAAGAGGGCCATTAAACTGCATGTATTCGACCTTTACTCAGCATCTAAAGGCTCGGTCCCCGCAGGAGCACCTTTATCACTTAATGTAATTTTCTCAATTTTGGCCTGTGCATCTTTGAGCTTGTTTTCACAATGTAATTTGAGAGCGCTTCCACGTGTATAAATATTAATAGAGTCTTCAAGAGACACATCACCAGCTTCAAGTTTTTCAACAATACCATCCAACTCGGACAGAGCCTGTTCAAAGCTCAGTCCTGCAATGTCTTCGTTATTTTGCTCTTTAGATACCATGCCTAATTCCTACTTTTAAACGTATACGTTTATAGTCCTGACATATAGCAAGACCAAGCCTATTCACAAAAAAATCCAACAATTTACAAAAAATCAAGTTTAGGAAGACGTATTCCTGGTAGCGCGAGCGCACTTTCCACCAATTCTTCAGCCGATTTATCACTCGATGTCTCAAAAATCAGTTTTCCGTCACTTAGGCTACGATTCATAGCCCCAACGCTTTCCAGCAAATGCAAATGAGCAAACGATTCGCCTATCGCCATCATAAAGTCCATGCCCTCTAAGCGTCTGTTGTAGAGAGCGGTAAAGGTTCCAATCACCGTGCGAGGTTCCCTGCATCGCTCCATCAACAAATGGAGTTGCTCGGTATGGCGAAGTTTTTGTGACTTTAATCGTGGATATAATGAGCGAAAGGCTAATCCATGCGCTGGCAGCACCAAAGGGTCACCGGGAATATCGAGAAACCGATCAAGACTTGCCATCCACTGCGCCAGCGGATTGTCATGGGTTATGGCTCCCGTTAGCTCATCTTCCGGATCTCGGGCATGCACCGATACATTTGATGAAATTCTTGGCAATACCTGATCACCAGATATCAATAAAGGTTCATCAAGGCAAAAAAGGCAAGCATGTTCTGGAGAATGGCCATTTCCAACAATGATTTGCCAGCGACGCCCGCCTATCTCGTGAATTTGCCCATCTTCAAGGCGCTCATAGCCCTCAGGCGGGATAGAGACCCCTTTGGCATAATTATTAAATCCAGAGGCGCGTATCATAGGGGCAAATTCTGCATTCACACCAGCCTTTAGAAAATGGTTCACATAATATTCAGGTACTTCTTTTTCAGAGCGATCAAGCAAATATTTACCCAAATCATGCTCACCTTTACTCATATAGATCGGGCAATCAAAGGTCTCCGCCAGCCAGCCAGCGAGACCGTAATGATCCGGATGCATATGGGTGACAAAAATGCGCACAATCGGCAAGCCATCTAAGGCTGTATCAAAAAGTGTTTTCCACTCAGCCCTGCATGTTTGGCCCTGCACACCCGTATCCACCAGCGTCCAGCCAGCACCATCACGTATCAGATACAGATTGATGTGATCCAAGCTCCATGGCAGAGGAAGGCGTATCCAGCGAACACCTTCGCTTACTTCTCTGTAACCGGTAGCTGGCGGGGCCTCATGGGGATAATCTAAAGTAGGTTTGACATGGGGGGTCATGCTTAACTCGCTAACATATTTTCGTTAATAGCAAACAAGCTATCAGAGCTTGCTTTAATGGGACCGGTCTGACCATAGACCTCGGGCAGCAACTGTTCCAGATAAAAATTGGCAGTGGCGATCTTTGCCTGCATAAATTCTGAGTTGCCTTCGCCATCAGATATCTTTTGAGCCGCAAGCCCTGCTTGTTTAGCCAGTAAATAGCCGCCAAGTACAACTGAAAACAAACGCTGAAAGGGCGTAGCAGCCCCAGCGACATCCCGAATTTTCTCGTGCCCTAAAGCAAAAAGATATTCCGAAGCGTCTTCTAGGCATTCAATAGCAGTCAGCAACTGAGCAACAGGCAAAGCATCAGTCATGGACGTGGACTGTGTCCAAGCTTTCATTTCAGCGATTAAAGCCCGCCAATGCTTGCCACCATCCATATTGAGCTTGCGCCCGACAAGGTCAAGCGCCTGAATACCGTTGGTGCCTTCATAGATAGGCGTTATTCGCACATCGCGGTAATATTGAGCCACACCAGTCTCTTCTATGTAACCCATGCCTCCGCAAACCTGTACGGCAAGGGAAGCAACGTCGCAGCCAATCTCTGTACCAAATGATTTTGACATTGGTGTTAAAAGATCAGCTTCAGCTTTAGCGGCTCTGCGATCATCTTCGCTTTTGGCAACATGCGCTCTATCTAGCGCCCAAATATTTCTCATCTGAATAGCACGCGCAGCCTGAACATAAGCGCGTTGCGTCATTAGCATTCTGCGCACATCAGCGTGATGAACAATGGTCACCGATTCATTTGAGGGAGCATCAATGGCCGGAGACTGAACTCGGTCTGTCGCATACGCTACTGACGCCTGATAAGCCCTTTCACCTACAGCCATGCCTTGCTGACCAACGCCGAGACGGGCATTATTCATCATGGTGAACATGCTCGCCATGCCTCTATTTTCCTCGCCGCAGAGATAACCAACACAGCTATCATCATCGCCAAAGGACATCACACAGGTCGGGCTTCCATGGATGCCTAATTTTTCCTCTAAACTGACACATTTTACATCATTTCGAGCGCCAATAGTGCCATCATCTTCAACCAGATATTTTGGTACTATGAAAAGCGAAATACCTTTTGTGCCTTTAGGTGCGTCCGGTAATCTAGCGAGAACCAAGTGAATAATATTCTCGCTAAGTTCATGATCACCCCATGTAATGAAGATTTTTTGACCTTTAATACGGTAGCTACCATCAGGCATCATTTCAGCCTTGGCTGTCAGCGCACCAACATCACTACCAGCTTGCGGTTCGGTTAAGTTCATTGAACCACACCATTCCCCCGTGACCATTTTTGGTAGGTATTTTGATTTTATTTCGTCCGAACCATGCGCAAAAATTGCATCCATAGCCCCCATAGACAGCATAGAATTTAAGCTAAATGCCATATTGGCGGACGACAACATTTCTTGAAAAACAAAAGCGAGGCTTTGGGGAAGCCCTTGTCCGCCAAATTCCTCAGGCCACTGCAGCGTTTGCCAGCCACCTTCAACGTAGGCTTTCATCACGTCTGCTATTTCGTCAGGAACAGTGACCACATTATTTTCAAGCTTAGGTTCATTAAGGTCAGCAATCCTGTTTGTCGGCGCGATAAGCTCGCCAGTGAGCTTGCCTGCTTCTTCTAAAATAGCGGCTACAAGGTCTTCACTCGCTTCTTGAAATGCAGGGTAGCTTGTCCAGCTGCCAAGCTCGGCCTCACTCTCTAAATTAAACAATATATCATCAAGGGGGGCATGATAATCAGTCATAATCGTATTACTTTCTAGCTTTTGTTATCGGGGCAATATACTAATCACTTGGGCAATAGGTTATCAGATAGCATCTAAAGCTCATAAATTTCAACTAATTTGACTCTAGGTCGACTAAAAGGATATTGACGCGAATGTCAGGTACTGAAATAGAAAAAGCGGTTGATATACTCAAGAGGGGTGGCTTGGTAGCAGTTCCAACAGAGACCGTTTATGGCCTAGCGGCTGACGCAACTAATTCTGAAGCCGTTGCCAGAATATTCCAAGCAAAAAAACGCCCAGCATTCAACCCGCTCATCTGTCATGTCTGTGATATGGCTATGGCTGGAAAACTAGTGGAAATTTCACCGCTTGCTACCACCTTGATGGAGGAATTTTGGCCTGGTCCTCTCACATTCGTATTGCCAAAGCTAGACCATTGCGCCGTTTCTGACCTTGTTAGTGCGGATCTCGATACACTGGCTGTCCGCATGCCAGACCACAGCCTCACCCATGATCTTATAGAAAAGTTAGGCCGACCCATTGCCGCACCCAGCGCAAACCGATCTGGCAAAATAAGCCCGACCACTGAAGCCCATGTCGCAGAGGGGCTAAGCTCCAGCGTTGACATGATCCTTGATGGCGGTGACTGTTTGCGCGGTATAGAATCGACCATCATCACATTTGAGGGTGCTGATATTATTATCTTACGCCCCGGAAGCGTTACCAAAGACATGCTGGAAAAAGCGTCTTCCACAAAAGTGAGAAATTTCATAGCTTCGCCTGAAAGCACAATAACAGCGCCGGGGCAGCTTAGTAGCCACTATGCCCCTAATGCTAAAGTACGCTTAAATGCTACAAGCAAAAATGCTGGGGACTATTTCATTGGCTTTGGCGACATTAAGGGTGACGCTTCCCTCAGTGAAACAGGCGATTTAATAGAAGCCGCGAGCAATCTCTTTAAAGCACTGCGCGAAGCTGACAAAACCGGCGCTGACACCATTGCTATAGCCCCTATTCCAAAGCATGACATCGGCATAGCCATTAATGATAGACTAGACCGCGCCGCGGCTCCGAGGAATTTATGACAACAATCACTAATGAAATTCTAGATAAGCTAAAGACTGCCGTTGGTTCCAAAGGCTGGAGCATGGATGCCCATGAACTTGAGCCGCACTTAGAGGAATGGCGCGGTCGCTGGCATGGTCACACACCCATATTGCTCAAACCATCAAGCAGCATGGAAATTTCAAACATCCTGAAAATCTGCAACAAACATGGCTGCAAAATTGTACCCCAAGGCGGCAACACTGGTCTGGTTAATGGCGGTCTGCCCGATGAAAGCGGGGATGAAGTTTTACTCAGTCTAAAGCGATTTAATAAAGACATTAGCGTTGACCCCATCAACAATACTATTACCGCTGACGCTGGTGTGACTGTCACACAATTGCAAGATGCTGCACAGGATCATGATCGCTTGTTTCCACTCTCACTGGCGAGCGAGGGCAGCTGTACGGTGGGCGGTATTGTCTCAACAAACGCAGGCGGCGTGCATGTCTTGCGCTATGGCACCACGCGCGACCTTACACTTGGGCTAGAGGCTGTGTTGCCAACAAGTGAAATTATCAGCGACCTATCTGGATTGAGGAAAGACAATACAGGCTACGACCTATCTCAACTCCTCATCGGCGCTGAAGGCACGCTTGGTATTGTCACTCGCGCTACTTTTAAGCTCTACCCCACCATCAAACAACGCTTTGTACTAATGGTTGGCGTAGAAAACCCTATGCAGGCAACCACCCTTTTGCAAGAAGCCAAAGTCTTTGCAGGCGACCAACTCTCTGCTTTCGAACTTATACCAAACAGTGGCATCGAAATTGTTCTCAAGCATATTAACGGCACGTCCGCCCCCTTCCCAAGCCAGCCAAATTGGTTTGTATTAATCGAGTTTGGCCTCACAGCTACAGATAATCATTTTTTAGAGCGCCTGGAAAATTGGCTGGCCCTGCAATTTGAAAACACTCTCATCATTGATGGCACACTTGCCCAAAATGAGCGCCAAGCCGAGGCCCTTTGGCATCTGCGCGAGACAATGTCAGAAGCGCAAAAGCTTGAAAGCGCCTCGATAAAACACGATATATCGGTACCCATCAGCAAAATTGATACCTTTCTCACACGAGCGGATGCAGCGATTAAAATCATCTGCCCTACCGTGCGCCCAATGCCCTTTGGCCATCTTGGTGACGGCAATCTGCACTACAATCTCAGCCAACCTTTGGATATGAGCGCAGACCAGTTTATGGCCCTTGAAGACGCCTTTAACGAAGCCGTGCATGATGTAGTGGTGGAACTAGGCGGCAGCATATCAGCCGAGCATGGTATTGGAAAACTCAAGATAGATGAGCTCGAAAAGCGCAAAAAACCTGCTGAACTTGCCGCAATGCGCGCAATTAAAAAAGCATTAGATCCAAATGGAATCCTGAACATGGATAGAATTATTAAAGACTAATAAATGGATGGATAGGACTAGTCAGACCCGATCATATTTTCGGGGTTTACACCCACCTTATCGGCGTAAAAGGCTTGAATTTCAGCCATGTCAGCTTCCATATCCCCTGTTGGGTAAAAAAGCTCGTCCCGCAGACCCACCACCTTTTTCTCAGCGTCAAGATACGCCAGTAAAATAGGAACTTCAGCTTCAACCGCTATTCGATAAAAACCCGTTTTCCACTTCGTAACTTTCGAGCGTGTCCCCTCCGGAGCTAGACCAAGCAGCAATTCGTCGTTGGTTTTATAAAGCTCTAGAGCCTTATCTATAGCGTCTTTGGCTCGCAAGCCCGAGCGCTCAACGGGAAATCCACCAAGCCAATACATAAGCGGGCCCAAGAGACCTTTAAAAAGTGTGTCCTTGCCTAAAAACCTAGGCTCAAGCCTTTGCGTAAAAACCATCGCTATAAATATAGGAAAGTCCCAATTGCTTGTGTGAGGCGCCGCAATCGCTAGCAATCTCTTTTCAGTCGGCAACGTACCGACAAACCGATAGCCCATAATCATAAGGAGAACACGGGATATCCAGTAAAATAGATGAATAAATATTGATTGATAGATAAGTCGGCGCGCCACTGGAATTCCCCCTTGGCAATCTTATATAGATAATTATAGAACTAATCAAAAAAGAAAATGGAGCAAAAAAATTAAATGCCCGCAATCCGAAGATGGCGAGCATTTTACTCAAAACTAAATAAATGCAACATTTGGTGTAAACACCATACTCAAAACTAAATTTAAATAATTGGTGTCTGACCCTCAGGCAAGACTCAGACACCATACTCAAAACTAAATTCTAATTGAGGGACACCAAATCTCAGGCAAGATCAGCGGCATCGCTCTAAGTTTCGAACGTTCTCACAAATCTCAGGCAAGAATTAGTGAGAACAACCTTAACTTTGCAGATGGCGTGCCAGTATTTTTACGTAAATGATTTCAATGAGTTAGGAATATATTTCTAATAGTTGTTTCAAAATGAAACAGGTTAAAAAATTAACAACTGTCCACATTATGGACGATTGTATCATTTTAGGACATATAGATTTATCAGATGATATTGGCACAATGCGAGAAAGCCACAATGCGCCGGTATTTTATAGGGATGAGATAAGTTTCTTGAATTGTTCAATATCATAGTCATCAACCCAAAGATGGGGCGCTATCCTTAGCATTGAACCGCGAAGGCTAGCTGACACACCGGCATCTTTAAGGCGGATCATGAGAATTTCACCCTTTTCTAACCCTACATCAACACCCAGCATGTGAGGTCCACGAAATTGATCAGGTATTGGCTTAAAACCGGCATCACAGCAAATTTGTGACAGTTGGCAATTAATATCGTTCAATGTCTCAGCAATATTCTCGATACCCCATTCACCAATTTGCCTAAAAGCCTCTTGTAGAAGCGGCATAAGAGTAAAATTAGACCGCTCACCCACGTCAAACCGTCGAGCACCGTGCTGATACTCATCCTGATAATTCACCAAGCGCGTAAAGTCCTCACTCCCTGCTCGAACAATCCAGTTTTTTTCAAGGGGCTGACCTTCATGGTGGCGTGGGGCAACATACAAAAGCCCCGTGCTATAGGGGCCAAAAAGCCACTTGTAACAAGCAGTGACAGCAAAATCTGGATCAATGAGACTAAGGTTAGTTTTCATGGCACCAAGCGACTGGGTTAAATCAAGCACCAAAGCTGCACCATTTGCCCGCACTAAAGGTACAATTTTTTCAAGATCAATTAATGCGCCATTGGACCAATGCACATTTGGTAAGGCGGCTAGAGCCAAACGCTCCCCCACCCTTTGCAAGCACTCCAATATAGCAGTTGTCCAATCATGATCTATTGGCTCTTTAACGGTTAAAATTTCTGCACTTCTGTCATGGGCCATCTCTTGCCACTCATATACATTGGATGGGAACTGGCCTTCTAGCAGCAGAATGACCTCACCTTTATTAACTGTAATATTTCGGGCTGCCGTAGCGATACCATAACTGGCGGATGGGACAAAAGCGAGTGTTTCGGCACTCACGCCAAGCAGATCTCCCGCCACCGAGCGTGTTTCTTCTGTCAGGGTGAAAAAGTCTACTGGACTAAAATTCCATGGGTGCTTAAGGCTTTCAAAGGTTGTCTTGCCAATTTCTTCCATACGCTTTGTGGCAGGCGTCATATAGGCTGCATTAAAATATATGGTATCGCGGGGGATATCAAATAGGTCTCGCTGTGATTTTAGGATCATTTTGCCTCTTAAATAGCTTTTAAATTCTCTTTAAAGCGTTTTGCATTTTCAACATAATGTGCGGCTGACATTTTAATAAGGTCTATTTCTTCTGGAGATAACTCTCTTTTGACCGATGCGGGTGAGCCTACGATCAACACACCATCGGGAAATGTTTTGCCTTCCGTTACCAACGAATTAGCACCAACCAAACAGTGCGTGCCAATGCGCGCATGGTTTAATATCGTCGCGCCCATACCTATCAAGCTATCGTCGCCGATCGTGCAGCCGTGCAGCATCGCTTTATGGCCTACTGTCACTCCGCTACCAATTGTAAGCGGGGCGCCAACATCAGTATGCAGCACCGAACCATCTTGAACATTGGACTGGGCACCAACCTTTATTAGCTCATTATCCCCGCGCAAAACAGCCTGGAACCAGATACTGGAATTATATTCCAGTTCACAGTTCCCTATAACCGCGGCGGTGGGAGCAACAAAAACAGTATCTGCGTCAATTTTGGGACTGATAGTTCCTAACCCGTATAACATGTGATCTACACTTTCAAAATTTCTAATCTATTCTTCTGTCTATATGGAAGGAAACTGTTCCAGATATCAACTATAATTCATAATTTCTGCTGGATAATAAACAAAATTCAAACTATTGAAGGGCAGTATGAGTTATAAATTTTCATCCATAAACAAAGATGCGGTCAACTGGCAAGACGGTAGCCCCGTTTCCTCGACTTACGACGATATTTATTTTTCTAAACAAGACGCTGTGGCTGAATCCACAACAACTTTTCTGGATGGTGTTGATCTTGATAGCTTATGGCAAGAACAAACCCATGTAACAATAGCAGAAACCGGTTTTGGCACTGGCCTCAATTTTTTGTTAACTTGGCAGCGGTGGAGACAACTGGGGTCCCCCGGCAATCTCACCTATATTTCAGTAGAAGGTCATCCTTTTGATCTGGAGGCTCTGACGCTTGCCCATCAGGCGTTTCCTGAATTGTCCGAGATGGCACATGAGCTTCAGTCAAGCTGGCCACCTGCCGCATCCGGTTATCATTTGCGCCTGTTCGATAGCGGCAAGATCGCATTACTCTTGCTATTTGGAGACGCCAAAAAACAATTGAGCCAGCTACAGGCCTCAATTGATGCATGGTATCTTGACGGGTTTAGCCCTGCCAGCAACCCTGATATGTGGAATGATACAGTTTTTACACATATTGCCCGAACGGCCAAACCAGCCTGCCGCCTAGCAACCTTTACCGCTGCAGGCTTTGTAAAAAGAGGTCTGCAAGCTGTCGGTTTTGATATGGAAAAAACGCCCGGCTATGGCAAAAAGCGTGAGCGCCTTGTCGGGATTTATCACGGCAGCGATGATGGCCCTTCGTGGCAAGGTAGCGACTGGACAGCCCCACCACAAAAAACGCCCGGATCAACGCTTGTGATCGGCGCAGGTATCGCGGGCATCAGCGTAGCGTCAGCACTAAAACGCCTAGGGCAAAAGGTCAGAATATTAGATACTCCTACATTTGATAAAGCTTCTGAAGTGCCAGTTGCCATCCTCTCCCCCCATTTACTCAAGGAAGCAACACCTCGTGCACGCTTTATCAGCAATAGCTTTAGTCATATACTTAGCCGCTCTGAGTATCAACAGACTATGCTTAAACCAAAAGGTCTAGAGCTGCACAGCAAATCTCCTGCTGGGGCTGAGCGCCATCGCTCCCTTGCAAAATATTTAAATTGGAGCCCTGACTGGATAGAGTGGCGCGACGATCATTTAGCTCTTGATCGCAGCGGCACGATAAAAAGCAAAGAATTGCTTGCTCTACTTAGCAATGATGTTGAATGCATTGAGGGCCATGCCTCACATTTAAAGCAATGTGACAGCGGCTGGAAAATAACATTAAGTGACGGAGCAATATTAAAAGCCGACACAGTGGTCATTGCAGCAGGCCTCAATAGCCAGAGCTTCTTGGAACTGTCCGGCGTGCCCCTTCGTGCTAACCGTGGTCAGGTCTGCCTGATAGAAGACCAAAAACTCGATCAGCCCAACAAAAAGACGCTCAGCTTTGGCGGCTATCTCAGCCCTACATTTGATCATAATGGCAAGACGATGCGGCTTTTGGGCTCTACCTTTGCTCATTGGGCTTTTAATGATCCTAAATGGAAGGTCGCCAGCGATAAAGATTATCAGCATATTCTACATCAATATATCAAAGGCATTGATGGCGCGACAGCACCCAAGATTACGTCACCAGAAACATGGATAGGTATGCGTGCGCGAACCTTTGATAGCCTGCCCTTTGCGGGCCCTGTGCCTGATTGGGAAGATTATATGAGGGTCTTTAAACCCCTATCAAAAGATAGCTTACAGAAAATCAAGGCCGAGCCGCCCTATATTAAAGGCCTGTATGCCATTACGGGTATGGGCAGCAAAGGCTTTCAACACGGGCCACTCGCGGGTGAAGTCATCGCCTCGATGATCGCTGGCACTCCTTTACCTGTTGAAGCCGACATATTAAAATGTCTGCATCCAGCAAAGGCCGCCATTCGCTCACTTATAAGGCAGGAGTTTGACTAAAACCCTTACCCTTCATCTAGAAGGGATTCACTACCCAAATGTCGTGCGGTAAGAACGACCATAATACCCGCAGCCAACAAATTAAAAAACATTCCAGGCGCTGATATCGCAAAGTCAAATGTGCCAGTGGCTAACAATTGGCTGATTGTATTTTGATCCGCAAAAATTGGCAAGTTGGTAAGCCAGCCTTTGACACCATCATTGGCGAAAGTCGTAAAGGCAAGAAACATCATCGGTACCAGCACCAGCATACCCAAATACATCTGACCTTCTTTAAAGCTTTTTGCCCGCAAAGAAACATACATCTGCAATGCTGCTACCATAAGCACTAAAGGCATCAAGGAGAGTAAAATACCTGTTACCACATAAGGGTCTAGCACAAGCCTTATCCCGAGGCTTGCCAACTGCGAACTGGCCAGCACTATACTACAACAAACTGTGACTATTAATGTGCAAAGAAAGCCAAAAAATGCTGCGACTAGCCATTTTCCTGTTGCCAGAGCAAAGGCCTGAACGGGTTGCGCCAAAAGTGGCTGCAAACTATCCCGCTCACGCTCGCCGGCCATTGTATCAAGCGCAATGCTCATACTGCCATAAAAAGGTGCCATCAAAAACAGCATCAGGAACATATAAGCCATACTTTTTGCCTTAGCGCCAGAAGCCGACAGATCAAATTTGTTCACAACAAAAGGAATTGTAATCATCGGAGAAACACCATGTTCGACTAAACGGCTTTCTGCCACTACTTGCCCATACCCTCTTAGAGCATATTCTAACGCTTTAACTGCAATGCGCTGCACATCTTTTCCCATATCCGCATAAACATAAATTTTTGCAGGCATGCGAGCTTGATAATTATCGGCAAAGTCTTGGTCTAATACCACAAGCGCTTGAGCGCCTTGCGTCGTGGTGGGCAAATTACCCTTTAAGGTTACCTCTTTATCTAAATTGACGGTAAAACCCCTATTCTCAAGATGTGTGACTATGTCCGGCGCAAACTCAGACCCTACTATGGAAATCACAGGCAACTCAGCGTCTTTAACCTTGTCGGCTACCATCCATAAAACCCCTGCCATCATCGTAGGGCTAAGAAGCGCAAAAGCGAGAATGGCCAAGAGCGCACGGTGGTCTCGCCAACTATCTTTCCACTCCTTCTTAAACACACTTTTAATCTGAGACATCATAAGCTTTCTCCCTCATCTAACGCAGTGAGGGCAACAAAAGCATCCTCAAGCGTTTTTTCACCTGAATGGGCTACCAATGCCTTGGACGTCCCCTCAGCAACAATGCGGCCTTCGGCCATCATCACAATATGGTCAGACAATATCTCTACTTCAGCCATGACATGAGAGGACATCAATATACAGTGCCCTTTGGCTTTAAGGTCTAACAGAAGGTCCCTCACCATGCGCACACTCGTTACATCTAAGCCGCGGGTTGGCTCATCAAGGACAAAATTTTTCGGCTTATGCATCAAGGACCTAGATAGAGCTACTTTCATTCTTTGTCCCTGGCTAAAGCCTTTGGTGCGACGGTCTAATATATCCTGCATATGTAATAGCTCGACTACCTCATCTATGGCCTTGTCCAACAAGGACCCGTATAGACCGTGCAATTCAGCAAAATAAATAAGATGTTCCCTAGTAGTCAATCGCTCATACAAACCAAATTTATCTGGAAATACGCCAAGACTTTTTTGAGCCGTTACGGGGTCATCCTCTACGTGAACACCGTCTATTATTACCTTGCCCTCTTGGGGGTGAAGAAGACCTGTGATGGCTCGAAAGGTAGTCGTTTTACCAGAGCCATTGGCACCAAGAAGCGTTGTGATCGATCCATTTTCAGCTTTAAAAGAGGCATGATCAACCGCAAGAACTTTACCAAACGACTTTTTAATATTTTCAACAAGGATCATCTGTCATCTCCTGTTTTCATCGAGACCAGAGGCGCAGAAAAAGCTGGACGCTTCATCTTATCCAAACATTCAACCTCAATAGCATTTGTATCCAGTTCTTTGAGGAATTTACCGAGTATTTTAGGGATGCAGCCTTGATAGCTCACATTATGTCCAACACCACGAACGACAAGATGACGACTGTTTTTAAACGATTTCGCCAGATGGTCTCCCATTGATGGCGGAGTAATAGGATCTAACTCTCCAGAAAGGATCATCATAGGAACATCGCTTACTAGAGGTGTGTGAATATCATCATCACCAGACAACGACGACCATCCCTTGCAAGCCGCTCTCCAATATTGATAGTAGGTGTCTTGAGTTAGCTGACCTGATCCAATTTTTTTAGCATCCTCTGCCGTAATACGAGACACCTCTTCTCCACATAAAAGGGATAGAGTTGAGCCCAGATATAAGCTCTTACTCATCATCGCACCTTCTGAAGTGAGCGCCATAAAGGCGCGGCCATCTCCACGGTTAAGTTTAAACAGAGCCATAGGTAACATGGTCGCTTTCTGAGGGGTGTAAAGTATACCGCGAATATTCTGAACCAAAGTCATTAAACTTATGGCTTGCGACATTTGCTCGCCAGTTACAGGGTTTGCACCTACATATCTGAGTGTTCCCTTGCTGGCCTTGCCTACTAATTCATCAATAATGCCCTCAATATCTCCATAAGCTTTTGTGCATACCTCATCCAGCTTACAGGCTTCAAACAATTTATTGAGTGCACGTGTTGCGCTCTTGGGAGCGGTTTCAAAAATGCCAATATCAGGTGGTAATACACCATCCACTATGACAGAACGCACATGAGCAGGATAGCGCCTTAAATAATGAACTGCCGTGCGGGTTCCCCATGACACTCCCCAAAGGTTCACCTTATTATAGCCGAGCCTCTCTAAAATAGAGTGAGTGTCCGCGATAACATTTTCCATGGTAAAATATTCAACAGCAAAATCAAAATCATCTCGGCATGATTGAACGGCCATGCTATGCTTAGAAGGCGAATAAACACTTTCATCTTCCTCTGCGCATCGAAGAGGCGTAGATTTTCCGGTTCCTCTTTGATCAATCAGAATAATTTCTCTGTGCTCTCGAATCGATTTGAAAGCCATCCTGACCAAGGCCCCCATTTCACTGTTTGCTTGCCCTGGCCCACCGGAAAATATCACAAGTGGATCATCTAATATCTGACTACTAAGTGCTGGCACTACTGCGACAAAAACATCAATGTCTCCGCTAACAGCCCCACGATGATCAAGTGGCATTTTAACAGTAGCGCACTTAGATTTTTCAGAAACTCTATCAATAAAACAAGGCTTTAATTCGATGTTTAATTGATCTTGGGCCTGAAGACCAAAAGCGAAAAGCATAGACATAAATGCCAAACTAACCCCAACAATTCCTTTCGCCACGTATCTCTCCTTTTATCTTGCATAGATTTCGGCTCCACAGCCACTCCTATGACCATATGATGCAGAAACCATAAAAAACAAGCTTTATGCGTGTTTAATATCAACTGAAGTGTAAGAAGATTAGATTGGGCAGTAAAAACTGTGGATTAACTCAATGACTTTACGAGCACGCTCATTATCTAGTCGATAAAAAACACTCTGGCCTTCTTTTCGAGTTGTCACTAGGCCTTCAGCTCTTAGACGCGCCAATTGCTGTGATATACTCGCTTGGCGCAGCCCCAAAGCCTCGGTAAGTTCACCTACTGACCTTTCGCCTTCTGCCAACTGACACAAGAGTAAAAGCCTGCCTTCATGGCTAAGGGATTTGAGCAACAGTGATGCCTCTCCCGCTGCTGCTGTCATAATCGAAAAAGATTCATCGTTTACATTTGGGCTATGTTGCATTTTTTTCTTTCTCATATTCAATAATTCATATATACATATATCCTCAACTACTGCAAGAAAAAATTAGAAGGGATAGCCCGTGACGAAGCCAGCAATAGTAGAAGCCTTTTTTGACAAAGAGACTAACACTGTAACGTATCTGGTTTATGATCTAAAAGGTGGTCATGGCGTTATCATTGATCCTGTTTTAAACTTTTTTGTCGATGCTGGACGCACAACGACTGAGGGGGCAGACCTCATCATTGCTAGAAGCAAAGCGCTTGGTTTGACAATTGACTATATTTTTGAAACCCATGCCCACGCTGACCACCTTACGGCTGCACCCTATTTGAAGTCAGCCCTTGGCGGCAAGGTTGCAATTGGCACCCATATCACCGATACACAAAAAATATTTATGGACCTTTATAATATAGGGAATGAGTTCAAGCCTGATGGATCACAGTTTGATAGGCTATTAAATGATGGTGAAAGCCTCATAGCTGGTGAGCTACAGATTGATGTTATGCATACTCCTGGTCACACACCTGCCTGTGTCTCCTATCATATTGGCGATGCTGTCTTTGTCGGAGACACACTTTTCATGCCTGACTTTGGAACGGCTCGCTGCGACTTCCCCGGTGGGGATGCCGCAACTCTTTATCAATCTATTCAAAAAATTTTTTCCCTCAGTAGCGAGACCCGCCTATTCACTGGTCATGATTACGGAGGCGAAGGCAGAGGTTTTGCTTGGGAATCTACAGTTGAAGAACAAAAAAGTAAAAACATCCATATCGGCGCCGGTGCTAAAGAAGTTGATTTTGTCCAACGCCGTGAAATGCGTGATAAAGACTTAAAACCCCCAAAACTGTTACTGCCTTCAATTCAGGTCAATATTCGTGCTGGAGATCTACCTCAGTCGGAAGATAATGGTACCAGTTATCTAAAAATTCCTCTGAACATTATATAAAACAAAGCCGCCCAAATTAGCGGCTTTGATATTTCCTCAGCTGTGTCAGTCACTACTGATCGTTTTGTGCCAACTTTATGCTGTTCTCAGTTTCAAGCTTGGCCAGAAAGCGTTTTGAAATTTTCTCACCAGGGTTAATTTTCTGGGCTTTGTTGTAATCTAACTTAGCAAGGTCAATGCTGCCTTGATTAGCATGAATATGCCCCCGGATCACATAAGGTCTCCATGAGCTGCGATCCATCTTTATCGCCTTGTCACAAGACTCTTTTGCCAATTCTAATTTATCCTGCAAATAATCTGCCGCGCATAAATTATTGAGCGTATTTACCATCACAGCCTTTGAGAGGTTGGACTTGACGGCTAACCGCAAAAACTTGGATGCCCTCTCAAATTTACCCTTTACCAGCGCCTCATTACCTATTTTTACAAATTGGTTTTGGTTAAAAACAATTTCTTGTGTTGCCAGAGATGCCTGCGTGGCACCACTTAACAAACCTATAGTCACACCTATCATCGCTACTGTCTTTTGCATTTTTTATCTCCAATTTTCTAGTTGGTTGTTGTGTCAGACATAAGATAGTGGTATTCATAAATAGATGGAATTGTCTAAATTTGAATTATAGGGATACATTTTTGTATGACTAATTGGAGCGATCTAAAATTTTTCCTCTCAATGGTGGAGCATGGCAGTCTATCTGCTGCTGCGCGCATGGAAGGTGTAAGCCAACCAACCCTAAGCCGTCGCCTTACAGCCCTCGAGGAAAGCTTAAAGACAGATCTCTTTAATCGATCTGTGGACGGCCTTCAGCTAACGCCAACAGGTGAGCGCTTGGTTGAACACGCAGAACGCATGAAAGAAGAAGCCGACTCCATCGAGCGCATTGCAGCTGGACGGGATGACAGTCTTTCTGGTTTAGTTACGATTTCCTCGGTAGAAATTATTGGTACAGAATGGCTACCTCAAATCCTAAGAGAATTTACAAAAATCTATGATGGTGTACAGATTGGCATACAGATTGATACTGCACCTGCCGACCTCCTGCGCCGCGAAGCAGATATCGCCATTAGAATGTTTCGCCCACAAGAGCCTGATCTAGTTGCGAAGAAAATTGGAAGCCTATACTATGGGTTATTTGCAACACAGGATTATTTAGATCGTAAAGGCAAACCAAATACACTAGAAGATATTTGCCAGCATGACTTAGTTCTCCCCGGCCCCAAAATTTTGGAAATAATTCGTAAAAAACTGGGCTCGAAGAAAATTCAGATACCCCCGCCCGTTTTTACCAGCAATGATAGTCATGCCCTAGCCTCAGCAACACTTGCTGGGTATGGTATTGGCGTACATTCTGCACTGACTGCAAACCGACACCCCGAACTCATTCCAGTTTTACCCTATACCATTAGCGAATCTGAATTATGGCTTGTCACCCATGCTGATATTAATAAAAGTGCCAGAATACGCGCGGTATATGAGCATCTTTCAAAAATGTTCCTAAAAGACAAAGACCTTTTTTCCATTGAAAAATGATGTTTTAAAAAGCAAAGAAATCTTTGCACTTAATGCAAAAGCAGACTAGACAGGCTGTTAGGTAATATTTCTTGGAGAGACAAAATGAAAACACTCTTTGTCATGATCAAATGTGATATGGGTCGCACCTATGAAGTCGCAGAATATCTCGCTGACGAAGTTAATGAAGTGCGCAGTGTTCATTCCACTAGCGGCAATTATGATCTACTTGTCCAGTTCGCTCTTGATCCTGATACTGAAACTGGGCGCTTTGTAACAGGCACTGTTCAGACAGTGCCGGGCGTTAAAGACACCTATACAATCATTGGCCTCAATGCCTTTACCGTCGACCGCGACAAAAAAGATACGGATAATCTCTAAAATCAGATCATCGACCAATAAAAAAGAGCCCTATATGAGCTTTTTTATGTTTATTTAACGACTCATTAAAGATCGATGATGTATTGCTTACTCTTTGCAGTATGAGTAAGAGCTATGTCTAAAATCTATGACTATCCATCAGAAATGCCGAAAATCTCCATCGACAATGATGGGATCATAAAAATTGACTTCGGGTCAATTTTAATAACACCGAGCCATATCATTCACGGCGTAGAAATTCACCGCAAACTTGCTCCCAATAAAAAATCGCCCGTTCTCATGCTCGGTGAAGCCGCTTTAAATTTATCAGGCGAAATTTCAAAAGTAGGCGCGCGAGAAGAAACCGTTAGCATAACCTCTGCCTTCGCAATGGTTACACAAAGCAAAATATCAAAAGTCATGGGAAATATATTCATTAGTCTACAAAGCAATCCATACCCAACTAAATTATTTGACAATGAAGAAGATGCCCGAGCTTGGCTAAAAAATTATTTGTGATATTGAAATAACTTAATCAATCGTCCAAGTTTCTCCAGAGTAGAGTAAATCTTTAACTTTTCGGTCAGATTTTACACTGCTCACCTGCTCGTAAACAGCCTCTTCATAGGGCGTGCCAGCCACAGCATAAATAACCCCCATAGCAACCGGTTCATCAGGCTTGCTGCCTAATTCCACCAGCATTTTTGCCAATTGCAAGTTACTTTCGTCATGAACGATAATATCATCCTTGCTAATACCATTTTCACCGATGAGCACAACCTCAAGGTCAAAAGTTTTAGCATTGAATATGATGCCTTTATCACTATCAGAACCAAAGAGCATTGGCTCTCCATTTTCTAGATGGAGTTGGGTTTCGCTGGCTGTTTTTCTATCCGCTACTTTTGTCCATGCATCATCGTTATAAACAATGCAATTCTGCAAAATCTCAACGAGTGATGTCCCTTTGTGCCCATGGGCACGGGTAAAGACACCGGGCATATGCTTTTGAGCGGTATCAATAGTTCGCGCGACAAAAGAAGCTCCACTGCCAAGCGCAAAACTCAAAGGATTAAGCGCAGGGTCAACTGAGCCCATAGTATTCGATGGTGTTTTCAGACCCGGGTCACTTGTTGGTGAATATTGTCCTTTAGTAAGGCCATATATCTTGTTGTTAAACAGCAAGATTTTAAGACCGACATTGCGCCGCAGGACATGCAACATATGATTGCCACCAATGGACAAACCATCACCGTCGCCTGTGATGACCCATACATCTAGGTCTGGGTTAGCGAGCTTTAGTCCTGTTGCTATAGCAGGCGCACGGCCATGAATTGTATGAAAACCATAGGTGTCCATATAATAAGGAAAACGACTAGAGCAACCGATACCCGAGACAAACACCGTATTCTCACGTGTCACGCCAAGGTCCGGCAACGTACGCTGCATGCATTTTAATATTGCATAGTCGCCACAACCAGGGCACCAGCGCACTTCCTGATCACTGGTAAAGTCTTTGAGCGTTAATTTTTGTTCTTGAGCAAGATCATCCATGACAGCCCTCCACTTCATCGCATTCTTCTTTTATAGCGTCCAAAATTTCTTCAATCTTAAACGGCTGACCTGAAACTTTGTTTAATGGCTTAACACGTATGCCAATTTTATCCTGTAGAAGGGTTTTCAACTGGCCTTTATTCATTTCAGGCACCAATATGCTATCAAAAGATCCCATGATTTCTGCAAGGTTGCTAGGCAGCGGGGAGATATAGCGTATATGGACATGCGCTACCTTACGGCCAGTTTTGCGAGCCCCTTTCACCGCCTCAGATATTGGGCCAAATGTTGACCCCCATCCGATAATCAGCATGCGATCACTTGCATCACCCTGCTCATAAGTCTGCTCAGGAATATCTGCAGCTATGCCCGCAATTTTATTGGCGCGGATATCTGTCATAATCTGGTGATTATCCGCATCATAACTAATATGACCCGTTACACTATCTTTCTCGATGCCGCCAATGCGGTGCTCACAGCCCTTGGTGCCCGGCAGAGCCCAATTACGCGCCAGAGTATCCGGATCACGTTTAAGGGGGCTAAAACCCTCTTCTGGTGGCTGCTTCACATGCGAAACCGGAAAAGGCTTATAACTATCAAGATCAGGCAACAACCATGGCTCTGCGGCATTTGCAATAAATCCATCGGTCAAAATAATAACTGGTGTCATATATTTAGTCGCTATGCGGCATGCTTCGATAGCCACTTCAAAACCATCGCTCGGTGAGCGCACTGACAGAACAGGAAGTGGGGCATCCCCGTTGCGTCCATATACTGCCTGATAAAGATCAGATTGTTCGGTTTTGGTTGGCAAACCGGTAGATGGCCCACCGCGCTGACAGTTAACAATAACCAGCGGCAATTCAGTGGTAATAGCAAGCCCTAGAGCCTCGCCCTTAAGCGCAATGCCCGGGCC
>CBFDBT010000026.1:0-22056 GCA_965603115.1 uncultured Alphaproteobacteria bacterium
GTTAATTCTCAATTAATAGATTTTTTGAATTTTATATTTTTTAATGCAATGCTACTGATTGTTAAGTCTTAATAAGGAGTTTGTGATGCAATTGGATTTGATAATTGATGTTGTTTGCCCTTGGTGTTTTGTTGGCGAGCGCCAGCTTGGTGTTGCACTTGGTGAGCGTCCAGACGCAATAACCTCTTTAAATGTAAGGCCTTTTCAGCTTAGTCCTAATACGCCTGCGGAGGGTATTGATCGAGAGACCTATTACAAACAAAAGTTTGGTGATGGTCCCGAGGTCCAGCAAACGCGTAAACATTTGATGGAAGTTGGAGAAGCACTGGGCATTAATTTCGAGTTTGAGAAAAAAGTGCAAATTGCCAACACCATGGATGCTCACCGTCTTATTCGTTGGGCTCATAATGATGGTAAACAAATTGCGGTTGCCGAAGGTTTGATGATTAAATATTTCACCGACGGTGCCTTTTTAGGTGATCATGAGGTGTTAAAAGATGTGGCGCGGGATGCAGGGCTAGATGTAGATATAATCGCAGAATTGCTCGCAACGGACCGCGATAAAGATATTGTGACGCAGGACTGCAGTGCTGCTCATCAAATGGGTATATCGGGTGTGCCCTTTTTCATATTTGATGGCACAACAGGCGCAAGCGGCGCCCAGCCGCCTGACACATTGGTTAAGATCATCGATAGCGCCTTAGAAAAGCAAGAGGCGGTGCAAGGTTAAAACCTGACTCCATTAGGAAGAAAAATGCCTTTAAAAGTTGAAAAATTAAGTATTAAATATTCGAGAAAAAAAGTGCTTCGAAAAACGTTGATACATTTGACTGTATTAGTTTGTTTTGTGATACTGCTCCCATTACTGTTATCAAACCCCAATACACTAGCCTATGTAGATATGATGGCAATAATTGGAATTGTAGATGGTCTTATCAGATTAGCTGATGATTACATTAGACTTCATCAAGATACTCCTGTTGTAGAGTTTACGCCGTATTTCTTAATAATAAATGATGTTCGATTTAAAAGAAAAATAAATAAGACCTCAATCAAAAACATAGAATTTAAAATAGACGAGGAACCGTTAGAAACTGAAATTATCTATGAGGTTATTAAAATAACTTTTGAAGAATTAGGCATTGAGGAAAAACATAAAGTTAAACTCTATTACCTAGATTGGTCTAGTGATTATGCAGACTGGATAAATAAATGGTATGATGATGCGAAGGTAACAGCAACTTCAGACGCGGTAGCAGGCCAGAGTATGCAATTGTAATGGGGTCAGGCTTGACTCTGAAACAAGCTCAGGGCGAACGGATAATTATATATCACCCTCATCCCGACCTTCTCCCCTCAAGGGAGAAGGGGTAGGTCAGCGCTAATCTCATTCCCTCGCCCCTCTGGGTAGAGAGGGTAGTTCATTATAATTCTATTCCCTCGCCCTTGAGGGAGAGGATGAGTAGACAGAAGAATTTAATGAAGCTCGTCTCAACGAGATGAATTTAAATCTTCTCTGCGACATATTGCGGAGCGATAGGTGAGGGTGTTCTTTTCTTTATCGTCATTGCGGGCTTGACCCGCAATCCATTATCCCCACAAGCCTGCACAGGATATGCAGAGATAGCTCTAAAATTGTCACCCTGAATTTATTTCAGGGTCTCCTTGTATAGCCAACATGTTCAAAGGGGATACTGAAACAAGTTCAGCATGACGGCTTTTGCATGTCTTATCCAGCAGCGATTTTCGCTAGATTTCTCGCAACATGGGCAACGGTTTTGAGCCGTTGTCCAATTTTATCCATCGATGCGCGGTAAACCAATTTGTGATCGGGTTTGAGCTTGGCGGGGGTTTTCTGGTCTGAGATAAAGGCAATCAGTCCTGCAGGATTTTCAAAACGATCATTCCTAAAGCTTATCGTCATGCCGCGCGGCCCTGCGTCGATTTTTTCAATGCCAGCACCTTTGCAGTAACTTTTAATGATCATCACGGCAGAGAGCTGTTTGACAGCGCTAGGGAGTGGGCCAAAGCGGTCAATCATTTCAGCGGCAAAGGCATCGATATCTTCGCGTGTCTCGAGTTCGGCCAGTCTTCTGTAGAGCGCCATACGTTGGTTGAGGTCGGGCACATAACTGTCTGGGATCATCACGGTCGCGCCAACATTAATGGTTGGAGACCAGCCTGTATCAGAAGCTTCTTCACCGAAATCTTCTGCGCGCGCCTCAGCGACGGCTTCTTCCAGCATTTGTTGATAAAGTTCAGCGCCGACCTCGCGAATTTGGCCCGACTGTTCTTCACCCAGTAGGTTTCCGGCCCCGCGAATGTCCATATCGTGGCTCGCGAGGGTGAAGCCAGCCCCCAAGGTATCGAGAGTTTGCAAGACCTGAAGGCGCTTGGTCGCGCTTTCACTAAGTATGCGGTTAGGCGGTACGGTCATATAGGCATAAGCCCGCACTTTCGAGCGCCCCACACGGCCACGTAACTGGTAAAGCTGCGCCAATCCAAACATATCCGCGCGGTGAATGATCATTGTATTGGCGCTTGGAATGTCAATGCCGCTTTCAATGATTGTGGTGCTAAGGAGCACGTCATAGCGCCCTTCATAAAAGGCGGTCATCACATCTTCAATGGTTGATGGAGTCATTTGGCCGTGGGCCATGATAAACTTAACCTCGGGCACATATTCTTTCAAAAAGTCCGCTGCTTCTTGGAGGTCAGCTACGCGAGGACAAATATAAAAACTCTGACCACCGCGGTAATGTTCGCGGAGCAGGGCTTCGCGCACCACAACAGGGTCAAAGGGCAGCGTGAATGTGCGCACTGCCAAGCGATCAACCGGCGGTGTGGCTATTAGGGATAAGTCGCGTAGTCCAGACAGGGATAGCTGCAGCGTGCGGGGGATTGGTGTTGCGGTAAGGGTTAGCACGTGGACATTGGACCTGAGTGATTTGAGTTTTTCTTTATGGGCGACCCCAAAATGCTGTTCTTCATCAATAATCAAGAGGCCAAGGTCTCTAAACTCAATGTCTTTGGCAAGCAGCGCGTGCGTGCCGATCACAATATCAACCGTACCTTTGCGCATTTCTTCTTTACTGGCTTTGACATTTTTTTGAGAGACTAGCCTTGATAGCTGTGCAATGCGGATAGGCAAGCCTTTGAAGCGTTCGGTGAAGGTTTTAGCATGTTGGCGTGCGAGCAAAGTTGTGGGCGCAATCAGCGTGACTTGGCGGCCCGACATAGCAGTGACAAAAGCCGCGCGAAGTGCCACTTCGGTTTTCCCGAAACCCACATCTCCGCATATCAGGCGGTCCATAGGGTTGCCCGATGCCAAATCATTCATCACATCGCGAATGGAACGCAATTGGTCATCGGTTTCCGTATATGGAAAACGGGAGCAAAATTCATCATAGCTGCCTTCAGGCGGCGTTATTTTTTCACCGCGTCTAAGGGCGCGAGCAGCCGCCAGTTTTATCAGCTTATCCGCCATGTCGCGAATGCGTTCTTTGAGCTTTGCTTTTTTCGCCTGCCAGGCAACACCGCCAAGTTTGTCTAGATTGGCGTGGGCATCCTCTGAGCCAAAGCGCGATAGAATTTCGATATTTTCCACTGGCACATAAAGCTTGTCATTGTTCTGGTAAGACAAGAGTAGACAGTCGTGGGCAGCGCCTAAAGCCTTAATGGTCTCTAACCCTTCAAAGCGTCCAATGCCGTGACTGGCATGCACTACAAAGTCGCCGGCACTGAGGGTGCTGGCTTCGCGCAGGAAGTTATCAGCGCGTTTTGTGCGACGGGATTTGCGTACCAAGCGATCACCGAGAATATCTTGCTCGGTAATTACCGCTATATCATTAGTTTCAAAGCCTTTTTCTAAAGGAAGAACAGCTAGGGATATGATGCGAACATCGCTATTTTGAATATCTTTCCAGCTTGTTGAAAGCTCAAGCGGCCTGATTTTATGATCAGCTAGTACGCCTTTTAAGCGTTCGCGAGAGCCTTCAGAGTAGCTAGCAAAGATAATGCGCATGCCGGCTTTGTGAAGCTCTTTGACATGATTATAAAGCGCATCATAGACATTGATATCTCGTTGGTTTCTCTCGGGGCCAAAGTCGCGCCCGACCTTACCGTCGTGATTTATAACGCTATCACTTTCCGGTTGTTTGAAGTGACTGAGTTGCCGCGCATCGAGGCGTGATTGAATGCCACCCCATTCTTTCTCAGTTATATAAAGCGTTTCAGGTTTTATGGGTTTGTAAGTACCCGCTAGTTTCATCGCTTTTTCGCTATTTAAAGTTTCTACACGTGCTGAATAATAGTCTGAAATAGCTGTAAAGCGTTCTTGTCCGGATTCAGTAAAGTTTTGGTCAAGGGTAAGCGGGCAATCACCACTATAGTCAAACAGGGTTGCCATACTTTCATGAAAGAGCGGTAGCCAATGTTCCGCACCTTGCAGGCGACGCCCTTCACTAATAGCAGCGTAAAGTGGATCATCACTACCAGCAGGGCCAAAGCTTGCATTATAGTTGCGTCGGAACAAAGAGATGCTTTCTTCGCTCAGGGAAAACTCGCTGACAGCGCGAAGGTGCACTGAGTTTACTTTGCCGGTTGTGCGCTGGGTGAGCGGATCAAAGCGGCGAATGGTATCAAGCTCGTCGCCAAAAAAGTCCATGCGAATGGGTTCACTTGTACCGGGGGCAAATATATCTATCAAACCACCCCGCACGGCAAATTCGCCGCGCTCCATCACTTGGCTGGCGCGGCTATAGCCATTTATCACCAAAAACTCTGTCAGAGCGGGAATGTTTATCTCTTGGCCTATACGCGCATGAAAGCTGGTTGATTTCACCATTTCCATCGGCGGAATGCGCTGAAGGGCAGCATTGACGGTCGTCAGGATCAGGCGTGGTTTTTTAGCGGGTTCTGCAGATAGTTTGGAAAGTGCCGTCATGCGTTTGGCTAAAATATCACCGTGCGGGCCTACGCGGTCATAGGGCAGGCAGTCCCACGCCGGAAAGCTGATAATTTCGATGTCCGGTGCGAAAAAGCTGATGCTGTTTTCAAGTGCCATTAGGCGCATATCATCACGGGCTATGTGCATGAGCGGAGTTTTATTGTCTTTAAAGGCCGCACGGGTCATATCAGCCAGAACGATGGCATCATAGCCTTCTGGTACTCCGGCAATAGTTAGCGTGGTGTATTCTGCAGTCAATGTTATGCCCTCAGGTTTAAAAAGTCTAAGGCCTGCATTTTACGCATCCATTCGTGATTATATTTTTCGGGCACAGGGATGCTACCGGTTACCCAGCCAAGAATCTCATGATCGTTCTCGTCAAATAAGACTTCAAACCAGTCACAGTCTTCTAGGCTCATTTCGCCGTTATGTTGGTCGAGAAAGTTGCCAAAAATAAGATCCATTTCTTTGATGCCGCGGTGCCAGCCTCTAAAACATAAGCGGCGGCGGCGGTCTTCTAGGCTAAGGGCTGTGTTCGTCATAATATTATGTTCCAAATGCAAAAGCCCGTTGGCGGGCGGCACTGCATAAGCTATATAAGCTAAGGTATGTTATATGTGAAGACCACAAGTGACTATCGGGGAGATTTTTGTGCGACCAGAGGTGCTTTTTAAATATTTTGGGGATATCGAGAGCCTAGTTGGCGTTGGCCCTAGAAGCCGCCCGCAATTTGAGCGATTGGCTGGTACACGTCTTGTCGACCTACTGTGGCATTTCCCCTCGGGGCTTATTGATCGCCGTTATCGTCCAAAAATTGCTGAAGCAGTTGTTGATTCTATCGTTACCATGGAGCTTGAAGTGGTCGAGCACAAGCCCGGACCCAATAGCCGTGTACCTTATAGGGTATTATGCCGCGATGACAGTGGCTTTTTGTCGCTAGTATTTTTTAAGCCGCGTAAAGACTGGCTCGTCAAGCAGCTACCCGAAGGTGAAAAGCGTTTGATATCTGGCAAGCTAGAAAAGTACCAAGGTACTCCGCAAATTACCCACCCAGACTATATAGTTGATCCGACAAAAGCTGATGAATTGCCGCTTTTGGAGCCAGTTTACCCGCTGACAGCCGGCCTTAGTCCAAAGTTACTGCGCAAAGCAATTTCTGAAGCGGTTAAACGCGTACCGCCCCTGCCTGAATGGCATGATAAAGCTTTAATGGCGCGGGAAGATTGGCCAAACTTTCATGATGCGCTGTTTACTGTGCATCACCCCCACACAGTTGAAAACTTAGCCGCCGATGATAAGGCTCGCGAACGCTTGGCATACGATGAATTGCTAGCAAGTCAGCTTACCATGGCAATTGTGCGAGAAACGTCTCGCAAGGTTAAGGGGCGCGTCATCAAAGGCCACGGTAAGTTTCGCGCTAAAGTGCTTGAAAACCTTAATTATGAATTGACCGATGACCAAAAAAATACAGCGGCTGAAATTGAGAGTGATATGGCGTCTTCGCAATCTATGCTGCGCCTTGTTCAGGGCGATGTGGGTAGTGGAAAAACCATTGTTGCCCTATTGTCTATGCTCATTGCCGTAGAAGCGGGCTGTCAGGCGGCAATGCTGGCGCCAACTGAAATTTTAAGTCGCCAACATATGGCAAACTTAAAGCCCCTTGCAGATGCTGCGGGCATTCGCATTGAAATTCTTACGGGCCGCAACAAGGGTAAAGCCCGCGAGGCGATATTAGTAGACCTTGCGGCTGGTGAGATTGATATTTTAATCGGCACCCACGCTATTATTCAAGATGATATCACCTTTAAGAACCTTGCTCTGGCTGTGATTGATGAGCAACATCGTTTTGGTGTACACCAACGCCTTGCCTTATCTAAAAAAGGCCGTGGTGTGGACGTGCTTGTGATGACAGCGACACCGATACCGCGCACTTTAACGCTGACGGCTTACGGGGATATGGATGTATCGCGTATCGTTGAAAAACCTCCGGGGCGTAAACCTATTGACACCAGAGTGATCTCTCTTGAACGTTTGGGCCAAGTAGCGGACGGTGTCAAACGAGCGGTCACAAGTGGTGCGCGGGCCTATTGGGTCTGCCCACTTGTGGAAGAAAGTGAAGTTCTTGATATGGCGGCAGCCGAAGAACGCTACACCCATTTAAAGCAAATATTTGGTGAACGTGTTGGTTTGGTGCACGGGCGGATGAAAGCGGCTGAAAAAGACGCTGTCATGGCCTCTTTTGCTGATGGTGAGCTCGATGTGCTTGTAGCAACGACAGTAATAGAGGTTGGTGTTGATGTGCCAGAGGCGACGCTGATGGTGATTGAGCACGCTGAGCGTTTTGGCCTCTCGCAGCTTCATCAACTCAGAGGGCGTGTCGGGCGTGGAGCTGGTAAATCTACTTGTATGCTGCTTAGAGCGCCAAAGATTGGGGAAGTAGCCCATGAGAGGCTCGATATTATGCGCCAGAGTGAAGATGGTTTTGCTATAGCAGAAAAAGACCTAGAGCTTCGGGGCGCAGGGGAGGTGTTGGGTACCAAGCAATCCGGTCTGCCAGAGATGAAAATTGCCGATATTGCCGTGCATAGTCATTTGATTGCTATGGCAAACGGCGATGCGCGCCTCATAGCGTCTAAAGACCTTGAGCTAAAGGGTGAACGCGGTGAAGCGCTGCGAGTGCTACTTTATTTGTTTGAACGAGACACCGCGCTTAAGTTTTTAAAGAGCGGGTGAGGGCGATTCCAACTCCATATAATAATTAGCGCGCTCATAAGGGGTATTGGCGGGCAGGGGTTTTTCTATAAACCCTAATTTGTCATAGAGTCGTCTGGCATCGGTAAGCACAGTGTTAGACTCCAAAAACAGCAATTTGCCATCTTTCTTTGCTTGGTATGCTTCAATAACCTTTTTGCATAAGGCCGTGCCAGCTCCGCCCTTGTGGGTATTAGGGTCTACGCCAAGTTTGGTCAGTTCATAGCTGCCATTACCCGAATTTTTTAGAGCAATTGTGCCAAACACCTTGTCGTCAGCAATGGCGAAAAAAACTTCGCCACCTTGATCAATAATATGAGTCTGAGGGTCAGAGAGCACCTTGATGTCAATATCTTCCATGACAAAATACTCTTTTATCCAATGGGCATTAAGGTCGTAAAAGGCTTGTTTGTATTTGCTGTCATAGGCAATGATATTAAAATTTGATGTCATTATGGTGTCCTTGGAATATGAATATAACTTTTAAACTTTATTTTATATCTTCTCAATAGAGGATTTAGGGGTGTATAGTCTTTATCTTCATGGAGGCTTTATGCGATATTTTGCTGCAATTCCATTGGCTCTACTCCTCACTCCAATCACATATGCGTTTGAAGCGCCTCATAGTGACTTTTTGCAAGCTCAACAAGAAGCCCAGATTGGTGATGCTTTTGCTGATTTTATGACAGGTTTGGATAACTATAATGGATGGGGCGAAACCCAGCAAAATTACTTGGAATCGATTAAGCATTTTAAGCGTGCGGCGCGTGGCGGTCACACAAAAGCCCAGCATTACCTCGGATTAATACATTATAAGGGTCTTGGTGTAGTTAAGGATAACATTGAAGCCTATAAATGGTTCGATCTTGCCGCATCAAATGGTGACAAGGTTGGCATGGTTTTGAAAGTAACCTTGAAAGATTTACTTACCGATCAAGAGATCGTTGAGGCGGAAAGCCGGAAAAAAGAGTGGCTTAATGAAGACGTTGAAGATTAGCGACTTTAGATTTTTTGCTCATAAATGCGGTAAGTTTTATAGATAGTGCAGCCAATGGATTCTAGCATATTGCGCATGCCAACATTGTCTTCAAGTATCCAGCCCAGTTCCCCAAATTTACTGCCGCGCTCTATAACAAATTCCTGACATTGATGGATCATCCATATTGCCATGCCAGCGCCGAGTGGAGACTTTTGGAATTTGCTCTTAACTCCCATGAGGGGCACTCTGTGACGCGGTTCGTACTTTGAAATAAAGATACGGTATAAAATTTTAGCCCAGCCAAAGGGGAGCAATTTGCCCTTTAGGTCGGCTAGATAATGATTGATGTCAGGGATGGTGATCATGAAAGCTGCGGGCTCGCCGTCAACTTCGACAATCACAGTGCGTTTGGGGTGAACGATAGGCTTTAAGCTTTCTGCCATGTGCTGAAGCTCGTGCTCGGTTAATTTAACATAACCCCAGTTTTCAGACCATGCCTCATTAAAAATATCCATAATGATATCAAGTTCTGCTTTGAAATTTTTCATATCAATTTCACGAATATGCGTACGTTTGTTTTTGGCAGTCATTTTGACAATGCGCAGCATGCGATCGGGAATATGGGTGCTGGAATCTCTTTCATAAGCATATAAATCTTTTGCTTTTTCAAAACCTTCAGCCTCGAAGTATTTTTTATAGTCTGGTAAAGCGTGGGGCATCATAACCACGGGCGGGTATTCAAACCCATCAATAAGCAATCCGCATTCTTCATTAGAAGATAAGCTCCACGGCCCCTGCATGCGGGTCATGCCGCGCTCCTTAAGCCATGCCTTTGCTGTTTGGAAAAGTGCGTGGGCTACTTCGTCGTTGGCGGCTTCGAAAAGCCCAAAGTGCCCTAGATCTGGTCCCCATTTTTCCTGAATTAAACTATCGACTTGTGCTGAGATGCGGCCTACATCCTTGCCATCTTGCACCGCGAGAAAATATTGCACATCGGCATGCTCAAAATAGGGATTTTTATCCCACGACAGGGCTTCCATGCGCTCGAAGGTAATGGGTAAAATATAATTAGGGTCATCTTTATAGATGCGGTCTACAAGACGTACGAAACGTTTAAGCATCTTTTTATCATTCACAGGCAAGATTGTAATATCAGTCATGCGGTGTTCCTGTTTTCACATTGATTTTTTTATTTTTGGGTTTGGCAAAGCGCCCAAAGGCGCCCAAGGCGGAAGCATCAGACGATGAAAGCCCGTAGCGAACAGTCATATATAGTGTTAAGAAAAAGCCAAGTAGACTACTGATCACCCCTGTCGGCGGTGGGTAGTCATTGACATAGCGATCAAGGAATAGCAGCGTAATGCTAAAGAAAAGCACAATGATCAGGGGCTTGATCAGGCGGCTATCGTAGGGTCGCATTTTAAAAAGGATAATTGATTCTACAAAGGCGAGAATAGCCGTTGTGTTGATCGCAAGTCCTGCTGCAATCGCCCCACCAGTAATGCCGTAGAGTGGGATTAAATAAGCCGAAAAGCTAGTCATAACGGCTAGACCAATCAAAGTATTGGTAATAGGGAGCAGTCGGTGACCAAGCATTTCAACCAATGCAGTGGATGGCCCAGCAAGAACTTCAAACATGCGAGCAACACTAAGCGCAATAATAGCCGGGGCAGCTGCAGCAAATTCTGGTTTTAAGAGCGATAAAATATCAAAGCGGGCAAGAATAAGAGCGACAGTGAAGGGTAGGGCGACTACAGTTGAGATCCGCACCACGAAGGAAAACATCTCCTTTAAACCATCAATATCGTTTTGACCGTCTTTTTCGGCAGCAAGAGGAGCCATAACATATTCAAAGGTTTGGCCAACCATTTGTAAAACGCTCGTGACCTGGCGTGCAATTTTATAGTATCCACTGGCCGCCGCGCCAGCTGCACCGGGCAAAAACTGGTTGAGAAAGATAACTGGCATTTCTGAGAAAAGAGATTTTATCAAATAGGCAGGTGCCATCGGTTTGGCATAATGCAACATGGCCTTGGGGAGCTTGCCTCGCATGGGTGCAAAGAAGACTTTTTTAAAGTCCAGTTGCTTTGCAATAAGGCGCATAGCCAATAAAGCTGCAAGAAATACTGCCAGCATATGGGCAAGGAAAAGTCCGTAAGTCATCCAGCCAAGTAATGCAAAAGTTACTCCAGCAACAAGCCGCATGCCCTGTTCATAGAATATACGCACACGAATTTCTGGGCCAAAGGTGCGACGGGCACGAATGGCGGCCGTGCCAACCTCCACCAAAACCCAAAAGGGTAAAATCCACACATAAAGACGGATAACATCGCTGAGATGTTCAGCGTCGCTTACATCAGCATTAATTTTTCCTGCAATATTTGGCGCGAAAATAAAGCCGGCTGTGGCTATCAAAGTGGCCAGTAGAAAGCTCCACTTAAGCGCAAAACCTATAGCTTCGTTTGCCTCATCATCTGTTCCTTTTGGTACGAAACGCTGTAGGGTAAGGGTCATGGCAAAGTCCGCTATGGGTGTTGCTATGACGAGTAGACTCCAAAGGACTGCAAACAGGCCAAATGTAGAAGCGCCATATAGCCAAGTGAAGGTAAATATCGCGACGGCTTCGACAACTGCACCAAGACGCCCGAGAAAAACAATGCCCGCACCGTTCGCCACACGTTTGCGGTTGTCGTGGTTCTCTTGTGTATATCTATGTTTTTTTCTGTCAGTCACACTTTAGTTCCGCCCCAGTGCTTTTCCACCTTCTTCGGTATGGAATATTACAGCGTATCCGATACTGAGGAATAATATGAAGGGTGTTGCTGAGGCAAGAAATGGCGATGCAACACCAAACTGTCCCATAGCCAGCATGAAGTTGTCGGCAATGAAGAAAGCAAAACCGAGAGACATACCTATTACAAGTCGTACAAAAATAGTGCCGCCACGTGACACCCCAAACGCTGCGATCGCTCCGAGTATTGGCATGAGCATCGCCGCCATAGGGCCAATGAGCTTGTGCAATAAAGTGGTCATAAGTATATCTGTTGGAAGGCCTTCTTTGTTGAGTTGTCTTATGGATTTCCATAACTTGAAGAAATTAACATGTTTTGGATTTACAGTAAGGGCCAGAAAACGTTCGGGTGGTGTAGGAATATCCCAAGCAATGGAAGGTTGAACGGTTACTATATGGCTTTGCGTATTGAAGCGCTTGACTTCAAATAATGTCCATTTGTTATTTTGGTGCCAGGCGAAATCAGCTTTTACAATGGCCTTGAGTTTACCTTCATTATCACGTTCAAAGAATTTAACTTTGTCCAAAATTACCCGATTGGCTGAGCGAGTTACCGAATCTACTAGGACGACCGTTTTCCCTTCAGTCAGCCAAACGCGTTCCGTTTTGTCAGTTCTTGGTGGCAGATCAACCGCATAATCCTGCGCCTGCCAGTAAGAAAGCTGTGCTGAAGATTCCACTACAACTGTTTCATTGAAAATCAAATGAACAAAAGCCACTATGGCGCAGGCCATGCCGAGTGGCATTAATATTCTGTGGGCAGACAGACCAATCGCTTTCATAACAATAATTTCACTGTGCTGGTTAAGCGAAGCTAAGCTGAGCAAGGTTGCGAGTAAGGCCACAAAGGGGGCAAATTGACTTATGAGCTGTGGGAACCTAAGGGCTACATAGCTAATGAGCGAGCCATAGGAAGCCCCCGAGGCGGCCATGACTTCATCAGACACTGCCATTAGGTCCAAGAGTTGCAGTACGGCTGTAAGGCCAATCAACACGCCTAAAAAGCGCCCTAAATAAAGACGTATCATATAGTTAGCGAGAGTTTTAGATGGCAATAAGCGTCGCCTGATATGTCTTAAAATACTCATAACTCATTTCTCTTGAATCGGCGCATGATGAATCGAGCTGGTCTACCGAGATAGTCGACAGTGACATCAACCCATCGCAAAGGCTCTCCTTCAATTTTGAAAGCCACTGTCCTAAATATCATAATGCTAATGAAAGCTAGTAGAGCAAAGAGCGCCCATATGGTCAAAAACGGAGACATACCTTCGTGGGCAATCGCAGTTTCCATACCTTCCATAACTTCGTTATAAACAATGAGCATTGCCATGCCGACAACTAGGCCAGTTGATTTTGGATTTCGTTTATTGGCTATGCCAAGGGGCATGGCAAGAAAGGGTAAAATCAAAAAAGTAAGGCTGTGCATCAAACGCCAGTGAAATTGCCCACTAATAGCATTGCGTTCGTCTTGGGTACGGTTCATATCATCTTTGTTACGCCAAAGTTCAGTGAAAGTCATATCTTTTTCGGCGCCGCCTCGTTCGTGAAAGTCAAGCATTTCCGGCAGCTGTATTTTAAGGTCTTGGCGCGCGAAGGTTAAGACCCTAGGGCGCTCGGATGTATCATTCAGGTCAACAAGCACACCATCGTAGAGGCGCAATAAAATTGTTTGCTCATCAGGTGTGGAATAAAACCCACCCCGCTTTGCAGAAACCGCTATTGAATTGCCATTTTCTTCACGGCGCTCAAGAAAAATCCCGATCAGTTCCGCGCCTTGATTTTGTGATTCTTCAATTCGAAGGATGGTATTGTTGCCAACATCAACAAATTCGCCCACCTTGATGCTTGCGCCGAGAGCGCCGCTTCTAAGCTCGAAGATGAGTGTGTCATATGTATATTGAGCATAGGGTTGAATCCAGCCAACCAAATATATATTGATCATCATTAAACCAGCAGAGAGTAACATTAGGGGGCGCAGTAAGCGTACTAGACCCTGTCCAGATGATGTGATGGCATCAAGCTCTGATTGCATGGAAAGCTTTCTAAAAGCCAGTACAATGCCAAGGAATAGACCAATGGGTAGGCCATATCCAACAAATCTTGGCGCCATATTCGCCAACATCTCGAAAACAACTTTTACTGGTCCGCCCTGATTAACGACAAAGTCAAACAGTTGCAGCATTTTTTCAAGAGTAAGCAAGAGCGCTGCAATCACCAGCGTTGTGATCAACGGCGTGAACACAAGCTTTAATATATAGCGATCCAAACGACCTAACATCACTGTGAAAACTCCCACTAGAATATTTTAATACTTTCAACTTGCATATATAGCAAGTCCCTATCAGATTGTTTTGCAATGATAAGAAACTATTCTAATCTGCTTGAATTAAGGCAAAAGCAAGATGACTTATACAGCGTTTTGAGTAATAAGGGACATATTTTCGCCACCATCACACTGCTTTTTGTTATGAGGTGAGTAATGGAGTTATTATTATGGGTTTTGAAGACCTAAAAAATATTAGTTTATCGGTACTATTGTTTGGGGGCTTATATACGCCAGATGTTTTTGCTTTTGATGACCAAGTCGAAAATGACGCGGATACTCATAGTGAAGCCGGGTGTCAGGCTTTGGCTGACAAATATGGGCAAACGGCCTTCGTGCGTGTGCGCAATATAAGGTCTGAAGAAGGTAACGTGCGGGTTGAAGTATATGCCAATGATGAAGAAGAGTTTCTTCAAGGCGAGAAGCGGCTCAACCGTGTTGATGTTCCCAGTGCTGATTATGAACGTGATGTTTGTTTGGTTTTACCGGAAGCCGAGAAATATGCGCTTGTCGTTATTCATGACAGGAACGCTAATGACAAAGCAGATTTCTTTACAGAAGGCTTTGGTTTTTCGAATAATGTAAAACTTAAATTGGCTAAACCCAAATTAAAAGATGTTGCTTTTCAGGCAAAGCCGGGCATGAACCGTATGGAGCTTGATTTGACCTATATGTTTGTATCTGATCATGAAAAAGAAAAAAAACGCAGGAAATTTCGTAGAAGATGATCTATGCTTTCATCTTAATCTAAAAGATGGGTGTTAAATAGATCAATGAATGAAGCTGAGCGACCAGACAAAAAGCTTGAAAAGCCTAAAGCCAAACCTTAGGTTGCTGTGCTATCAAACCCTTTGAGTTCTGCTAACAAAAAGGGTTTGCCTGGAATTCGTAAAGTTATAGAGAAATCTATAAATGTTATTCATTTCGAGATTAGTACAATCTCTAGTGTTGATGAAGCTCTCGCTCTTTTTGCTAGGTCCCAGCCTTCTATGCTGATTATAAATGGCGGAGACGGTACGGTTAGTATGGTTCTTCAAGCCTTGATTTTCCGGAATCCTTTTAGAATTATTCCGCCGCTTGCTCTACTCCCTGGTGGAAAAACCAATATGACGGGGGCAGACTTGGGGCTTAAAGGTTCGCCGATTAAAATTCTGGAACGCCTATTGAAGTTGGTTCACGTTAAAGATAGTGGCGTAAAGCTTGTAAAACGCAATTTGATTGAGGTGGACTTAGGGGACGGCGAATGCGCACGGGTTGGCACCTTTTTTGGTGCAGCTGGTATAGTGGAAAGCGTCCTATGGTGCCGCAATAATATCTACCCTAAAAAATGGCCGCATTTTATTGCCCACGCCATTACATTTGGTGTGTTACTCGGGGCATCAGCTAATCTTGTGCTTAAAGATCAAATAGCAGAAGGTGTGAATATGGATATTTATATTCATGGTGGCGGTCGGCTGAGAGGGCAATATTCCGCCCTGACATGTACTACACTTGACGATTTGGTTTTGGGGGCTCGCCCTTATGGTAACTTTGGATCTGGCGGTCTTAGATTTTCGTGTGTATCCCGCGGTGGTGGAAATATGTTACGAGCGATTTTGGGACTCTTAACTGGCAGTTTTAGCATGGGAAATGTGAAGGGTGTTGCGGTACATCGTTCGAATAGAATCCGTATTAAAACCTCAGGACATGCGATGCTTGATGGAGAGATGCTGAAAGTTAACCCTAATATCCCTATTATCTTAAGGGGAGAGAAAAAACTTTCATTTGTGTCGCTAATAAAATGAGTAATATCAGTACTATATATAAATTTCTTAATCAATTACCTTCAAATAGAGTTGCCCCAGAAGTGCCTGTGGTTGCCGATAGTATTGCGCGTTTATTTGATGGTGCTGTTGCTGGTGTTTTCTTTTACGGTTCTTGTTTGCACTCTGGAGAAGTGAAAGGTAAAATTCTCGATTTTTATGTTATCGTTGATGATGATCAGAAAGCCTATAAAAAACGCTGGCTCAGCATAGCGGGCAGGCTTTGCCCTCCAAATGTTTTTTATCATGAGATCGAGGTTAACGGGCAACTGATGCGCTCCAAATATGCCGTGATATGTCAAAATGATTTTGTTAAAAGGTGTGGTAGTAAGCCCATTAATAGTTCTATTTGGGCGCGGTTTTGTCAACCTGCTACGCTGCTTCTGGCTCGTGATAATGTGATCAAGGAAGAACTGATGACTGCGGTTGCTGAAGCTGTTGAAACAGCGGTGCATTCAATTCTGCCGCTCTATTCCTATGTTCCTACTTCGATGGAGTTATGGGCAGAAGTTTTCCGCCGAACCTACGGTGCGGAACTGCGCTCTGAGCGCGATCAAAAATCACTTGAAATTTATATCCTGAATCAAGAGAGATATGATGGGATAACAGAGTTAGTATATAAAAAGCATGGCCTACATCCTGATAAAGTTCTTGATAAGCAACCACCGAGACTTCCTATCTTGAAAGCTCAGTTTCATTGGTGGTTGCGCCGCATAAACGGTAAAACCGTTAGCTTAATTCGTCTTATTAAGGCTTCAGTAACATTTGAAGGCGGGATAGATTATCTCGCATGGAAGATTAAGCGCCATTCTGGTGTTGAATTAGACGTTAAACCCTGGATGCGCCGCTTCCCACTTGTAGCCGGTCTGGTTTGCTTTTGGCGCATGAAAAAACAGGATGCTTTTCGCTAACGGGAGGCCGTATTGGTTATTTTGTTAGATCAAGCTGGAGTTTTTCTGCTGCATTTTTGAACCGCTCAATAATAGCGTCCACTTGCTCGCTGGTATGTTGAGCACACATCGATACCCGAAGCAGATTATAGCCGGCAGGCGTGGCTGGCGGTAGGGCTAAGTTGGTGTAAACCCCTTCCAGCATCATAGTTTCCCATAATTTTGTAGCTGATGGAATATCGGGCAGACAAACAGCGACGATCGGGCTTTCTACTTTTTCAGTGGCTAGTGTAAAGCCAAGATCTGACAGGCCTTTATGTAGCTTTTTGGTGTTTTCCCAAAGGTGAGCGCGACGATTGCCGCTTGATTTTAGGGCTTCGATCGATTTTATGGCGCCCGCAATCACGCTTGGCGGCAAGCTGGCTGTAAACATATAGGGGCGGGTGACCAAACGCATGACGTCAAATTTCGGATGGTTAGATACACAAAACCCGCCAATGGTGCCAACAGATTTTGAAAAAGTGCCTACAATAAAGTCACAAAGATGTTCTACACCCAATTGTTGGGCTACGCCGCGACCGGTTTCACCGCAAAATCCCATTGAATGGGCTTCGTCAACCAGTGTAGTACAGCCATATTTTTTAGCGACTTCGAGCATTTCTTTCAAGGGGGCGGCATCTCCAAGCATGGAGTATATACCTTCGACAACAACAAGCTTACCCGCACCTTCAGGAATGCGCGCTAAGCGTTTTTCCATTTTTTCTACGTCGTTGTGTTTAAAGCGGATAATAGTTGCATTGCCCATGGCGCAGCCGTCATATATTGATGCATGGCTGTCAGCATCAATGATGATGTAGTCATCTTTGTCTGCTAGGGTGGCGATCATGCCTAAATTTGCTTGGTAGCCCGTAGAAAAAACCATGCAGCTATCCATGCCGTAAAAGTCAGCAATTGATGCCTCTAGGGCTTTGTGACCGGAGTATGTGCCATTTAATACGCGAGAGCCTGTCGTGCCTGTGCCGAACTTGTCGAGGGCATCTTTAGCGGCTTCAATCGCATCTTCATTAAAGGTCATGCCCATATAGTTGTTCGTGCCAGCTAAAATGGTGCGACGCCCATCAATCATAGCTTCCGTTTCAGAAAAAACTTCGTCCATCACAACTTTAAACGGGTTAACTTTATCAAATGGCAGGCTAGCGGCTGTGGCTACCATATCATCAAATTTATCAAGTAGATCCAATATCTTATCCCTCGTTCAATATATTTTCTATAGCATCTGCTACGTCTTGGATGGTTTCTAGGTCTGGCAGAATATTGATCGGAAGAAGAATGTCAAATTCATCTTCAAAATCAGCGACAAGATCCATCACTGTCAGGCTATCCATAGAGAGGTCGCCAGAAAAAGTTGTATGCTTATTGAGCTCAAGGGATTTTTTATTATAGGGTGTTATCAATTCGCAGAGTTTTTGAAAAATATCTTCGTTTGTCATGAGCCAATATGTCCATTCTGTAGTTACTGTGTGATATGAGAGCTTTATTGCGGCTAATTTGTGACACGTTATCACATAAATTTATTCTGGCGATACCATTCTATTGTATTTTTTAAACCAGACGTCAGTTTATGCTCGATCTGCCAGCCCCTTATGTAGATATTTTTTTCAGATGAAACCGTCCAGTCCGCGTGAAGGAGCTCGGCGGCTTTGGTAGGTGTAAGCATAGGTGTTGTTGAAAATACCTTTGATATCATAAGGTTGATCGACGATAGTGGCTTGATAGCCCATGCAGGAATAGGGATGCATTTGACAGGCTCTTCTCCCGTTGCTTCAGCTATAGCCTCGGCAATGTCTGGGATAGTATAGCCATTTTCTTTGCCATCATCGATTTCAAATATTGGTTTTTGTGTAAAAGCCTTAAAATTTATGAGGATTGAAATGGCTTTGGCTAGATCGGCACCGTGAATCATTGAAAACCGATTTTTAGTATTCCCTGGTGCTGGAAGAAAGCCATATTTTGTTGCTTGCAAAATTTTTAATATTTCCATGTCCCCAGGGCCATAAATGGCAGGAGGTCTCATAATTAGCGTTTCGAACGGCCACTTGTGGTCGAGGATTAAACTTTCAGCGGCGGCCTTGCTGGCTGCATAATGCGATAAATGGGGTTCGCGAGCCGCTAGACTAGAAATAAACAAGAAGCGTTTGACACCATTGTCACTAGCAGACCTTAAAAGGCGTTCGGTGCCATCACGATTTATACGAAAAAACTCTGATCTGGTTTTGGCTTTGATAAGGCCTGCTGCATGAATAACAATATCAGCTCTTTTAGTTAAGGCGGTCATTGCGGCCGGGTCAACGATATCGCCACGGACCCATTCAACACCAGTTCGAGACTCTTGATTTCGGCGGGTAAGGGCTCGCACAGCAAAGCCTTTGTCGAGTAAGGCCTCTAGCAGGTGGCGACCCAAAAATCCGGTAGCGCCAGTAAGAGCTACTGTCTGTTTCAAAATTTAAATCCTAATATAATCAACAACTAGAAAAATTAACCTGCAAGTTTTAGCTTTCCATCGAGATATTCGCTGCGAGCCTTGGCTCTGCTCAACTTCCCAGATGATGTCCTTGGAAGACTGCGTGGTGCTACAAGTTCTACAAGGCAAGTAACGCCCGTGATACTCATGACATGTTTTTTAAGGAGTTCAGCAAATTTTGCGCGTTCAACAGGGTCAGAGAAACGACAATGCGCAAGGATCATTGGCAGTTCTTCGTTATTTTCACCCGGAACAGAGATGGCGGCTACATCACCGTTACGCATACCTTCAACTTGTTCTGCAGCCCATTCAATATCTTGTGGCCAATGGTTTTTACCATTGACGATAATCATATCTTTGGCGCGTCCAACAATATAGATGCAGCCTTCAAGCATATAGCCCATGTCGCCAGTATCTAACCAGCCATCTTTGAGTACATCAGCTGTTGAGGCTGGATCATTATAATAATCCCGCATAACGCTGACACCTTTGACAAAAACACGGCCAACATAGCGTTCCGGCAGAGCTTTATCTTCAGTATTGCGAATTTCAACATCAAATTCTGGTAGTGGTTTTCCGCAGTTTACTACAGAGCGTTGACGCTCAGTGTCTTCTGTACCTGAAACCAGAACATGGGTGTCTCCGCCAAGGAGGGATTCGTCAACCAAGTCAACCTCAAGCCCTTTGCCAACTTCGGCAAAACTAACAGCAAGAGTACATTCTGCAAGGCCATAGCTAGGAACAAATGATTTGTCTGAAAATCCCACATCCTTAAAGGCTTCATGAAACTTGCTCATGACCTCAGGTCGGATCATATCTCCACCATTTCCTGCCACGCGCCAACTGGAGAGGTCGAGCTCCGCCAAGGCATCAGAGCGCACACGGCGCGCACAAATTTCATAACCAAAGGTCGGGCTATAAGAGCATGTACCCTTGTTTCTAGACATAATCTTGAGCCACGTGATAGGGCGACGGGCAAAATCTTCTGTGGCCAGAAAATCAACCGAAACCTGACAGCATAGCGATGTCAAGAACATGCCAACCAATCCCATGTCATGATAAAAAGGCAGCCATGACACACAGCGGTCACCGTCTCCTAGTCGAACGCCGTGAAAACCCATGCCGTATGTATTGGAGAGGAGGGATGTGTGTGTAACGGAGACGCCGTGCGGAAAACGTGTACTACCGGATGAATATTGCAAATAGGCAAGGTCATCAACAGTAGGCAGCCGCACTTCAGCGTCACCTTCGTGCGCTAAATAGTCTTCAAGCGAGCCAATGAACCGCAGGCCCATGCCTTTTGAGCCATCTGTAACTAGCTCGGTCATATAGCTTGGCGCCATAATGGCATTAGCCTGACAAGAATTCATCTGGTTTTGTAATTGCACAATATAACCGTCTTTTGCACCAAAAGAGGTGGGTAAGGGCAGGGGTACAGGCAAGACGCTTGCATATTGACAGCCTAAAAAGAAAACAATGAATTCTGCGGTTGTTTCAGCTATTAGGGCAATGCGGTCATTTTTTTCGAATCCCATGGCGACAAGTTTGCGGCCAACAGCTTCTGCCTTGTCGCGAGTTTCGCGCCAGGTCATGCTATTATATAGATTTCCACGGGCATCATAAAAATTCATGCCGCGAACACCTTTGGCTGCATATTCAACAGCATCCACTAGTGTATCAAAATCTGCATAACGACGCGTTAAGGTCGCGTCATCTGTAGGTGTCGGTGTTATCATGCTATCTACGTTAGCCATTCTGCCAAGGTCCATCGTTTGTAACGAGTGCCTGTTATTATTTATATACTAATGGGTTTTACCTTCATTAGCACAAACCAAATTTTGTAGACCCCACGATTTAAGCTTGCAATTTTTTTTAGCAAACAGCAAGTCTGGTCTTATACAAATTAACGAATTTAATCAATTACATGGCTGAACTACTGCTTTGAGCCTTTAATGACAAGAAGTTTTTATCGTATAATGGGCATATATTGATTAAATAATATAGGAGTGTGGTGAGAAAATGGCACTTGACCTTAACTTAATTCGCGAAAATACACATGGACTAGAGAGTGGAATATATCTTGATAATGCAGGGGCTTCACTAGTTCCAAGGCAGGTATTAACGGCTATAAAAGACCATTTGGATTTGGAATCAAATGTTGGTGGTTATGTTGCGCAAGAGCAACAGTCTGAACGCCTTGAAAATGTTTATGAAAGTTTATCTCGGCTGCTTGGTGGAAAGCCAGGTGAATTTGCACTGACTTCTAATGCCAGTGATTCATGGGGTCGCGCTTTTTATAGCGTGCCGATGAAGGCGGGTGATAACGTGGTCACGGCATATAATGAATATTGCAGTAACTATGTAGCTTTCTTGCACCGCGCTAAACGTGACGGCATTGAGATTAGGGTTGCAAGGCCGGACGAAAGTTATACTCTTGATACCAAGCACCTGAGTGAGCTTGTTGATGATAAAACAAAATTAATAGCTATTTCCCATGTTCCCTCCTCAAGCGGTCAGATAAACCCCGTGGCTGAGGTAGGTAAAATTGCTAAAGCGGCTGGAGTGCTTTATTTACTCGATGCTTGTCAGTCGATTGGTCAACTGCCTGTAAATGTAGACGCTATTGGCTGTGATATGCTCGCTGGTACCTCGCGTAAGTTTCTTCGGGGGCCACGCGGCGTAGGTTTTATGTATGTTAGCTCTAAAGCACTGAGTAAGCTTGATCCGGTGATGATGTCCAACCAATCGGCTATGTGGACAGCTACAAACCAAATGGAAGTGCGAGGGGATGCCAGAGTTTTTGAAGCATGGGAGCGCAGTGTTGCCATCCAACTTGGTTTTGGTGCCGCTCTTGATTATCTAAATTCCATTGATTGCACTGCCGCGATGGAGCGTACATTGGAGCTAGGAGAGTATCTACGGCAAAAACTTGAGGGCGTTGAGGGCATCACCATTGCGGACCCTGTAGGCCCAAGAGCTGCGATCGTAACTTTTGAAATTGAGGGCAGGGATCCTGGTAAAGAGGCGATCCCCCTCCTGCTGAGCCAC
>CBFDBT010000027.1:0-21930 GCA_965603115.1 uncultured Alphaproteobacteria bacterium
TCAGATCCCGCAGCCTGCGAAATCTCAGAAATACTTCCCTTAATATTGCTCCAAATATTTCCATCATTTGAGCAAACTATATCATGGATAGTTAATTACTTCAAAAAGTGTAGTTAGCTACTACCAATCTGAAACTATTTAAACATCCACGCTGTTTTTATTCTCTCCTCATTAACAACCACAAATAAGGAGAGAGGCCATGCGCCCTTTTAAAATACATACACCAAATACACCTGACCAAGAAGCATCCCAAATCTTGGCAGCAACCAATGAGCAACTGGGATTAATACCAAATGTAATGGCCGTGATTGCTGAATCGACAACAGCTCTTACTGTCTTTACGCAACTCAATGCTGCTTTTTCAGCCAGTAGTTTTACAGCAACTGAACGGGAAGTTATACAGATTGCAGCCAGCGTAGAAAACGACGGTGATTACTGTGTCGCTGGGCATTCATCTTTTGCAAGCAAGCAAGATGTTCCAGCCCACATTGTTGCTGCCTTGCGCGCGTTGAACCCTGTTGATGACCCTCGCCTAGAAGTGCTGGCTCAATTCACCAGAGACCTCATACGGGCTAGAGGAAAAGTTTCCCAAATAGACCTCGTGCACTTCTTTGATGCCGGATTTACTCAAGCCCAAATGATAGAAGTTATCGTCGGTATATGCGTAAAAGTTTTTAGTAACTATGTCAGCAGTGCAACCAGCACCCCGCTTGATGCCGCCTTTACGCCTTTTGCTTGGAGCAGCGAAGATAACGAGAGCGGCTATCTCACAGCCATAAACGTCTACCCCTAGTCATGCGCTAGGTAAATTTATTTCAAATCAAAATATTAGGAGAGAGACATGATACAAGAAACAACAACAGAAGGATTTGCAGGACAAGTGGTCACGGATGTGGCCGCAGCCCTCTCAGGCGTTATGACCAATATTGGTCATAAGCTTGGACTTTATAAAGCCATGGCAGGCGCTGGTGCAATAAGCGCTTCTAACCTCGCGGCAAAAACAGGTACCCATGAACGCTACGTTCGAGAATGGCTAAACAATCAAACCGCAGGCGGGTATATATTTTACGATAAATCTAATGCCACCTATATATTGCCCGATGCACATGTACCCGTACTCGCAGACGAAGATAGCCCTGTTTTTCTAGTGCCGGCACTAGAGGTTGCGGCATCTCTATGGCACGATGAAGATAAGTTACTCGATATTTTTCGCTCTGGCGAAGGTTTACCGTGGGACAATCATCACCACAGGCTTTTCTGCGGCAGCGAAAGTTTATTCCGCCCCGGCTATCAAAGCTTTCTTGTTGCTGACTGGATCAGTGCTGTTGAAGGCTTAACAGAAAAACTTGAGGCTGGAGCGAAGGTCGCAGATGTTGGCTGTGGTCATGGTGCCTCAACCATTTTAATGTCAAAAGCTTTTCCAAAGTCACGCTTTACTGGCTATGATCTGCACAGTGATTCTATCGCAACCGCAGACGATCGCGCAAATGTTGCTGGGGCCAACGGTAATCTGCAATTTGTTACCTCAAGTGCAAAGAACTACCGGGAAACGGGCTTTGACCTTATATGCTTTATGGATTGCCTGCATGACATGGGCGATCCTGTAGGGGCTGCCAGACACGCAAAATCCGCCTTAAAGCCTGACGGCGTTGTCTTACTGGTAGAGCCCGCTGCGGGAGACTGTGTCAGTGAGAACATCAACCCTGTTGGTCGCCTTTATTATGCAGCCTCTACTGCGGTTTGCACTCCCTGTTCGCTTTCACAAGAAGTCGGCGCCGGCCTTGGCGCACAGGCTGGTGAGAAAAAACTATCTGACGTTATGCTGGAAGCAGGCTTTTCATCACTAACCCGTGTTGCGGAGACACCATTTAATATTATCCTCGAAGCACGGATTTAATACACTAAAAAAGCCCTGAAGAAATTTTCTACTTCGGGGCTTTTTCTTTTCAAACCAGCGCCTAAACCCAATGCAAATTTTGCTTTGTCAAATCCTGCATTGAATTCTGCTGTAAATATTCATAGCCTACAGCCACAGCGAACCTTTCAGCTATGGATGTTTTATGACCGGTAATTTATTTTCCACCATCGAAGCCAGCATCACGGATCCCGATAGTGTTTTCATCAAAACACCCGACGGTGAGACTTATAGCTACGGCGATATGCTCGAGCATAGTGCGCGCTACGCTAATGCATTAACGAGCTTTGGGGTAACCGTGGGCGACAGGGTGGCAGTGCAAGCGGATAAAAGCGCAGATGTGCTTTTCCTCTATCTTGGATGTCTGCGCATGGGCGCGATTTATCTACCGCTAAACACTGACTATACGGCCAGCGAAATTGCCTATTTCTTGAGCGACGCCAAACCGGCTCTTTGTGTGTGCAAACCCTCCGCCAAAGACGCATTTGACAGCATTGCAAAAGACACAGACGTGAAATGTGTGGAAACACTCGACGCTGATGGCGCAGGCAGTTTGCCCAAACTTGCAGCAAAGGCATCTCCTTCGTTTGCAACAGTTGCCATGGCTAAAGACGATCTTGCCGCTATTCTTTATACATCGGGCACCACGGGGCGCTCGAAAGGTGCGATGTTAAGCCACGAAAATTTGCGTTCCAACGCGCTGACACTGGTTACATACTGGCGCTTTACGGCTGATGACATCTTGCTGCACCCCTTGCCAATATTTCACACACACGGCCTTTTTGTCGCGACCAATACCGTGCTGTTATCAGGCGGTGCTATAATGCTCTTGCCCAAGTTTGATGTGGGTGAAATGATAAAACAAATGCCAAATTGCACGGTGATGATGGGCGTGCCGACCCACTATCTGCGCTTGCTGGCGTCTGATGCTTTCACCAAAGACTGTGCAAAATCAATGCGCTTGTTTATATCAGGTTCCGCGCCGCTTTCAGCCGATACCCATAAAGATTTTGCAACGCGATCAGGTCATGCGATCTTGGAGCGTTACGGCATGACAGAGACCAACATGATTACGTCCAACCCATATGACGGCGAGCGCGTTGCGGGCACGGTTGGTTTGCCGCTGCCCGACATTGCTGTGCGTATTGCAGGCGCTGACACAGGCAAAATTTTACCCCAAGGCGAGATCGGCATCATCGAAGTTAAAGGGCCCAACGTCTTTAAAGGCTACTGGCAAATGCCCGACAAAACGGCGGCGGAATTTCGCGTTGATGGCTATTTCATCACCGGTGATATGGGCCAAATTGATGCGCGGGGTTATGTCAGCATCGTCGGGCGCGAGAAAGACCTGATTATATCCGGCGGGCTCAACGTTTACCCTGCTGAAATTGAAGGCGCGCTGGATGCCATCCATGGCATCACGGAAAGCGCGGTGATCGGCCTACCCCACCCTGATTTTGGCGAAGCGGTGACGGCTGTTGTCGCACTGGCTGAGGGTGCAACTCTTGATGAGCAAAGCATAAGGGATGCGCTAGGCAAAGACCTTGCTACTTTTAAAGTGCCAAAGCGGGTGATTTTCCTCGACGCCCTGCCACGCAATACAATGGGCAAAATCCAGAAAAAAGCCATGCGGGAAAGCTATAAAGAGCTTTATGACTAGTGGCACAAAACCACTGTAGTACAGTTGGTAGAGGACATCATTCGTGAACTTCGGGTCGCCAAGTTCAAATCCTGTCAGCGGCACCAGCATATAATATCTGGCAAAAATATCTAAACTGCTTTAAATAATTTGGAGGCCAAATGTGGCGCGTAAAAAAGCTCAAGGGGAACAAAGATGAATGGCGGCGATGCACTGATTAAAACACTGGAAGATGCTGGCGTAGAGGTTTGCTTTACCAATCCCGGCACATCTGAAATGCATATGGTGGGCGCGCTTGACGCATCAACAAAAATGCGGCCAATTCTAGTGCTTTTTGAAGGCGTAGCCTCTGGCGCTGCTGATGGCTATGCCCGCATGGCAGAAAAACCAGCCGCCACGCTGTTGCATCTTGGGCCGGGTCTGGCTAACGCCATGGCAAATCTCCATAATGCCCGCCGTGCCTTTTCACCGGTTATCAATATTATTGGCGACCACGCGGTTGACCATATCAAGTTTGATACACCGCTCACCTCAGACGTTAAGGCTTATGCCTCCGCTTGCTCGCACTATACGCACAATTCCCGCTCGTCAGAGCTAATTGCAGAAGACGCTGCCAAGGTGGCTGCTGCGGCCATGTCCAAGCGCGGACAAATATCAACACTTATTACCCACGCCGACCACGCGTGGGGACCAGCCTCAAGCGCTGCGCCACTGCCCGCCATTGACGCAGCTGAAATTCCCGGCTCGCAAACCATTGATATGGTCGCAAAAACTATCAAAGACAAAGGCGGCAAAGCCATGCTGCTTGTCTCCGGTAACGGTCTCTACGGTGAAGGCCTCGAAGCTGTTGGTCGCATTTTTAAAGCAACAGGTGTTCGCGCAGTTGCCGAATCTTTCCCTGCGCGCATGGAACGCGGCGCGGGCACAGTGCCCTTACAGCGCATGCCCTATTTCCCTGAAGACCTTCGCGCATTCCTAAACGGAACCGAAACGATTATTTTAGTAGGCGGCAAAGCACCAACATCCTTCTTTTCCTATGAGGGGCAAGAAAGTGTCTGCGTACCTGAAGGTACCGAGGTTATTACCTTAGCGGCCGAAGAAGAAAATATCAGAGGTAGCTTAAAGGCTCTAGCTGATGCACTGGGCGCGAGCGAACCACTTAGTGACCTTACACCCGCGCAAACCATACCGCCCCAGAGCGGCAAATTAACCCTGATGGGTATTGCCTCAACGGTTAATCGTCACTTGCCTGAAGATGCCATTGTCAGTGATGAAAGCTGCACATCAGGCGCAGCGCTTTACCCTGCTACAACTGGTGCTGCCAAACATAACTGGCTCACGCTCACTGGTGGCTCTATTGGCCAAGGCCTGCCGCTAGCTGTGGGTGCGGCTGTTGCCCGACCAGACCAAAAAGTCGTATGTTTGCATGGTGATGGCGGCGCGATGTATACGCTGCAAGCGCTTTGGACCCAAGCGCGGGAAAAGCTGGATGTTGTCACCGTAATTTTTGCCAACAAGCGCTACTGCATTTTAGAAATTGAAGCCATGCGCACAGGCATTGCCGAAGGCGCAAGCCCAGATATTGGCGCCATGACCGAGCTCAGCAACCCAGATCTTGACTGGGTGGCGCTGGCAACCGGCATGGGTGTTCCGGCCACCAAGGCTGAAACAGCTGAAGAATTTGAAGCGCAGTTTAAAGCCGCAATAGGGGGCAAAGGCCCATACTTAATCGAAGCGGTAATTGATCCTGTATCTGGCGGTGTTGACTGGGCCAGCGACTAAAGCGCTAGCTCAGCCGCAATCCACTCTTCGATCTGCTCTCTTAACAACCAAAGCGGAACCACACCATTTTTAAGCATGATGGTGTGGAATTTCTTTAGGTCAAATTTCTCTCCCAGAGCATCTCTCGCTTGTTGACGCAGGGCAAATATTTCAAGAGCACCGGAATCATAGCTGGTGAGTTGCGCTGGAATAGCCGCCATTCTATCCATCATATCTATGCCTTGTTGTCCCTGCATGCGCCCTGAGGCTGCGAGAAAAGCATGGGTTTTTTCTGGCGACCACCCAAGGACATGCAAGCCAGTGTCGGTTACCATGCCGCGGGCGGGCCATGCCCGGCGGCTGATTTTGGCAAACTCGGTTTGATAAACACCCATCTCTTCACTCAGGGCCTCGGAATATCGTGCCCAGCCTTCTGTAAAGGCTGAATAAGAAAATAAACGCTGAACAGGGTGAAGTTCCGTCTGGTCCTGCACTAAGGCGATTTGCATATGATGTCCGGGAAAGCCTTCATGAACCGAAAGAATTTCTGCGCCGCCTTTGGTCGTACTGTCAAGTCGTGTGGGGTCATAGCGAAAAATACCATTTCTATCTGGCCCACCGCGCTCATAACTACCACTGCGCCCCGTACCTATTAAATGATCAGGATAAGGTTTGATGTCCAATTGTGTTTTTGGCATAGCGGCAAATGTATCTGGGCTCGCCGCGACAACACGAGCGACCACGGCTTCAAAAAAGCTATGCATTTCTTCTACTGTTTTAAAGTGGTTTTCAGGATCGTCATTAACCCGTTTTAAAATCGCAGCCATGTCATCAATGCCGTAAACCTCATTACCAAGTCTTACTACATCCTCTGCATAATTTTTGACCGTCTCAGCGCCGACATCATGCACTTTTTGCGCGGGCCACTTTAGGCTGGTATAGCCGCGATAAAGCGCTTTGTAACAAGCCGCACCATCTGGGTTCACAGCGATTGAGCGACTGTCTCGCGCTTGCGGTAAATATTCATCCTTTAAAAACTGACTGTAAACCTGCATAGCTGGCAGCAGCTTTTCTTTTATCACGTCGGAAAAAGCAGCTTTAAAGTCTTCGTCTGTATCCCTTGTAGCGGGATCAAAAAGCGGAGATTTATCATCCGGCGTTGCGAGTAGCCCATCTAATTGAGCGATCACACGGCGCACAACAACCTTTGGTGCTGAATATCCCTGCTCTAAGCCTTGCCTTAAATTGACAGTCTCTTGGGTAAAATAATCGCCAATTTTTCTCCAGCGGTCGAGCGCTTGACTGCGGAATATATCAGTGCCCACAGGTTGGTATTTAGCTAATCTGACTATTGAGCTATGGAATCCCCCCATATGGTTAATATCCCACAAGGACTTTTTACAAACGCGCTTGCCAATGTCAGCCTCTAAATTCTCCTGCATTTGCGCGTATAAAATACCTTCTGGTACTCCTTTGAGCGATGCATAATCAACAGATAAAAGACGCTTTAAAAATTCATCTTCTTTAACTTGCCAATCACTAACGGCTGACAAGCTGTTATCAAAAACAGTATCGTGATGATCCACTTTATAATTCTGGTAATAGCCTATATATGGATTTCGTGCCTTTATTGCCGCCAGATAATCATCGGCAAGGGCGATAACGGCAACTCTCGATGGCTCGTATGTTTCTGAGTTAGTTTTAGCTAATGGCTCACAGGCAGCAACGATAAAACATGATGCTAATAAAAATGGTTTAATATTTGTTGTTAAAAGTCTCATAACGGCACACCCCAATTTAAATTTTATCTCTTATTCCTCTGGTGGTTTTTTGGTAAAATCCTGATCATATTTCACATGCACCACGCGCTGCGGGAATGGGAACTCGATACCAGCCACATGGAACTTCTGCCAAATAGTTTCCATAATATCACTGGCGATATTAGAAACACCATTGTGCGGATCGTTAATCCACAATCGAAGTTCAAGGTCGACACCGTCAGAACCGAAGCCTTTTATCAGGCATTTTGTCTCAGGGAATTTAAGTGTCCGTGTATGTTCGTTTGCAGCTTCAACCATTAAATCCATCGCCTCATTCAAATTGCTATTATAGGAAATTTGCAAAGCAATTTTGCGGCGGACATTTTTATGACTGTGGGTCCAGTTGACCACTTGCTCAGTGATCATACTCTCATTGGGTATTAGATATTCTGTGCCGTCGCGCGTGATAACCGATGTAAAGCGCGCAGCCATTCTGTTGATGGTGCCATATGTCTCGCCTATCTGGATAACATCACCCGGTTTAATCGAGCGATCCATAACCAAAATGAGACCAGAGATAAAGTTACCCACCACCTTTTGCAGGCCAAAACCGATACCAACACCTAGCGCACCACCAAAGACCGCAAGGGCCGTGAGATCAATGCCCGTGCTGTTGAGCGCGATAAAAAATGCCAGCGCAATGAGGATAATGCGGCCTGTTTTAGTGATCAGCACCCGCGCACTTGGTGGCAGACCCTTCAGTTTACGCAAGCGCCCATCAATAAAGTCTGCAAGACGCATGGCAATCCACATTATCGCGGCAAAAGTACCAATACCCGCAAAAATATCGAGCACACTGATACTTGTATCCCCAAGTGGTAGACGCGCATCATCAAGCACTTGCAGCATCGGGTCCAAGAGCCCAATAATATTAAGAGCAGCAACGGACCAAGCGATCACCGCAATAAAGCGGGCAAGTTCGCGATTGGCAATAAGGCCAGAGAAGGTGCGAATGACGACCCACGCCATGATAAGGCTGGTCGCAATTCCAAGCAAATATTGCGGGCCCTGGCTCGGCTCCAATAACATTTGTGCCGTCCAGATAAGCGTCAGGGACAAAAGACCCATAATCAAAGGATATAAAAACCGCCTGTCGGCTTTTTGCACCCATGCATGCTCGCCAAATGCCAACATAAGGCGACCATGCAGCCAGCGGCTGGTAAAATGAGAAATAAGGAGCGCTACTAGAATAACAGCAATCTCTAAAAAACGCTCAAGATGAAAAAAGTTAACCTCTGCCCACAGCCAGAGCTGGGCAGCATACGCTGAAATCTGTTCTATGAGATTTTGTTTTTCCATCTTCTAATCTTACCTACGATCTTGGAAAAAGTCGCGTAATAATTTTGCTGCTGCATCTGCTGCTATATCACTATAAATTTCTGGCTTGTGATTGCAGGTTTTTTGATCGAACACCCGCGCACCACTCACCGTGCCACCACCCTTTTCATCTTGTGCCCCAAAATAGAGCCTTCTAATGCGAGCAAAGGCTATGGCCCCAGCGCACATGGCGCAGGGTTCGAGTGTCACGTATAAATCACAGTCTATCAGGCGTTCGCTACCAATTACTTTTGCTGCTTGCCTAATCGCTAGTATTTCAGCGTGCGCCGTTGGGTCGTGGTCGATTATCACACGGTTATGAGCAGCGGCCAGCAAAGCGCCATCCGGTGACACCACAACAGCGCCAATTGGCACTTCGCCTATGGCACCTGCTTTTGCAGCTTCTTCGAGCGCACGGTCCATATGTGGAAATTTTTCAATCATTTAAACAACGTAAGCTTATTGCTTATGCTGTCAATCGAGATTATGGTGCGCCGCATGACAGATGAAAATAAAAATGATGATAGTAAAGGCGAGCGTATTGCTAAAGTACTTGCCCGCGCGGGTATAGAATCGCGCCGTGGTGTTGAGCGTATGATCGAAGATGGGCGCATAGCCCTTGATGGCAAAATTCTTACCACGCCTGCAACGCTGGTCACCAGTCTCGAGGGTATTACCCTCGACAAAGAGCCAATAGCTCAGGCAGAAGAAACACGGCTTTGGCGCTTTCATAAACCCAAAGGCATGTTAACAACCCACAGTGACCCACAAGGTCGTCCAACTGTGTTTGATAGCCTACCCGACCATTTGCCGCGCGTTATATCCGTTGGCCGCCTTGATATGAACACCGAAGGCCTGCTGCTCTTAACCAATGATGGTGAACTTGCCCGCTGGTTAGAGCTGCCTGAAACGGCCATTGTGCGTACTTACCGCGTGCGGGCACACGGCTTTGTGCGGGAGCACCAACTTAAAGCTTTGAAAAAAGGCGTGACCATCGAGGGGGTTCATTACGGTGCTATCGACGCCACTATTGAGCGCGCGGATGCCGCCAACTGTTGGCTGAATGTTTCTATTAGCGAAGGTAAAAACCGCGAAGTCCGCCGTGTAATGGAATATTTAGGCCTTAATGTTAATCGCCTCATTCGCACCAATTACGGGCCTTTCAGTATTGGCACCATCAAAAGGCAGGCAACCGCCGAAGTTAACAAAAAACAACTCACTGACGTGTTGAAAGAATTTTTCGCCCAACGCAAAGGCAGTGCAGCAGTGGAAGAAAAAAGCAAATTGGACCCAAGCAAATGGGCCAAGGCCAAGCCTAAAAAATCCAAACCCGGGGACAAACGCCGCCGCAAACCGCGCGAAGATAGCGAATTTAAATCTAAAACCAAGCGGCCCCGAAGCAAATAATGCGTATAATTTCTGGCAAATATCGTGGGCGAAAACTAGAAACTCCTAGCGATATGGACGTGCGCCCCACCACTGATAAAATGCGCGAGCGGATTTTTTCTATGCTGCAACATGCCCGCTACCCAGCCCTAAATGGCGCTCAAGTGATGGATGTTTTTGCCGGCACTGGTGCGCTCGGACTAGAAGCCCTGTCGCGCGGGGCGACGCATGTTACTTTTGTTGAAAAAAGCCCCAAGTCCATTGCGCTTTTGAATAAAAACATCGCTGCGATGAAAGTTGAGCAAGACACCACGCTTATTAAAAGTCGCGCAACAAGCTTGAAGCCTGCCGCCACACCTTGCGACTTCATTTTCATGGACCCGCCTTATGGCCGCGACCTACTTGTCCCCAGCATCGCCTGCTTACTTGAAGGCGGATGGCTAGCCAGCGGCGGTGTGATAATAGCGGAAATGAAAAGTGACGAAGACTTTGACGTGCCCGCGGGTCTTACACTAATCGACGAGCGCAAACAAGGTATCCAACGTGTAGTCTTTATGGGGAAGTAAAAAACTGCCTCAATATTGTCATGATCCCATCTTTTTTACGTCACATGTCGCATCTATTGTGATTGGTATCAAAAGAGGAGGAAGGTTATGACGAACCCATTAACTAACGGCACCGATCTTATAGACGGGCTTTTAATGATTAGCCTAGTTGTTATAGCAATATCCGCTTTTATCGTGAGCCGCAAAGCAAGTGAGGGCTGGCTTGATAATTGGCTAGAAAAACGCTAGTCCTTTAGAAAGGACTTTTTCTCTTTTCCATAGAGTTCCATATTTCCAAATTATCTCCACTATACCTCTGGGCCGCTTCTGCGGCCTTTTTTTTAAAACATGACTCACGTCAATTCCATACGAGCAAATATTACCTATGTAGCAGATAACATTCACAGTCATTATAGGATAAGAACATGACCCCGGCTGACAAAAACACTAAAAACTTACTAGTTCTGATAGACCCATCAAGTGAAACACACTTTGCATTAGAACGTGCCATTACCCAACACGATGTCAATGAACGAAAAGTTATAATTCATCTATTCGTCTGTGTAGAAGTCGAATCATTATATGGCTCCAGCAGTAAGTTTCAAATTAACCGCGATGAACAGTGGCTGGATAATATCACAAGCTCCCTTAAAGCAAGGAATATTGAATATACTATGGACTTATGTTGGTCTGTTGATTGGCAGGAATCTATCATAAACTGTGCCAAAAAATATAATGCGGAGCGGATTGTCATTTCTGATTATTCAAGCAATGCTGGCGAGACAAGTCTGACTGCCTCTAAGCGTTCTTTACTACGTACAGCTCCTTGCCCTGTATTAATCATACACCCAAATTCCGCGAAAAAACGTAAAATAGTATTAGCCGCAATCAATATGCAAACCATTAACCCTCATTACATTGCGCTTAACAAAAAATTACTTGAAGTGTGCTGGGATATGCAGAAAACCTATAACTCCGATATCCATATAGTGAATGCTTACAGTGATTCTGGTGATTATCCAGATCGTGGCGCCATTCTAAGGAAAGCCAATATTGCACAAGAAAACTTGCATATTGAGGAAGGCCATCCTGAGAAAATCATAAGTAAAGTCGCAGAAAAATTAGATGCCGACATTGTGGTGATTGGTACACTAGCTCGTAAAGGTCTCGTCGCCTCCTTTAAAGGCAATAAGTCTGAAGCAATTATCAAGCAGCTTAAATGTGATATATTAGTTTTAAACTAGGTATTTAATCCCCTTGGCATAGCTACCAACATAATCTAACGTGACGCGCATGACAAAGTTTGACACTATACATTACCAAGGTAAAGACCTCACCTGTGTTCGCGGGGATCGTCGGGTATTTGTCGGTGTTGATTTCAAAGCATCATCTGGTGAGATGCTAGTCCTTAAAGGCCATAATGGCAGTGGGAAATCAAGCTTGCTGCGCGTTATGGCAGGGCTAATAACGCCGCGCCATGGCACTCTTATCCTCGATGATATATCCTGCGAACAAGACCCTGCCCTGCACCGAAAAAATATTGTTTATGCTGGGCACCTTGCTGGGCTTAAACCGACAATGACACTGCGAGAAAACCTGCTGCATTACACTCGCATTGTGCGTACAACTGAACTACAAGAAAATGAAATTGAGCAAGCCTGTGAGGCGCTCACTCTATCCCACCTCGTCGATGAGCAACTGCGCTATTTTTCGCAAGGCCAAACCCACCGCGCAGCATTATTGAAACTCATGATGTCAAGGCGGGCTATATGGTTGATGGACGAGCCCACCGTTGGCCTTGATGCGGGTAGTCGAAGTGCGCTTGCCGGCATCATGCAAAAGCATCTTGATCGGGGCGGCATTATTATAGCAGCCACCCATGACCCGCTAAGCTTGGACGGCAAGACACTGCTTCTTGACGATTTCCAAACGAGCACACAAATAACAGACCACTGGCTGCAAGATGAGGAAGTTGCGTGATGTCACCTTTTTTTGCGCTGATTAATCGAGATATAAAACTGGCTTGGTCAGGGGGCGGTGCTGCGACCATGGTGCTCAGCTTTTTCCTTGTCGCGGTAACGCTTTTCCCTTTTGGCATTGGCTCAGACATGGAAATTCTGGCCCGCATTTCAGTTGGTGTTATTTGGGTAACGGCCTTGCTTGCATGCCTCTTGAGCCTTGACCGCATCTTTCAGGCTGACTTTGAAGATGGCTCGCTTGATGATGTTGCTATGTCACCCATACCAATGGAACTGGCAGTCCTCGCTAAAATTATCGCCCACTGGCTTGCAACGATTTTACCCCTTGTGCTACTCGCGCCGCTTCTTGCGGGTTTGCTTAATCTACCAAAAGAGGGTTACGCAATACTGATGCTATCTCTACTCATTGGCACACCAGCCCTATCCATGATTGGTGCTATTGGCGCTGCTCTCACTGTGGCTATCCGCCGCGGCGGTGTGCTCTTGTCTCTACTGGTGTTGCCTTTATATATACCTACATTGATATTTGGTGTTGGTGCGACTTACGCGGTCATCGACGGCAATGATGCAGGGCCAGCCCTTGCGCTACTTGGCGCTGTGACTTTGGTATCCGCGCTTGTTGGACCCATCGCCAGCGCCGCGGCGATTAGATTGTCATTGGAGTAGAAATCATGCTTAAAGCAGTCTATCGCACTTGCGAAAAGAACAAATTGAGGATAAACAACACCCATGCATAAATTTGCCAATCCAGCACGGTTCAACCGTTTAGCCGATCAAATATTGCCTTGGTCAATAGGTGTGATGATATTTGCCTTTTCCTACGGCCTTTATCTTGCTTTTTTTGCGTCGCCAGAAGATTACCAACAAGGCCAAACTGTCCGCATTATGTATATCCATGTACCATCTGCAATGATGAGCATGGGCGCGTATGTGATGATCGCGGTCGCGAGTTTTGTTGGCCTTGTATGGAGGCACCCGTTAGCAGCATTGGCGGGCAAGGCATGTGCGCCAATAGGGGCAGGTTTTACAGCCCTTGCCTTGATCACCGGTATGGCATGGGGTCAACCTATGTGGGGAACATTCTGGATATGGGACGCGCGATTAACCAGCGTACTTGTGCTCTTTTTTCTCTATCTTGGCTATATGGCCATATGGCAAGCCATGGAAGACCATGAAAAAGCCTCAAAAGCCGCGGCTATTTTGGCACTGGTTGGAGCCATTAACATTCCAATCATTAAATTTTCGGTTAACTGGTGGAACACATTGCACCAACCAGCAAGTTCTATCTTTTCAGAAAACCCCGATATTCCAGCCTCGATGCAAGCTCCGCTTTTTGCAATGATCCTTGCCTTTAGCGCCTATTTTACTACGGTTTTGCTCTGGCGCATGAAACTTGAAGTGGACCGCCGCAAAATCGCGGCCATGCGAACAGCGAGGATGGACCAATGATAGACTTATTAGATATGGGTGAATATGCAGCATATATCTGGGCGTCCTACGCGGCCGCTTTAGTGATAATAGGCGCGACCATAATCGTAACCAAAAAACAACAAAAGGCGACCCGCAACCAAGTTGAAGCGCTGCGCGCAAATCGAAAGAAACAATCATGACTACTAAGCCTAAAATGGGCTATAAAAAGCGTCGCCGTATGACGATCGGAATTATAGGGCTTGTGGTGCTAAGCGCTGTAACCTTGCTGATATTTTACTCACTCGATGCCAATGCCTTCAAGCAACCTGGTGATGTCACCACGGAAGATTTAACAAATGGCAAGATGATCCGTCTTGGCGGCTTAGTGAAAATGGATAGTGTTTCCAAGTTAGATGGTGGATTAACAACCCAGTTTACCATCACCGACTGTACGGCCGATATACTTGTACGCTACACAGAAATTTTGCCGGCCCTCTTTAGAGAGGGACAAGGGGTTATAACCGATGGTAAATTTGATAAAGACGGCAACCTTATTGCCAGTAAAGTTCTTGCCAAGCATGATGAAAACTATCAAGCGCGCGGCATGGAAGTTGAAACAAATGCTGGAAGATGCGTGCACCCCGATAGTGACAAGGATTATGGTCAATGATCGCTGAAATTGGCCATTATTCGGTTATTCTAGCTCTTATGTTTGCAATCTTTGGGGCCATCGTCCCACATGTGGGGGCAGCGCGCAATGATGCCCGCATGATGGCAAGCGCAGATATTTTCTCCTTGGGTCAATTTGTGACAGTTTGCTTGGCCTTTGCAATGCTGACATGGGCTTTTGTTGTATCAGACTTTTCATTGCGTATTGTGGCTGCCAACAGCCACACCTTGAAACCGCTTGAATATAAGATAGCCGGCGTCTGGGGTAATCATGAAGGCAGCTTACTGCTTTGGGTATTAATGCTGGTTTTATTTAGCTTTTCTGTTTCAGTGTTTGGTCGCAATCTACCTCTTAAATTTCGCTCGCGGGTGCTATCAGTTCAAGCCGCCCTTACGGTTGGTTTTCTTACTTTCATGCTTTTTACAAGCAATCCGTTTGACCGCCTTTTGAATGTACCATTTGAAGGCAATGGACTAAATCCGCTGTTGCAAGATTTTGGCCTCATTATACACCCACCTATGCTCTATCTTGGTTATGTGGGGCTGTCCGTAGCTTTCAGCTTTGCCATTGCTGCTCTGATCGAAGGCGAAGTAACGCCTGCTTGGGCCCGCTGGGTGCGGCCCTGGACGCTCTTTGCATGGGTTGCCCTCACTGGCGGCATCGCCCTGGGTAGCTGGTGGGCCTACTATGAACTTGGCTGGGGCGGCTGGTGGTTTTGGGACCCAACAGAGAATGCTAGTTTCATGCCGTGGCTCGCCGCCACTGCCCTTCTGCATTCATCTATAGTGGTTGAAAAACGCGATGCTCTTAAAAGCTGGACAATATTACTAGCTATTGTGGCTTTCTCCTTTTCATTACTTGGCACCTTTCTGGTTCGCTCTGGTGTTGTGACCAGTGTGCATGCTTTTGCTGTGGACCCTGCACGCGGCATTTTCATTCTTGGCTTTTTAGCGGTCGTCATTGGCGGCTCCCTCGCGCTTTATACATGGCGCGCACCAAGCTTAAAGTCTGGTGGCATGTTTGGTATGGTTAGCCGTGAAAGTGCGCTTATTCTCAATAATGTGCTCTTATCCACATTTGCAGCAGTTGTGCTTATTGGCACGCTCTACCCACTAATATTGGAAGCTTTGCAAGGCGCGCAAATATCTGTTGGCCCGCCTTTCTTTGACTTTGCTACAATACTATTAATGACTCCACTTGTTATTGCTATGGGCTATGGTCCGCTACTATCGTGGAAACGCGGTAAGTTTGCGCGCACGACTTACATTTTAATGCCAGCCTTTATCGTAACGCTTTTAACTGGTCTTATTGTTTTTTGGTCTGCCTTAAAAGGCCCCGTAATGACAACCATTGGCTTGATGTTGGCTCTGTGGCTTACAGTATCTCTTTTGCTCGAAATATCCGAGCGCATTGGCTTATTTAAAAAACCCCGCAAGGCATGGAGCAAATTAAAGCGCCAACCGCGTGGAGACTGGGGCATGCGACTGGGGCATTTTGGCCTAGCTGTTGTGATTTTAGGCATAACGGTAAGTGAAGCTTGGACCCACGAGCGCCTTATTGTTCTGTCTGTTGGGGAGAAAACTGAAGTGGGTGGTTACGAATTCACGTTCAGTAATGTCAAGCCTGTTGTAGGCCCAAATTACTCATCGGTGAGTGGCACTTTTGAAGTGAGAGACAATGGTAAATTACTCACTATCCTTCACCCTGAAACCAGACTATTTTCAGACCCACAAATGACAACAACTGAAGCGGCAATATATCCCATGGTCAGTGGTGATCTTTATGCGGTGATCGGCGATCAGGTTGGCGTGGACCGCTGGTCAATGCGCCTTTATTTCAAACCCCTGATTTCTGGGCTTTGGTTTGGTGCAATCCTAATGATGATTGGCGGCCTTATATCCCTCAGTGACCGTCGCTTGCGCATTGGCGCTCCTCTTAAAAAAGGATCCTCATGATGAACCGCAAGGATATCCTTCGCTATCTACCGCTCATTCTCTTTATTGCGATGATAGGTCTGTTTGGCAAAATGCTCACCACAAATCGCAATCCGTCTGAAATTAAATCAGTCTTAATAGGGCAGCCTGTGCGCGCTTTTACGCTAAAGGGGCTTGGTGGGGATGCAACCCTTAGCCACACTGACCTAGCTGCGGGGCAGGTTTATGTTGTTAACTTTTTTGCCAGTTGGTGTGTGCCTTGTCGCGCTGAGCATGAACAATTAATAGCTTTAAAAGAAAGCGGCATTAATGTCATCGGTATTGCCTATAAAAATGAACCTGACAAAGCCCTAGCCTTTTTAGATGAACTTGGTGATCCCTATGTACAGCGCGCCGTCGATCTTGATGGTCGAGTGGGGATAGACTGGGGCGTTTACGGCGTACCTGAGACATTTATAGTAAGCGGCGACGGAACAATTGCCTATAAACATTTTGGCCCGCTTCTTAAATATAACTATGAGGAATTCATGGCCGCCTACAGAAAGGTCGCATCGTGATACGCCTTTTAGGAATATTAGCATTATGCATCATCACATTTTCTGCCATTGCAGACGACGAGCGCCTTAGCGATCCAAAACAAGAAGCCATCGCCCATGCTTTGATGAAAGAAATAAGGTGTCTTGTTTGCCAAAACCAGTCGATAGAAGATAGCAATGCTGATCTGGCTATCGATCTGCGCAACATAGTGCGCGAGCGTATTGGTGCGGGAGACAGCCCTGATGAAGTGAAGGTCTACTTAGTGGCGCGCTACGGCGATTGGGTGCTCTTAAAGCCTCCCGTTCGCTTGGATACTTACTTTTTATGGGGTTCTCCCATTCTTATTCTATTTGTAATTTTTCTACTCGTCATGATGAGCCGCAAAAAACAGACCGTACCATCAGATTTAACGCCTGAAGAAAAAACAAAACTTGATCAACTGTTAAAAGGAAGCGACGAATGATCGTCTGGTTTGGCATATTTTTTCTATCCCTGTTTAGTGTCTTGCTTATAGGCTGGAATAGTCGCAGAAATATTGCAGTAGTGCGCAATGATCCACTCTCTTTTTACAAAGCTCAACTGGCAGACATACAAGCTGATGTCGCCACAGGCATGCTCTCAAAAGCAGACGCTGAAACCGCATCACTTGAGATTAAACGACGCCTGATTAAAGCCAGTGATAAAAGCACAATTAGCTATGATGAAACGAGAGGCGGGCTAGCATTCTACGCGCTAGGGGCAAGCATGATTGTAGCCGCTTTACTATTATACATTTATCTAGGAAGACCAGATATTGCAGCCCATCCTTATAAAGCTCCTGAGGTTATGGACCGCCAGATCAGCGCAAACAATCCGACAACCTTTAATGAAGCTATTGCCGCCATTCGATTACGCTTGGAAAAAGCACCGGATGACCTTCAGGGGTGGACCGTGCTCGCCTCTACTCTATCTAGTTTGCGAAGGCACGAAGAGGCTGCAGCCGCTTATAGCCAAGCCACCAAACTCGACCCTAAAAACACTGACTTTCATTTAAAGCTTGGCGAGCAGATAATGGCTATGCATGGCGGTCAGGTGGTGCCTGCAGCCAGCTATGCCTTTCAAACAGTTTTGCGCCTTAGCCCCACACACCCCGGTGCACAATTTTATTTAGGCCTCGCGCAGAGCCAAGCTGGCAACGCAGATGGTGCACGACAAATATGGCAAGCTCTCATTGCCGCCAGCACGCCCGATGCACCATGGCTGCCTATTGTTCGCCAACACATAGCTGACCTTGATACACCAGTACAAAATATGGCTGGGCCATCAAACAGTGATGTTGAGGCTGTATCTAACATGAGTGAGGACGAGCAGACCGCTTTCATTGATGCGATGATCGGCAAGCTAAGGGCTAAGCTTCAAGACAGCCCGACAGACGCGAAAGGCTGGATGATGCTGGCGCGTTCAGAGCAAACTCGGGGTAATACAAAGGCTGCAATTCAAGCGCTCGAAGACGGTATTAAGTCAGTTTTAGAGGCTGATAAAGAGCCATTAAAAATTTACTTAAATGAACTTCAAAATCTATAATGTCCTTATAGAAATTTTAAGATTTACTTAATAGTATCGCTTTTAGAACTGGGTATAGTCTGCATTTAGTGCAGCCACTATGCTCTGAGTAATAATATTGTTTTGAGTAGGATAATAAACCATGTCTATAGAAACTAATGGCGTAGGCCATGTACAGCTTGCTGGTAATGAAAAAAGCGTTTCCATAAAAATTGAAAAAAATACCTCCGACAATAAGTCACAAACCGTTAAGGTCAATGCTGAAAAGATCAAGAGCCAGTCGCTCAAAGCCAAGCCAATGGTCGAAAGCCGTCAATCTGTAGCTAGTTTGGTAAATGAGAAAAAAGGATCGTCAGGTCTAAAGCTAGATATTAAAGTTTAATATTTGACCGCGACGTCATTTCCTCTCACTATGGGTTTATGACAACGCCAACAGATAATTTAGCCAATTTCTCCACCCTCGTACCAGAGGGTGACGATAAAGATCGCCTTGTCTGCAATGACTGTGGTTTTATCTTTTATGATAACCCCAAGATCATTGCGGGGGCGGTTGTAAGCTACGGCGACAAATTTTTACTGTGCAAAAGATCCATTGAGCCCCGCGCAGGTTACTGGACTTTACCGGCTGGATTTATGGAGCTTGGCGAAACACCCGCTGAAGGTGCACGGCGAGAAGCTTATGAAGAAGCAACAGCTGATATTTCCATTAAAGATATGCTGGCAATTTACACAGTCAAGCGTATCAGCCAAGTGCAAATCTTCTTTCGGGCAACGCTTGCAAACCCCGATATTAAACCCGGCATTGAAAGCACGGAAGTTGGCCTTTTTAGCTGGGATGAAATTCCATGGGATAATCTTGCCTTTCCCAGTGTGCACTGGGCCCTAAAGCAATATAAAGAAGTGGAAGGCAAAGATAATTTTGCACCCTTTAGCAACCCAGAAGGCTGGGAAAATGTCTGATTTTTGGTTTTGCCTCAATCGCCGGCGCTCACGCTTAGGCTTTACACGCTAACGCATGGCGGCCTTTGGCCTTATCTGTGGAGCTAAAGCTCCTATGGATATTCATCCGAGGGGTGATACCCCTGAGGCAAGGGCGACTGCCCGCCCGCAGCGATAGCGAGGATACAAAATTAAGACTCTTCTTCTATCTGATATTTCATGATGATAGGCGTTTGAGCAAAGGCGAACACAAGCGTCATCGGCAGAAAGCCAAAGGTTTTAAAGTTAACCCAAATGTCTTCGCTATAGCTGCGCCAGATAAATTCATTAACCAGCGCCATACTAGCAAAAAATAGTGCCCAATTGCGCGTCATCACCATCCAGCCTTTGTCGTGCATGGGTGGAAACCCAGCCTCCATCACAAGCTTTAGATAACTACGCCCTCTTAGCAGCCCTACTGTCAATATTGTTGCAAATAGTCCATTGATGATAGTGGGCTTCATATAAACAAAAGTGGCATTTTCCAGATAGAGCGTGAGTCCCCCCATGACCATGACGATCACAAAAGTTACTTTTTGCATCATAGGAATATGACGCTCCCTGTGCCAAGAAATAGTCATTGCCGTCACCATAGCTACCATGAAAGCGCCCGTTGCTACAAAAATTCCACCAAATTTAAACGCCGTAAAAAATACGACCAGCGGACCAAGCTCAAGCAAAAGTTTGACCAATGGATTTGGTTTTTGTGTGTTTTGTGTCGCATCATCATTTGTCATAGTGCTTAAATCCTTATTTCCATGACTGTATCTATTGATAAGCACCCCTTTGGTCAAGCATTAGCAGCTGAAATTAATAACCTACAAGGTCCAATGACAGTCATATCACAGAAGTTTGATACCTATGTGAGGAATAAATCGACTATGGTAGTTTTATATTTCTGTATCTTGAGAAAGTGATATTTATTTATGAAACATAGTATTAGTCATTTTTTAATCGCCCTAAGCCTTAGTATTGCAACAGCGCACACAGGTGTAATAGGCGATGAGGGTACCGTTAGTATTGTGATTAAAGATTCTTCTGGTAGCCCTCTGCCTGATGCCGTTGTATCGCTTTTACCCAACGAAGCTATACCAAATGCGGACCCCTTACCCATTGCTACAATGGCGCAGAGGGATACAAAATTTAATCCTCATATCCTCGCAGTCCCCACTGGGACTGTGGTGAAATTCCCAAATGAGGATGATTTTAGACATCATATTTATTCCTTTTCCAAAGCTGAGCCTTTTGAAATTCGCTTATATGGCGGCGATGAAGAGAAAAAGATCAAATTTGATACAGCGGGCGTAGTCGCTCTAGGCTGCAATATTCATGATAACATGCTTGCTTATATTTATGTGGCCGATACACCTTACGTGGGGAAAACAGATAAAGATGGGCATATTACCTTTCAGGCCACAGCCACCGGCACCTATTCGGTCACCCTTTGGCACGAACGTATGAAAAAAGTAAAAAATGCCGTTTCACCATCGCTTAAAGTGGAAGCAAATGCTAAAATAGAAAAAACTTTTTCTATAGCGCTTAAAAGAAAGAAAATGAAACGCCGTAAAAAGAGATATTAACTGGGGGCTTCCGTGTTTAAACGTATCCAGGCAAAATTAATCTTGCTTTATACTGCACTCTTTATTCTGGTGCAGGCATCTACCTATCTTGCCATATTTCAAATTGCCACACCCCAGATTGAAAATCAGATAAAACAGCAACTATCGTATAGCCGATCGCTGGTATTAGAGAGTATTGAAAGCAACACGAATAAACTGGCAGAAGGTACGCGATTGCTCGCAACCGATTTTGGGTTCCGGTCCGCCGTGGCCACCTCTGACAAGGCAACAATATTATCGGCGCTTCAAAATCTTACGAACCGGATTGGCTCGGACCACGCGATGCTAATATCTCTTGAAAATGAAATTATAGCCGACACCAGATACCCTTCCTCTGTCAAAACCGAATATTTCAAGAATGATGCGCTCATTGAGCAGGCCGATGAATATGATGTGGCTGCAGATTTCATGGTGCTGGACGGCGAATTATTAGAACTTGTAATTGTTCCCGTTCTCGCCCCCATACCCATTGCATGGATTGGCGTTAGCGTTAATATCACCGACGACAAAGCGCAAGACATTCGTGCACTTTTGCCTGAGGGTCTCGATTTAAGCTTTTTTGCGCAAACCGGTCCCGCACAGGTAAGCCTGTTGGCTTCCACTCTGGAAGACGGAACACGCGCTAGAATAACCGCAGATCAGCTATTAAACAGTGCTGAAAATACTATTCAAGACATAACACTTGATAATGATGATCGTGTAATGATTTTAATAGCTGATTTCCCCTTCGCACAGCAGCAACAAAGGGTTTTTTCTCTGTTAGAATATTCAATGAATGTTGCTTTTAGACCCTATAAATCGATGATTATTGGACTGTCTCTTTTGGCAGCCATTAGTTTACTGGCGCTAATATTAGGCAGTATTATAATTGCCAGAGG
>CBFDBT010000028.1:0-20808 GCA_965603115.1 uncultured Alphaproteobacteria bacterium
GTCTTAAGGAGACCCTGCATACGAAGTAGACGTTTACGTCAAATAAATTCAGGGTGACTATTTAGTCAAAGCCCCTCCTCGTCATTCCCGCGAAGGCGGGAATCCATAAATCTCTATGAATTCACACAATTCTGTCAAAACATTTACGGGGTCAGCATCCTATGGATTCCGTTCCCTCAAGGCTTACACCTTTCGCCCGGAATGACGATAGCTTTTATGATCTAGGTTAGACGTAAAAGCACCCCTACCCCTTAAATACCCGAGCCGACCATAAGGAGTTTACTCAAGTCGCTCATGGGGCGTAGGTCGGGTTCTACCCAGCCTTGACGGGCTTCAAAGGAATGCAGCAGCTCATGGCTATAGAAAAAGAACGGAAACTTGCTAAGGCTAAGCTCGCTTTCGAGCACAGCATTGACCTTTTCGGTGAGATTAAAGGTTTCAGGCTGGGTATAGAGAAAATATTCAATAGACAGCAACATAAAGCGTGTGACGGTCTCATGATAGCCACTAACGCCGGTATTGGGCACTTCATTGGCATTATTGAGCCTGACAAGCCCAGTTCTCATGATATCTAGCGACTGATCAACATTGCTATATTTATCCATGTAACTCACAGCCACCAGCAAATGGGCATCGTGATTAAAGACCTCTCGAGACAGTGAACCGGCCTCAAAGTCTTCTACATAATTCTCAATTTGCTCACTGGTATACATAGCCCCACTCCCCAATCCGCACATATAGACAAACAGTTACCGCTAAATAATTCAAGTTAAACAGTTTATAATCAATCTATTAGCTAATATTTAAAAATTAACCAAATCTAATCAAGGTCTCATAGTGCCAGTTGAACCAATATAAAAAACATACGTATTATTTAATACTTTTGCAACAGCCTTTAGTCTGTCAGTGGCGATTATATCAACACCAAGAGCAAGAATGTCTAAATACTGGTTATCATCACCTGCCCGCGCTATCTGCCCATCGATAGAGCGATGCTCGGGCCCTAATGTGCCAAGATTGACATAAAGACCCTGCTTGTGAAGCTGGTTGTAAAAGTCCTTATCACCAAGCCTTGTACCAACCCAAGCAATCACTTGATCCAACGGCAGTCCAGAGGCTTTTATGTCTGTTAACATAGCCGCATCATAGATGGGCACACTCAACATAAGCTCTGGCCCTGCCCTGTGCATAGCCTTGGCTTGGTTGAGATTGCGCGAGACCATCACCACGTTATTAGCGGAGTTTGTCGCGCGCACCAGCTCTACAACACTGGCAAAAGATACACTTTTCTTGAAATCTAGATTTAAGACAACTTTATCTCTCGACCACAATAAGGTGTCTTTTAGAGTTGGCACCTTAAAAGCTGTTACAACACCCTGATTATCCACCAAATTACACTTTAATAATTCTTCATAAAGTATTGAATTTACATTGCCTTTACATGTTGTGGTGCGATCAAGCGTCTTATCGTGCATCAAAATAATTTTACCATCTTTTGTCAGCGCCATATCCATCTCGATTATCATCGGCCCAAATTTTGTTGCATTATCAAAGGTCTCGATAGCATTTTCAGGAAAACCAGCCATTGGGCCACCGCGGTGGGCTGAGACAAGTGGTGTTTTTTCAGTCGTCCAGTGAAAAAACTCTTTAATGCCGCCTGCCGGTAGCTTGATAGTGTAACGCGGTGCCACGGCTTTGTCTTGGCTAGCCATGGGTTCTACTGCAAATGCGGCAAGAAAGGTCATAACAAAAGTCATGAGCATTAAATTGAATTGCTTTTTCATATATTCCCCATTATTGCCTTCCCCGCAATTGACCTTTATTGGATAAACGGTCATGGTCGTGCCACCAATATCAATATCAACTATGAGTGAAATGCAGAAAAATACAATGGAAAAACTGCTAGACATAATGAAAAGCCTGCGCGACCCTGAAACTGGCTGCCCGTGGGATATAGAGCAAACTTTTAAAACTATTGCGCCCTACACTATCGAAGAAGCCTATGAGGTCGAAGAAGCCATTGAAAACAATGACATCCCAAGCCTGAAAGATGAACTCGGTGACCTGTTGCTTCAAGTGGTGTTCCAAGCACAAATTGCTGAAGATGAAGGCCATTTTACCTTTAGTGATGTAGTGGATGGCGTTTGCGACAAGATGGTGCGTCGCCACCCGCACGTCTTTGGCGATACCACCATTGAAGATGCTGACGCACAAACCGCAGCATGGGAAGCACAAAAGGCCTTAGAGCGCGCTCATAAAGCCAAAGCAAAGGGTGAAACATCCAGTGTGCTTGATGGAGTAACACTAGGGCTCCCTGCTCTCCTGCGAGCGGTTAAATTACAAAAAAGAGCCGCACGTGTAGGCTTTGACTGGCCCGATACACGCTTTGTCTTCGATAAAATACGCGAAGAAAGCGAAGAACTGGCGACTGAAATGGTAAAACAGTCCGACGGTAGCGAACCTACAGTAGAGATGGTCGAAGAGTTTGGCGACCTGATGTTTGTTTACGCCAACCTAGCAAGACACCTGAAGATCAACCCTGAAACAGCGCTTCGCTCTGCCAATCGCAAGTTTGAGCGTCGCTTTCATTATATAGAAGAAAAACTTGCGCAGAAAAACAAAGACTTAGCCGACTCTGACCTAGAGGAAATGGATAGTCTGTGGGATGAAGCCAAGCTGCATGAGAAAAGCTTATGATAGCTGGAGACCATTACCAACAAAACACATCCTCGTCGTCATTCCCGCGAAGGCGGGAATCCATAGGGTGTCTATAACTAAAACTAATCTTGAACAGCTTTAATGCTTCTATGGGTTATGGACTCCCGCCTTCGCGGGAGTGACGATTATATATTACCACAATATGTTTAAGGAGATACTGAAACAAGTTCAGCATGACGGTGTGTATTTAGAGAGCTGTGCAAAGCCAACTGAAACAACTCTAATGCTTCTTTTGGTATTGTCCCCAAGCTATAGGGTCGAGCTTGACCTTAAACGTGGTGCCATCCTCTCCACTATCTTGCTGTAGAATTTCGCCGTGTTGATGAAGCCAAGCTGTGGTTTGCCCATCACTATAAGGCACCGTAATCTCAACGATCTGGTCCTTCTCGCCAAGAATGTCGTCAATGCGCTCCAAGAGCGCTTGGCACCCTTCACCTGTCAGGCCTGAAAGTGCTGTCATATCATCGTTGTGGTGGGCCTTGGTGAGCAGTAGCTCTGCTGCATCTTCATCCAAGAGGTCGAGTTTGTTCATAGCTTCCAGCATGGGGATATGCTTCTGCTCATCATCAAATTTAACGCCAAGCTCGCTTAGAACCTCCAGCACATCATCGCGCTGCAAGTCACTATCATCGTGGCTGGCATCTCGCACATGAACAATAAGGTCGGCTGATATAACTTCTTCTAGCGTTGCCCTAAAGGCCGCCACCAGCATATGGGGCAGATCAGAGATAAAACCAACCGTATCCGACATAATGATCTTGCGACCACTTGGCAGCTCTATTGAGCGCATAGTTGGGTCTAGCGTGGCAAAGAGCATATCCTCTGCCATCACATCAGCATCCGTTAAGTGATTAAACAGGGTTGATTTGCCGGCATTGGTATATCCAACGAGTGCAACCACCGGGTAAGGCGCTTTTTGACGCCGCGATCGCTGCAAGTGGCGTGTGCGCGTTACTGTTGAGAGCTGATTTTTAATGCGTACAATCCGGTCGTCAATCATCCGTCTGTCAGCTTCGATTTGGGTCTCACCCGGACCACCCATGAAACCACCACCGCCGCGCTGACGCTCCAAGTGCGTCCAAGACCGAACAAGGCGTGATTTTTGGTAGGAAAGATGAGCAAGTTCAACTTGCAGCCCACCCTCTTTCGTACTTGCGCGTGCTCCAAAAATCTCAAGGATCAACGCTGTACGGTCAATAACCTTATGGTCAAGCTCGCTTTCCAAGTTACGCTGCTGTATAGGCGATAGTTCGCAGTCACACACAACAAGATCAATCTCATTATCGTAAAGAAATTTCTTTAACTCTTCAATTTTACCCGGCCCTATATAAGTTGCTGAGCGTATGCGAGCAAGCGGTACAAGTTCACCGCCAATAACATCAATATTGATAGCGCCAGCCAAAGCCATAGCCTCTTCAAGGCGCGCAGACGGGCTCCGTCCCCCAGCTTTTGGCGAGCCGGAACCAGATTTTGCGTAAGGGTGAATGACGTATAAACGCTCGTTATCTGTCTTTTTTTGCAGATAACCCAAACCTTCAGCGGACCAGCCAGATTCTTTTTGCTCTAAAGCCCGGTCCTTTTTCTCACTCAACTTAATCTCCGTCTTCGGCGTCTTTCTCAGGTTCAAATAGAGCCACAGGACCTGATGGCATCACCGTTGAGATTGCAGACTTGTAAACTAGCTGTGAATGACCATCGCGGCGCAGTAATACACAAAAGCTATCAAACCAAGTGATTACGCCTTGTAATTTAACACCGTTGACAAGGAAAACTGTAACAGACATTTTTGATTTGCGAACTGAGTTTAGGAAGACATCTTGCAGATTTTGTTTTTCAGACATTGTAATCCGTTCTTTTTATTATAGTATTTTGTTTTTATCAGAACCCTATAGGCCCTGCCTGAATGATTTTTCATCCATGTCTTAGGTTATGTCAAAAAACCACACTAATTGCCATAGTTTTTTAAGGTAATGAACGATATGCGGTAATTTGTCACAATTCACACAGCATTAATTCCGCCATATCGAACGCACCATAAGTCCCATGATTAAAGTGGTTTCAAATTTACCAAAGAACATCAAACCTGATAGAATAATATATTCGGCAGGGTCAAGTCCTGCAAACCCAGGAAACGATGGCGCTAACACATCAACAAGATGACCAGATGTTGTCGCCGCCCCAATAGCCATAGAAAGAGCCTCTTGTAACTCCAAGCCTAATACCGCGAGCAAAAGAGTACCCATGGCTATCATTGCTAAGAAACTACTGCCCAATAACCAAACAGCTTCCATATCTTTTCGGGCTACTTTACTTTTTGAAAAACGGATCATTGATACACCACGCGGGTGCCCAAGGCGGTGTAATTCGTCCATTAACTGTCGAATTACAATGGCCATACGCATGGTTTTTAATCCCCCAGAAGTGGACGCAACCTCGCCGCCAATAGAAGCCACCACCATCAGGATTATTATCATACCTGCATTGATATCTACACCCATATTAGTTGGTACAAGACCTGTTGTGCTAGCGGCTGAAACAATCATAAAAAATGAATCCCAGATCGCTTTGATATTGCTCGACAGTATAGAATTGCCAGCTATGGCCAAGAGGATAAATGCAGTAAGAGCCATTATAATAATACGCCACAGGAAGTTTGTCTCACTATCTTGGCGATAAATATTACGCTGCCCCTTTACCCATGCATAATGATAATCAAGATTAAACATACCAATCAGCATAAATATAACGAGGATAAGTTGGCTCCAAAATCCAGAAATAGCGACCCCTGAGTAGGGCAGATATATTCCTGAAGTGCTTAGCGCGCCTAGAGCACGAATAAAGGCTTCAAAAGCTGTCATGTCACCCATCCACAGGAGGAAAAAGCATACTAATGTCAAACTAGCGTATAGCGGAAACAAGACCCTGCCCGCAGAATAAAGTCTCCCGGATAGTTCACCAGATATTCCTTTGGAAATAGGCGATATATGCATTTGCATGCCACCACTATTGCAAGCTGACAAAATTGAGAGCACGACCATGATACTTAATAGTCCGCCGAACCAGCCCACAATAGAAATCCACAACACCAAACCTCTAGGGATCATATCCTTATCTGGAAAAGAGGTCACCCCCATAGTTGTAAAAGCTGACATTCCGTCAAAAAAACCCATGATGATGTTGGTGTCAGGAGACAAGAAAATTGATGGCAGGCCACAAACAAGAGCTATTATAAACCCTGTCAAGATAGTACCAGCCATAGCTACGGTCAGTTTATTGCTGGGTAGGCTGCCATGAAAAGCGACGATAAAGAGCACACCAAAAAAGCTTGAAATGATACTGGATATGGCAAATGCAGAGACAACGCTAGGCTGGCCGTCTATAATGCCAAGGACCATAGGCAGCACCATCAACAAAGATATTGTGACAAGAATATTGCCAAGCAACCCTAATAATCTACCACTGATAAGTTCCGTGGACATATATTATCCAATCCTCGTCAAGCCGGTTATGTTAGAAAAATTCAGCTCTGGCAGAAAACATTTGCTCAACTTGTTTTACAGCGTCTGCCAAAGTCAACATAACCACCCTATCTCCAGACTCAAAAATTGTGGATGACTTTGGTGTTATAGCCTGATCTCCGCGCACTATCATACCTACCCTTACATGAGCTTGTAGCTTTAAATCACTGATCGACTTGCCAACTAGGTCAAAACTTCAGCCTCTATGATTTCGGCTTTTCCATTTTGTATGGAATGCAAATCCCGAATTCTGCCTTTTCGAATATGCCTCAAAATAGTTGAAACGGTAGTTTCTCTTGGATCAAGCGCGACGTCAATTCCAAGGGACCCGAGCAGCGGTCCATAAATGGGGTTATTAATCAATGTGATGGCCCGCGGGCAACCTTCCCTTTTTGCAAGAAGGGAAGACAATATATTAACCTCATCATCATCAGCAACTGCAACAACAGTTTCGGCAGAAGAGATGCTGGCTTCTATCAGCATTTCTCTATCAAGCGCATCGCCTTGCAGAACAACTGTCCGCTCAAGTTTTTCAGCAACCAAATTCGAACGGTCTTCATTTATTTCAATGAGCTTGATGGTTATTTCTGGATGTCTTTCCTCTAGTAGAGCAGCCAAATTCAGGCCAACATTGCCGCCACCCACTACAACTACTCTGCGCGCTTCTTCTTCTTCATGCCCAAAAACTTTCATCGTCCTATCAGTATTTTCACGGGCAACAGCAGTGTAGATCAAATCCCCAGCTTCAAGGTGATCATCTGATTTTGGAACAAATATCTTTTCGTCGCGAACTACAGCTAAAACAGTTGTACTTAAGGTTGGAAATAATTCAGTCAATTGACGGAGTGGCGTATCAATCACGGGACATTGATCAGAAAGACGTAGTCCTAACACGCGTACTTTATCCTCAACCAGAGGGATCATATTAAAAGCACCAGGCACCTTAATTCGCCTACAAAGTGCTTCCGCAACCTCAATTTCAGGCGAAATAATCACATCCACCGGCATGTTTCGACGAGTAAAAAGGTCTGCCCAAATCGGCTTTAAGTATGATTGATTACGTATCCTAGCAATATTGGTGTTAATGTTAAAAAGCGAGCGCGCCACTTGGCAAGCAACCATATTCACTTCATCAGACTGGGTCACGGCGACCAAAAGCTCAGCATCGATAGCATCAGCCTGCGCCAAAATTGTCGGATCGGATGCATGGCCCACAATACCCTGTACATTTAGTGATTCATTAATTTTCCTGATGAGCTTGCGAGAACTATCAATAACTGTGACATCATTTTGTTGTTCCGACAGGTGCTTGGCGATATTAAACCCCACCTGGCCTGCTCCGCATACGATAACTTTCATTCGATATCCCCGAATTTTTTCGACTAATTTTTAGTATCTTGATCGCTACCAGACAAGCCTAAAGTCTTCAGCTTACGATGCAAGGCTGATCTTTCCATTCCAACAAAAGATGCTGTTTTAGAAATGTTGCCGCTAAATCGTCCAATTTGTACCTTTAAATACTCTCTCTCAAAAACTTCACGCGCCTGTCTAAGTGGTGTTGTCATGATAGCACTACTTTCATTGCCATGAAGAATCTCTTGGGTTTCACCACGAATCTCTCCGGGCAGGTCTGCAACAGACACTGGCTCCACAGAATCCCTATTGGCCATGATAAGCACTCTCTCAATAATGTTTTTTAGTTGTCGAACGTTACCAGGCCAATCATAAGTTTGCATAGTTGCAATAGCGTCAGGAGAAAATTTGCGGGGAGACAAACCATTCGCACGAGAAACTTGTTCTATGAAATTTTCTGTGAGTAGAGGAATATCTTCTCGACGTTCACAAAGTGGGGGCATTCCTACCGAAACCACATTAAGCCTATGGTATAGATCCTCCCTAAAAGACCCATCTTCCATTGCTGCTGTTAAATCACGAGCAGACCCCGTCATAATACGAACATCAACTTTCACACGTGTAGAGCCACCAACCCTTTCAAATGAATTTTCTGTAAGAACCCTCAGCAACTTAGCTTGTGTGGGTAATGGGAGGTCAAGAACTTCATCTATGTAAAGCGTTCCACCATGTGCTCTTTCATAAAGGCCCGTTTTTACAACTCCGCCATTTTGTTCTACTCCAAAAAGCTCCTGATCAATATTTTGCGGGTTTATTGCTGCGATGCTAGCCACAACCAGACTATTATCTGAGCGATGAGAGCGACCATGCAGCATCCTTACCAGCATTTCCTTACCACATCCGGGGTTGCCCGTTATTAGAATACGGCTATTTGTATTAGCTACACGATCAACAGTTTGGCGCACAATCATTATATGATGAGACTTACCAATCAAGCTATCTACAACGCCAACCTTTTCTCTTAACTCTCTGTTTTCTCTGCGTAATTTTTCATTTTCGGTGGCACGCTCAATTGTCAAAAGAAGGTGATCCGACTTAAACGGTTTTTCTATAAAGTCATAAGCGCCCTTTTTAATCGCAGCAACGGCGGTTTCAATATTACCATGACCTGAAATAACAATCACTGGAAGGTCCCAATGTTTTTGACGAATAAGCTCAAGAAGTTCAAGCCCATCCAAGCGGCTCCCTTGAAGCCAGATATCTAGGATCAAAAGAGAGGGCAACCGCGATTCAATTGCGGTTAATGCGCTATCACTATCGGAGGCCGTACGTGTTTCATAACCCTCATCCTCAAGAATTCCGGAAACAAGTTCACGTATATCAGCTTCATCATCAACAATTAATATATCAAGTGCCATTCAAAACTCCTCGTATCCTATTCTGCAGCATATGCAGAATCACTATCACTATCGCTATCTTTGCTGGATTCATTTTCACTTTTCTTACTCAACTGTGCATGGCTAAACGATAAGACAGCATTGGCACCACCCCCTTCACGATCAGTTAAACGGATTGCGCCGCCGTGGTCTTCCATAATTTTTCGAACAATAGCCAAACCCAGCCCCGTACCTTTTGCACGCGTAGTGACATACGGCTCTAGTAGCCTGTCACGTTGCTCAAAGGGCAGACCAATCCCATTATCTCCAATAGTAATGTCTGTTCTTCTGTCAGATTGTGTGATTTTTACAAAAATTTGACCATCCTCAACCTTGTCTTCTTTGTTATCGTGCTTAGAGAAAATGGATTCTGATGCATTTTTGAGAAGATTTGTTACTGCTTGTCCAATCAATCTTTCATCTAGCATAAGGGGTTTAATTTCCTTATCTATATCAATAGAATAGCTAATAGAGACATTGGCAACATCTTGAAGGAACATAGCTTTTTTAACCAAATCCACTGCATCAGTTTCTTTAAATCTCGGGGCGGGCATTCTTGCAAAAGAGGAAAATTCATCGACCATTTGTCGTAAATCACCCACTTGGCGAATTATTGTATCTGTGCATTGGCTAAAAACTTTAGGGTCTGTAACAATCTCTTTTAGATATTTTCGTTTCAAGCGCTCGGCTGACAATTGAATGGGTGTTAATGGGTTTTTAATTTCATGTGCAATTCTGCGGGCAACGTCCGCCCATGCAGCTGTCCTCTGATCCGCAAGTTGTTCGGTCAAGTCATCAAAGGTAATAACTAGACCCGTGGAGACATCACCATCACGCTCATCAGCCACACGTACAAGTAATGTCCTCATATCGCCTTTGACATCGATGATGACCTCACCTTGCGCCGTACCGCCCTCAACCGCTTGAGCCAGATTGACTAAATCTTTCATTTCAGGAATTGCCACTGTGATAGGCTCACCTATTAGTTGGCTATCATGGCGGTCAAGAAGATAACAAGCTGACCTGTTGGGAAGAAATATTTTACGGTCCGCAGCTACTCCTATAACCCCAGCCGAAACACCAGACAGAACTTCTTCTAAGAAACGGCCCCGCATATCCAGTTTGTCGTTAGCCGCAATAAGATCTGATTGTTGATTGGAAAGTTCATCCGTCATGCGGTTAAATGCACGACTAAGCGTTCCAACTTCATCCGTTTCTGATGTTACTGGTACGCGAGCCGTCATGTCGCCCATCGCAACTTTTTCAGAGGCTGTTAACAACATGGAAAGCGGGTTTACAAGTCGGCTTGCAAAGCTCAATCCAACCCAAATTGAAACCAGCAACAACAAGAAAGCAACAATGACAAAGGCCATTGTAAACTGAGTTAAAATATCAGCGCCCTGCCCCTCAAGCTTTTCATATTCGGCTACAGTTTGGCGTGTATCGTTTAGATATTGCAATACCTTGGGATCAAGTTGGCGACCAATATAAAGATATGTTGGAACACGGAATCCATTTAATTGCATCATTCCTTCCATCAAGCTGGTGTCTTCTTGAAGGTTCACAACTATTTCACTCGCCATCACTCTAATCATCATATCTTGGGGTAACTTCGTAGTGGTAAAGTCTTGATTGCGGGATGCCTGTGCTAATTTTAATCCTGAATTATCAAAGACAATTATCTCATCCAACTGACGTGTATTAAACATATCGTTGGCCAAATTTTCAATTTCAAAAACGTTGATGCGCTGGCCTGGAATTAGGGAGTTAAAAGCAAAACCAATTGAGAGAAGGTCTTTTTCAGTCGTTGCCCTATGTTCTATAAGGTAAGTCTCAGCAACCTGCACTGAGTTTTTAATCGTATTTCGCACATTGTCTGAAAACCAATTTTGCACCTGGAACTCAAGAAATAATATTGAAAATATTCCCATGACAATGGACGGTAATATAGAAATTAATGCAAAAGCCGCCACAAAGCGGGTATGTAGTCTTGACCCAGGTGTGCCATCTTTTCTCGCCAACCAAACCTTTACCAGCCATCTGGAAATAGAAAACCCAAGACCAAGCATCAATATTAAATTGAAAATCATCAAGCCTCTTACACTTGACGAGCGGCTAAGGACGTCAGCGGGTCCTGGTTTTTCAAAAAGGGCTACATATGTTGCTATGATAGAGATCATAGCCAAAACTGCCAAAGTCACCTCAAATCGTGACATCAAATCAATACGACGAGCCCATAACTGTAGCTTTGCCCAGCGTCTTTTCTGGTGCCTAAACGTAGTTTTAATTAGGTTTGGCGCGTCCAGTGCGACTTGTTTATGATCTGTCTTTTTGTCCATATCTAATATGTGTCATAAATGCAACAGAAGTGCTAGCAAAATCAACACCCCTTAGAAATACAAGGTATAAAACTTCGTACAGATTTATTTATGACTTTTGGGCATAGAAATTTTTAAATCAGTTATTTTCTTTCTTAGCGTATTGCGGTTCAAACCCAAAAGGTCCGCTGATCGTAGTTGATTACCATTTGTAACAGACAAGGTTTTCTCAATAAGAGGCTTTTCAATTTCTTTTAAAAGTCGCTGATACAGGCCATTTGGTGGCAGCTTTTCACCATGAGCTTCAAAATAGCGATTAAGATGGAAAGTTAGAGCATCTTTAAGGCTATGCCCCATGGAAACGCTACTTCCCTTTGTTTCACTACCAAGACTGTGACGGTTTCGGTCAAGCTCGGCGCTCATCACAACACCTGATATAACATCCTCAGAATAAAGGGCTGCTATGCGTTGCAAGAGATTTTCCAACTCCCTTACATTGCCAGGCCAATCATAAGCCAGTAATTCATCGATCGCTCCTGAGCCCAGCTTCTTACTTGGCAAACCTTGTGTCGAAGCCAAATCCAGGAAATGCTTTGCCAAGTCAGTAATGTCGTCCAATCGCTCTCGCAAGGGCGGGACAGACAATGGAACTACGTTCAATCTGTAATATAAATCCTGCCTAAACTTCTTTTCTTTTATCAAATCAGGCAAAAATTGGTGCGTTGCAGCAATAATTCGAACATCTGCCTGCATGATCCGCCGACCACCAACTGCATGATATTCGCCCTCTTGCAACACTCTGAGCAACCGCGTTTGCGCTTCAAACGGCATATCTCCAATCTCGTCGAGGAAAAGTGTTCCCCCTTGTGCTTGTCCAAAGCGACCTTGCTCTCGCGTTGCAGCACCAGTAAAAGCCCCTCTTTCGTGACCAAAAAGTTCGCTTTCGATCAACTCTCGCGGAATAGCAGCCATATTAACGGCTACAAAAGGCTTCTTTCCCCGTGGCCCATGCTCATGTAACGCTTTGGCCACCAATTCTTTGCCTGTTCCGGATTCTCCGTGAATTAAAACAGTTAATTCGGTCGGTACAACACGTGCCATCGTTTTATACAGATCTTGCATTGCAGGAGAACTTCCAACGAGTTCTAAAGTTGTTTTTTCTTTAGCTGGCTTGTTAGTGCCAACTCCAGATGCTTTTTTGCTTTGGGCCAGTGCTTTACTTGCAATATCTACCAGTTCATCTAGATCAAAAGGTTTAGGAAGATAGTCAAAAGCACCTTCTCCTGTTGCTCGTATGGCTGTGCCAAGAGTATTTTGCGCACTCATTACAATGATTGGTAATTCAGGGCGTAAAGACTGAATTTCAGGGATCATATCAAGGCCATTTCCACCCGGCATCAAGACATCAGTCAGCAATAAATCCCCTTCACCGCTCGCAACGAGCTGGCGTAACTCACCAATATTTTCAGCCTGTAAGACATCCCAACCTTCTTCTTTAAAAGTCTCGCGCACAACCATTCTTATGGCGCTGTCATCGTCAGCCACTAATATTTTTACCATTATTTTTCCTCACCTTCCCAAGCAGGCAGACGAATACGAAAAATCGCCCCACCGTCAATATTGTCACATTCAACTGTACCACCCATATCTGCTACAAACCGCGCCACAAGCGCCAAACCGAGCCCAGTCCCCCCTTCATGACCTGTTACAAACGGATCAAACAAATGCCCTAAAAGTTCGTTCTCAATACCACCACCCGTGTCACGGACGGTAATTTCAAGCGGTACACGTACACGGTTCGCTCCTTCTGACCCAACCCAAACACCGTGTTTGTAGGATGTTGAAAGGACAATACCACCACTCATTTCACCAATAGCTTCAGCAGAGTTTTTAACCAAATTTAACAAAACCTGCGTCAATCGATCAGCGTTGCCCGCCACGAGAGGCAAGGATGGGTCATAATCTTCAGAAAATGTCACATGTTGTGCAAATCCAGCCTCTGCTATACCTCTGACATGGTCTAAAACCTGGTGAATATTCACAGGTTCTGCCGCAACAGGCTTTGGCTCAGTAAAAGTTTCTAAATCGTCCACAAGGCCGCGAATACGGTCGACCTCAACCCGAATTAATTTTGGTAGTTCCTTGTCAGTTTCACTTACCCGGCGCTCCAAGAGTTGCGCAGCTCCGCGAATACCAGACAGTGGGTTTTTAATTTCATGGGCAAGCATTGCAGCAAGGCCTGAGACCGACAAAGCCGCCGACTTCATCTCATCTTGGCTTTCCACAAACGCCGGTATGCTACGAGATTGCAAAGATATGAGCATATGACCCTCAACTTCACTTAAAGGGATAACCTGAGCGTCTACTACGCTCAAAGCATCTCCTTGCAAACCAAGTTTTAAATCATGTTCTACCACCACATTCATATTTTCATGTGCTAATTTAATAAGGCCAAGCAAAGGATTACCCTCACCAACCACCATCGCCAAAGGACGACCTAAAATTGCTGATTCACTCATATGAAGATTGGCTTGAGCTGCGCCTGAAGCTTGTAATATATTTAAGTCACGATCCACCACAATGATGGTTTGAGGCAGTGCGGATAGCAATATTTCTGAAGGATATGCTGGCTTTTTAGCCATCTCAAGCGGCTATACGATTGATCAAAGGTCCATAAAATGCCTTTATGGTATCGAGAACTTCACTGGCATTGTCCATGCGGTTAACGGTATTCCTAAATTCAGACGAGCCAACAAGCCCTTTAGAATACCAGCCAATATGTTTTCTCATCATCCGGACAGCCACAATTTCATCATAGTGATCGAGCGTCATGGTGTAATGTTTAAGTATGGTCTCAAGCTGCTTGGCGAGATCAGGTTCGTCAATACGCTCACCGGATCTTATATATTCCATAACTTGCGACAGAAACCATGGTTTACCATAGCAACCGCGACCAATCATAACGCCATCAGCATTAGATTCAGCAAGGGCCTGATCAACATCGTCAAAGGTACATAGCGGCTTTAACCTTGGCAATCGCCTTCCAGTTGGCATGCCCCTTATAAAGCTGACAGCGGGTGCGACCGTGCACTGTAATCATTTTCACACCAGCCTCTTCGGCTATTCTAGAAAGTTCTGGGGCGTTATGACTATCATCATCCCAGCCAAGACGCATTTTTAAAGTCACAGGCAAACGCACCGCATTAACCGTGGCCTGAATTATCTCACCAGCTTTATCTAGGTCCCGCATCAAAGCAGAACCGGCATGGCCATTTACCACTTTTTTAACCGGACAGCCCATATTAATATCAATGATTGCTGCGCCGCGGTCCTCATTAAGCTTAGCGGCTTCTGCCATTGATTTTGGCTGAAAACCGGCAAGCTGTACAGACATAGGCCATTCTTCTATAGAGTTTTCCGCCATTTTAAAGCTTTGACGGCAATCACGAATTATGGCTTCCGATGCAATCATTTCAGACACAACAAGGCCTGCACCAAAAGCTTTTACTAGCCTACGGTAAGGCATATCTGTTACCCCTGCCATAGGGGCTAACAAAACTGGGTCTTTTATCTCGACGGGACCAATGTTAAAAGCCATAGTGAAACCTTAAAATATCAACTAACGAATATGGCAGTTAACTATACTGCCTAAAAATTGAGCACATATATGCCGGATAATAAAATTAAAAGCGAGTCAAATGATCAAAAAATAGGCAATGTGTCTGTTGCCGTAATTATCGTGGCCGCGGGACGCGGACACCGGGCAAGCAAAAACTTGCCAAAACAATATGAATTAATATTTGGAAAAACTACATTAAATCATACAATTAAATCATTTGTCTCATGTAGTACTATATGTAATATCCTTTGTGTTATCCACCCTGACGACCTAGAGCTTTATAACAAAGCGATCGCGCCTTTTGAAATAATGCCCCCCGTTCACGGCGGCCCCACTCGTCAAGAATCGGTATATCGCGGCCTCAAGGCTCTTGAAAGCTCTGCCCCTGATATCGTTCTAATCCACGATGCTGCTCGACCCTTCATAGAAGAAAATATCATAAATAGCCTTGTTAAAACTATCACTGATGGGGAAAAAGCAGCCCTCCCCGCCCTTCCAGTCGTCGATAGCCTAAAAAAAGCTGATAATGACTATGTGACTGGTATAGCAAGCCGCGATGGGCTATATACTGCGCAAACACCCCAAGCTTTCAATTTTGGGACTATTCTCAAGGCCCATGAAGCAACACAAGACCAAGAGTTTACCGATGATGTGGCTGTTGCCGCTGCTTCTGGCATAAAGGCCAAAATCATTACAGGTAGTGAGGCAGCCTTTAAGATAACTCACAGAGAAGACTTTAAGAAAGCGGAACAACATTTAATGATACAAATGAGCGATATACGCGTTGGTAAAGGCTACGATGTCCATAAATTTGAAGATGGGGACCATGTTTGGTTATGCGGCGTCAAAATCCCTCATGCCATGTCTCTTAAGGGCCACTCGGATGCTGACGTGGCGATGCACGCTCTCACTGATGCACTTTATGGTGCTATGGCTGAAGGCGATATAGGTCGCCATTTTCCACCCACTGAGGCTAAATGGAAAGGCGCTGCTTCAGATATCTTTCTCAAGCATGCGGTGAGTATGGTTGGCGAGCGTGGGGGGATGATAGCGAGTGTGGATATTACTATCATTTGCGAAGCCCCAAAAATTGGACCACACAGTGACGCTATGTGCACCCGCCTAGCGGATATTATGGATATGGATATTTCTCGTGTAAGCGTAAAAGCAACCACCACCGAAAAACTGGGCTTTACAGGCCGCGGTGAAGGCATTGCGGCTGAAGCCATAGCCACTGTGCGCCTACCTCTTGGAGAAGTCAGATGAGTGAAGTTGACAATACCGACCTTTTGACCAAATGGCAGGGGCGTTATCTTCACCCGGCTTTTTGGATTTGCACCGGCCTTGGCAGCGGGCTTATTCGCCCAGCCCCTGGCACATGGGGATCTCTAGCCGCTCTCATGTTTGCCCTGCCCATAGTTGGCGGTGATTTAGCGCAAGAAAAACTCTTAGTTATGATAGCCCTATCCACAGTGTTGGGCATTTATGCTTCTAATCTATGGGAAAAAAACACGGGCAGCCACGACGACGGGCGTATCGTCATCGATGAATTTGCGGGTATGTGGATTGCCATGTTGCCGCTAACAATTACAGGATTATTCACACCCCTGAATTTGGCTTTAAGCTTTGGCCTCTTTCGATTTTTCGATATTATCAAGCCTTGGCCTATCGGCTGGCTCGACAAACATATAAGCGGCGGCCTTGGTGTGATGATAGACGATGTTATCGCTGGTCTATTTGCCTCGGCTGCATTACTCCTTATCATATTCATTTCCATAAAGGTTACTTATGCCTGATAAAGCCACCATAGATCTTGCCAAAATGCTTCTTGAACATTGTAGAGAGGCTAACTTAAAAATAGCAACCGCTGAAAGCTGCACAGGCGGGCTAATAGCCGCAGCCCTTACCGAAATACCTGGCTCATCAGATGTTTTTGATCGTGGTTTTGTGACTTACAGCAATGAATCGAAAATGCAAATGCTCGATGTTTCAGTCAAAAGTTTAGATCAATTTGGGGCAGTATCAGAGGCTGTCGCCAAAGAAATGGCATACGGTGCGCTGGTTAACTCCATGGCAGACGTGTGTGTTGCTGTCACTGGCGTTGCTGGACCCGACGGCGGAACAGACGACACGCCTGTTGGCACTGTTTGGATCGCCACGGCTACCCAAGGCCAGCCACCCTATGCTAAATGTATAAATTTTAAAAATCTTGGACGCAAAAAAATACGGCAAGAAACGGTTAAATCAGCCCTTAATATGATGTTTGAGTGGATTTAACCGTAAAGCTCTTTTGCCCGCGTCTCAAAGGCGCTGATCATTCTGTGGGTGGCCTCAGCAAACACTGGCCCGATCATTTTCCCCAACAGTTTTGATTTGAACTCAAAGTCGACTTCAAAATCCACCAGAGTACCACCATCGGCTTTGACAAATTTCCAATGATTATAAAGCTCTTTCATCGGGCCTTTAATATAGTCAACTTCAAGCGCATTGGGGCCGTGCAGCGTCACTCGCGAGGTAAAACGCTCTTTAAATGCTTTAAAACCAATGATTAAATCCGCGTCAAACTGGTTTTCTTTTTGATTATAGATCCGCGCATCTAGACACCAAGGCAAAAACTCAGGATATTTTGCCACATCAGCGATTATATCAAAAAGCTGCTTTTGACTGTAAGGCATAAACTTTTCATCTGAAAAATGCGGCATAGCTTATTTTTTCCGTGTGAGCAGATTTTCCCGCGCAGCTTTCAATTTGGCAAAATCATCGCCTGCCAAATAACTCGAGCGTGTTAGCGGAGATGCCGAGACCATCAAAAAGCCTTTACCCTTTGCCATACGCTCATATTTTTTAAATTCATCAGGCGTGACATAACGATCAAGCGGTACATGACGCTGGGTAGGCTGTAGATATTGTCCAATCGTGATAAAATCAACATCAGCCACGCGCATATCATCCATTACCTGTCCAACTTCTAAACGTTCTTCACCAAGGCCAACCATAATACCAGACTTGGTAAAAATCGATGGATCGCGCTGTTTAACCGTATCCAAAAGCTTGAGTGAGTGATAAAAACGTGCCCCGGGACGAATACGTGGGTATAGCCGTGGAACCGTCTCTAGGTTATGGTTAAATACATCAGGTTTTGCATCAATAACGCGCTCTAAAGCCCCTATTTTATTACGAAAATCAGGAGTAAGAATTTCAATTGTTGTAGATGGACTGTGTTGACGCAGTGCTTCAATAACCTTAACAAATTGGTCGGCTCCACCATCTGCTAAGTCATCACGATCAACAGATGTAACTACAATATGGTTCATACCCATCGCGCCGCAAGCTTTAGCCACATTCATTGGCTCATCAGGGTCAACAAGGTTTGGGCGACCTGTTTTGACATTGCAAAAGGCACAGGCGCGGGTACAGGTGTCGCCCAATATCATCACCGTGGAATGCTTTTGTTCCCAACAGGTGCCAATATTGGGGCAAGCGGCCTCTTCGCACACTGTATTGAGCTTCAACTCGCGCATTAATTTGCTAGTATTGTTGTACCCTTTGCTCACAGGAGCTTTAACGCGTATCCAATCAGGCTTTCGCAGTAGGCCAGATTTTGTGCGCTCAGGGGACTTAGATATTTCCGTCATCAGATATGTATTGCCTTATCATACGCGTCTAAAACACTTTCGTGCATCATTTCAGACAGGGTTGGATGCGGGAATACCGTATGCATAAGCTCAGCCTCGGTACTTTCAAGCGAACGAGCGACCACATAGCCCTGAATCATCTCGGTTACTTCAGCACCGACCATATGCGCGCCAAGTAACTCGCCGGTTTTTTTGTCAAATACGGTTTTCACAAAGCCTTCTGCCTCACCAAGAGCAACTGCCTTACCGTTACCAGCAAAAGGGAACTTTCCTACGCGCACAGTGTGCCCCGCTTCTTTTGCGGCCTCTTCGGTCATACCAACGGATGCAACTTGTGGCCTACAATAGGTACAACCAGCTATATTGCCTTTGTCTAGTGGGTGGACATCCTTTTCGCCAGCAATTTTTTCAGCAACGATAACACCTTCATGGGAAGCTTTGTGCGCCAGCCAAGGTGCGCCTGCAACATCACCAATGGCCCAAATGCCTTTAGCGCCCGTTGCGCCCCATTTGTCGGTGACAACATGGCCGCGATCAACTTTAACACCGACTTTTTCTAGTCCCAAGTCTTCAATGTTACCCGTAATGCCTATCGCCAAAATCACGCGGTCAAATGTATCGGTGGATTTCTTACCACCCTCTTCAATCGTGGCCGTTACTTTACCCTTGGCTACCTTAAGTTCGGTAACACCGGCTTTGGTCTTGATGGTCATGCCCTGCTTTTTAAAACTTTTGGCAGCAAAATCACTGACATCTTTGTCTTCGACGGGCAGAACGCGGTCGAGCATCTCAACAACAGTGACTTTGCTACCTAACTCATTGAAAAAACTAGCAAACTCGATACCAATAGCACCAGTGCCAATCACCAATAACTTGCCCGGCACCGTATCAGGCGTCAGAGCGTGCTTGTAAGTCCAGATATGTTTGCCATCAGCTTTCAGATGCGGCAGTTCACGAGCACGCGCACCGGTCGCTACAATAATATCTTTACCAGCAATCTCGCTTGTCTTGCCGTCTTTAGCTGTAACAATAACCTTGCCACCACCGGCGAGCTTTGCAGAGCCTTCAACGTGCGTGACTTTATTCTTTTTGAGCAAGAAACCAATGCCCGCATTCATTTGCGCTGAAACACCGCGGCTGCGCTTGACGATAGCATCAAGATCAAACGATGGCTTTTCACACGACAAGCCATATTCAGCAGCATTTTTCATATTGTGATACACTTCAGCAGAGCGCAGTAGGGCTTTTGTAGGGATACAGCCCCAATTGAGGCAAATACCGCCCAAATGCTCGCGCTCTATGCAAACAACCTTGAGACCAAGTTGCGCTGCGCGGATCGCCGCTACATAGCCGCCGGGGCCACCACCAATGACAACAACATCATATTGATTTTTCATCGGCGTAGCTCCTACAGCAGCATTGTGATTGGATTTTGCAGATAGCCCTTAAAGGCCGCGAGGAACTCTGAGCCAACAGCACCGTCTATTACACGGTGGTCACAGCTAAGCGTTACCGACATCACCGTTGCGACAGCAAGCGCACCATCTTTGGCCACTGGACGTTGCTCACCTGCTCCAATTGCTAATATCGCGCCTTCTGGCGGATTAATCACAGCGGAAAACTCCTTGATTCCATACATACCAAGGTTTGAGATCGAGAAAGTACCACCAGTATATTCTTCTGGCATCAACTTGCCCTCTTTAGCGCGACCAGCAAGCTCTTTGACCTCAGCGGATATGCTTGCTAAACCCTTCACGCAAGCCCCGCGTACAACAGGCGTAATAAGGCCGCCGTCAATGGCGACCGCGACGGATATATCCGCGCGTTTATATTTATATATTTTATCGCCAGCAAAAGACGCATTGGCGTCGGGTACTTTTTTCAGCGCAAGTGCAACAGCTTTAATAATGAAATCATTCACACTTAGTTTAATGCCCGTAGTTTCGCTATCGGCATTGGCCTCTTTGCGCAGGGCCAAAAGCTTATCAAGCTCGCAGTCAATGGTTAGATAAAAATGCGGTACCGTTTGCTTGGATTCTGTGAGGCGGCGCGCAATGGTTTTACGCATATTATTGAGTTTGATCTCTTCAAACGGTGTTTCTGTCGGCACTGCCATAGTCGCAGCTACGGGCATTGGCGCTGATGTGACAGGCGCACCAGCTTTAGCAGCCTCAACATCAGCTTTAACGATACGACCTTTAGGTCCAGACC
>CBFDBT010000029.1:0-20247 GCA_965603115.1 uncultured Alphaproteobacteria bacterium
CCCTCGCAGCGGAATAATTTTAAATAAAAAACCACAAAAAAAGAGGCCACGCTATCATGCGTGGCCCAGGCTCAGGGAGGAAACGCCCACGAAGGGCTCGACGAATAAATCCGTCTCTAATAAGATAGGCAATTTAGCAAAAATATCAAGTCAACTTTGCGTGAGTGTTTAATGACATTGAAAATTTACTTAATAAGCATCTGATATATATAGATATTTCTGAAATTACTTTTTAGAATATTTTTTTGACTTATGTGATATTTTTGCATCACACCGGTTGTTTTCATGGCGAATCTTGTCCTTTATTCCAGAAAGATATATTAAATTTTCTCTCCGTTAGTTTTGATCTTTCATCAGCCATCTGCGATCAAGGGTAGCCCCTACAGAATATACAATATATTTCTCCGCACTTATTAACTTGCTCTAAAGGACTTTATCCCTATACTGCGCCAAAATTCAATCCGGGGCTCGCCAATGTGCTGAGCCCTTTATATTTTAGGTGCATCTATGGAACTCAGAAATATTGCGATTATCGCTCACGTTGACCATGGCAAAACGACGCTCGTGGACAACCTCTTTAAGCAATCCGGCATGATCCGTGACAACCAGCGCTTGGAAGAGCGTGCGATGGATAGTGGCGATCTTGAAAAAGAGCGCGGCATCACTATCCTTGCCAAATGTACATCCGTTGTATGGAACAATACTCGCATCAACATTGTCGACACACCGGGTCACGCTGACTTTGGTGGTGAAGTTGAGCGCATCCTTTCTATGGTAGACGGTGTTGTGCTCTTGGTGGATGCGGCTGAAGGCCCTATGCCACAAACAAAATTTGTGACCCAAAAAGCATTAGCACTTGGCCTTAAGCCTATTGTTGTGATCAATAAGGTCGACAAGTCAGATGCCAACCCAGACAATGCCCACGACATCTGTTTTGATCTTTTTTGTGCTCTTGAAGCCAACGATGACCAGCTTGATTTCCCAACACTTTATGCTTCTGGGCGCGATGGCTGGTGCGATGAAGAACTTGATGGCCCCCGTGAAAATCTTGAGCCTTTGTTCCAAAGAATTGTTGACCACGTAGAGCAGCCTGCGCCTATCCGCAACGATACGCTTGATCAGCCCTTTTCCATGCTCGTTAGTTTGCTCGACCGCGATAACTTTTTGGGTCGTATTCTTACGGGCCGTATTGAAAGCGGAAAAGTTAAAATTGGTGACCCGATCAAGGGCATGAACAGCGTTGGCGAAACGGTTGAATCTGGTCGCGTTACAAAATTGCTCGCCTTTAATGGCCTTGAGCGTGTACCGGTTGATACCGCGCAAGCTGGCGATATTGTCGCCATTGCAGGCCTGACAACAACCACGGTTGCTGACACGATTGCTAATCCTGATCTTAGTGAGCCTATCCACGCTATCCCAGTTGACCCGCCAACACTTTCAATGACTTTCATGGTCAATGATAGCCCGCTTGCCGGACGTGAGGGCAGTAAAGTTACATCCCGCCTTATTAGTGACCGCCTAAAGCGCGAAGCGGAAGGCAATGTTGCGATTAAAATTGAAGAGCTTGATAGCCGTGATGCTTTTGAAGTATCTGGTCGTGGCGAACTCCAGCTTGGCGTCTTGATCGAAACCATGCGCCGTGAAGGCTTTGAGCTTGCTATTTCTCGCCCTCGTGTGGTGATGCAGCTTGATGAAGATTGCAAAAAACTTGAACCCTACGAAACGGTACAGGTGGATGTGGATGAAGAATACCAAGGTACTGTTGTTGAGAAAATGTCTAAGCGTAAAGCTGAACTTACCGGCATGGTTCCTTCAGGTGCAGGTAAAGTTCGCCTAACCTTTGATGCGCCAGCGCGTGGACTTATTGGTTATCACGGTGAGTTTTTGACCGACACACGCGGTACAGGCATTATGAACCGCAGCTATGACCGCTATGATGTTTACAAAGGGCCAATTCGTGGCCGTGCGCGTGGCGTACTCATTGCAAATGCCCCGGGGAAAATCCGTGAGTATGCACTGTTTAACCTAGAAGACCGCGGCATCATCATGGTTGACCACGGCATCGAAGCCTATGAAGGCATGATTATCGGTGAGCATGCACGCGACAATGATTTGGAAGTGAATGTTCAGCGTTTTAAGCAGCTAACCAACATGCGCGCTTCTGGTAAAGATGATGCGGTGAAAATTACTACACCGAAAAAGTTACCACTCGAAGAAGCACTGGCTTATATCAATGACGATGAGTTGGTTGAAGTAACACCAGAGAGCATTCGTTTGCGCAAGCGCCACCTTCTCGCCCATGAGCGTAAAAAGGCCTCGCGCGAAGCACAGGCATAAAAGTCTCACTATAAAAATTCAAGGGGTTGGCATTGCCAGCCCCTTTTTTGTGCTTGCTCAAATAAATGCATATATAAAATTCAACGCATTAAGACTCTAGTATTGATGGATATGCTAGTATAGAGTTTGCACATGAATGGGGGAACACGTGTGAAAATAATAATCGGATACGCGGCACCTCCTTTGCAACCATAACATTATATGTGTAAAGTGTTTTTATGACCGCTAAAAAATCTATTCAAAAAGCTTTCTCCAAGACTTTTCGTAACTCTACAACCTATCTGGGTGCAGCGGTTATAACCTCGCTCTCCTTTATGACCACCAATTATCATTGGGGATATCTCACACCCTTTATGGTGTTTTTAATTGTACAATTAATCACATGGTACCTAACAGAAGAAGAGCTGGCGAAAGAAGCAGAAAAGCTTTTTACAAAACATATGGAAATAGGCGACGGAAAAAGTAAGCTGCCGATGATCGGCCTTACCCAGCTCAACCATATTTTAGAGATTTGCAAGCAAGATACAGGCGATCATATTCTTCTTAGAATTAACATCAACGCAGCGGCTGAGGTTATGCGTCTCTCCGCGGGTAAAGGCTTGCTTGCCGAGAGTGATTTAACCCTCATTTTGGAAAATAAAATTCAGAGCTATTTTTCAGGCGATCTTGTTTTCAAAACAGAATACAGCGCCTTTCTTGTCATATTAAAAGGGTCTTTTTCAGAGCTGCGCAAAAGAGTTGCAGGCTTTACTGCAGAGCATTCCCAGTTTGAACTGGAAAGAGATGGCTCTACCTATTACCCAAAACTTATTCTTGGCTGCACGCCGCTTGACGATGACAATGGCGACGCTTTTTCCCGCCTTGAATATGCGCTCAATAAAGCCACATTAATTCCTGGCAGAAGCTTTTGGTATATTGACAAAGACGATCCAGAATATATTGAGCATAAAAGAAAACGCCTTGGCCTGCGCGTGATGCGACAAGCCCTCAATGAACATGAGATTGGGCTATTTTCCCAACCCATCGTTTCCCTGCAAGGCGCGCAAAAACTTCCTAAATACGAGCTTTTAATGCGCCATTATATTTCTGAGCGTGAGATAGGTTCGCCTGTTCAAATCCTTGAAGCGGCACATTATAATAATGTTACTCAAGACCTTGATATGTACATCATTGAGCTTTTGTGTAAAAATTTCTCTCGACTTTTTGGCCCCAAAGGCGAAAAGCTTGGTGCCATCTCGATTAATATATCCGGACCGTCATTTGCCACACCGCTCTTTTGCCAAACCCTCAATGAGATGGTCATCAAATATGGCGTGCCAAAAGAAAAACTCATTTTAGAGATCACCGAAGACGTGGCAACAACGCAAATTAGCGATGCCGAAAGTACGATGAATTCTTTTAAAGAATTAGGCTTTCAACTTGCCCTTGATGATATCGGAACAGGCTCTAGCAACTTCCAGAATTTAAAGAAATTCCCGATCGACTTTTTTAAAATTGACCGCGCTTACTGCGAAGAGCTATTACACGATAAAGCCACTTGTGATTTTGTTACCATGATCATCGATGTTGCCAAAGACAAAGGCAAACTCATTATTGCAGAGGGTATTCCCGATGAAGAAACCAAGCAAAAGCTCACGGATATGGGCGTCGACTATTCCCAAAGTTTCTTAACCGGTCGCCCAACCGAGCTTGTCTGCGCTGAAAAATATGCTCACTAGTCGTGAGCTAGATTCTTTTGTTTGATATCCTCACTACCTTGCGGCCTCCCACTTGGTCGGTACGCTCACTAATAGTGAGCTAGAGTCCTTTGTTTAGTATCCTCACTACGTTGCGGGCGCGTGGTCACGCTTGCCGAAGGCACTAGCGCCTTCGGATTGGTGTTCATATTTACAGAATTGAGTATCCGAGCCAGCTTGCTGGTGAGGCAAGGGCAAGGCTCGCCCGCAGCGACAACGAGGAAGCTTAATAAAAGAATCCCCCTTGAAAATAATTTCACACCTTCCTATATAAATATAACAGGAGCCAGAAAACTGGCCCTTTGGGCGTTTGCTCAAACATAATAATAAAAACGACAACAAAAAGCTTCTCGGGATTTCAAGAAAGAAGAAGCGAAACAGCGAGGAACAAAGTCATGAGGCTATTAGTAGCTATCTTTTTACCCCCATTGGTATTTTTCACCATCCGTCGCCCCTTTCAGGGCATCTTCTGCATGTTACTGTGGATGACAATCATTGGCTGGCCTGTTGCGGCTATCTGGGCGGTTTATGCCCTTAGCCAATACCGCAATGAAGAGCTATACCGCGACTATTCGCGCGGATTTTCTCATCGCCAGCGTCGGTATGATTATTAATTAAAGTAAGCCGTCAGCCGCATAAAGTGGCTTTTCGCGCACGGATATAATCTCTACCACATCGCCCACATGGATAGTGCCTTGTGACTGCGGGATGATGTTTTGGCCAAAGTAGAAATTTTTATCCGCGGCTGTGCGAAAAGTCTTAAGCGTTTTAACTGGCTCCATATCCTCTGATTTGGTGCCTGTTAGCGGGTTCACCGTTGTCAAAATGCAGCGATTACAGCCCCAAGCGACCTGCATGTTGATGTCACCAATTTTAATCTCGGACCAAAGGTCTTCACCAAAAGGCTCCATCTCGCCTGTAACAACGATGTTGGGGCGGAAATTCCTGTCCAATACAGGCACGCTCAAGCGCCTGTTTAAATCATGTAACGAGGCGCCTGTTGTAAGAAGTATAGGCGATGCATCAGAAAAACTTTTGGGCGTACCCTTGTATTTTCCTTGCCGGACACTCTTGTCGGCTATAGCGATTAACCGACTGGCTTTGCCTAAATAATCACTCAGCCAACGCGCCGCATCATCGCCCATGTCAGCGCCGGTTACATCATCATCCCAAAGCTTGATCTTTTTCAGCTCTTGGGTGTGTGATGACAGTGGGATAGATATAGAGCGCCCATTTGGCAGCGATAAAATAAGGAAGTCATCCACAGTCACAGCTTTAACAACAACTAAAGATGGGCATTCTCGGGATGTTCGAAACTTGCCTTTTTCATTAACAACAACAAATTGACGATCACCAGCAAGACCGTCCGCCGTCAACAGTACTTCTTCAACCATCTGCCCTGCCATAGATTTAACAGGATGGATAAAGATGTGCTTAACAGTTATTGCCATATATTAAACTGCATATCCTAAAGCGTCTGAGATATGCCCTTTCAGCTCTGGAGCACCAATAGGCTTGGTCATTATTTTACAGACACCAACTTGCTTGGAAACACCAAGGATGAATTCATCAAGTTCGCCCGTTAACATTAACACAGGGATTTCTTTTACGCCCACTTTTTTGGAAAGACGAATTTTATTGCAAAGTTCAATGCCATCCATACCGTCCATATGAAGGTCACTAATGATAACATCTGGGTTTTCCTCGCGGCTGCTATCATTTAAAATTTCAAGCGCATTAAGGCCGTTAGTGGCTTCAATCACGTCAAAAATTCCAATTTGAGATAAAAGGCGTCTTACGATTTTACGCATAGTTGCATGATCATCAATAACCATCACTTGGATAGTGTCACACACCTGTTGGTTCAAAATTTGGTTTAGCATCCCACATGCTCCTTACAAAAAACAAAATAACCAGGTTAGCTGAATAGAAAAGTAAAGTGAGTTCATATTTGAAAAGCAACTTTATCTATAAAGATAACCTAATTTAAGAAAGTACAGAAAAAGTTAAATAATATAAATAATTTTATTAAATACTAACCATGTTTATAGTAATAATATGAATAAAGTAAGTATTTATAATGCCTTACCAACAATTATTTACGGAGGCGCCCTGGAGAATAATTATTTTTTTCCCCACCAAGAGATTTTACGTCATCGGGAATATCACCAGTTAGGATTAGGCTTGCTGCGGCTGCGCTCCACGCTGGTGCGGTTTGGATGCCGTAACCCCCTTGTCCAACACTCCAGAAAAAACTATCGCAGGCATCATCGAAACCAATAACAGGGGCTCTATCGGGTGCAAAAGTGCGCAAACCAGCCCATGAATTTTCAATTTTTTTAACCTTACTATTGGTGGCACGCTCAAATTTATCGACAGCAACCGCCACATCTTCTATTTCGGGCTGCACATCGCAGGCTGGCGACAATGTCTCGTCCGCAGGAGACACCATATATTGCCCATTTTCAGGCTTAAAATAATAGTCCTCATCAACATCAATAACGATGGGGCCATCTGGATCTACGCCCTCTGCAGGTACCATCACAATGGTGCGTCTCAAGGGTGTCAGCCCAATCGGCTTAATTCCAGCCCGCTCAGCGACAACATCCCCCCAGGCTCCTGCGCAATTGATGATTACCTTTGCCCTCACTTCGCCTTTACGGGTGTTGACAAGCCAGCTACCATCCTCCCGCTTTGCATCAATCATCTCGCCGTCGTTTAAAATCTCTCCACCGTGCTGCTTGAACCCTTGCAAGAAACCCTGATGAAGCGCAAAGACATCCAAATCACCGCAGTCCTGATCACTAATAGCGCCAGCAACATCGGAGGAAGACAATATAGGCGCAACCTCAAGGACTTCATGCCGGCTTATTATATGCACGTCTTCGATAAGCCTTTTCATATCGCTACAAATTTCTTCGGCACGCCCACGCTTATCTTCATTAAAAATATGAAGAGCGCCGCGTTTGGTGATAAGCGGCACATCACAAAATCCTTCGGGGGGGTTTTTCAAAAAATCTTTACTGCACATAGTTAGGGGGCGAATATCTGACCCACCATATGTTTCAGCATAAAAGGCAGCTGAGCGACCAGTTGTGTGATAGCCAGGCTGGCTTTCCATTTCGCAGATAATAGTTTTTCCATGGGGCGCCAAACGGTAGCCAATAGACGCTCCCGCAATGCCACCGCCAAAAATTAAAAAATCACATATGTGCGCCATAAAACGTCGACCTTAAAAAAACTACGCTCAAGGTTGCGAATGTGGTGGATAAACAAGTCATTTGCAAGTATCCATTAAGGATTAAGGGAGAAAAACATGGCTGTCGCACTGGCACCCTCAGATATAGAAGACTATAAATCTTTTGCAGGTAAACTGGCAGATGCAGCAGCACGCATTACGCTTGCCAATTTCAGAAAGCCCGTCGAGATTGAGAACAAAGATAGAGCCGGTGCCTTTGACCCAGTGACAGCCGCAGACAAAGCTGCAGAGCAAGCCATGCGCGCGCTTATATCACAAGAATATCCTGACCACACCATCATAGGCGAAGAATATGATAGCGTTAGTGGTAATAGTAAATTTAGCTGGGTGCTTGACCCCATAGATGGCACGCGGGCTTACATCATGGGCTTGCCAACTTGGGGCACGCTGATAGCACTCTTGTATGATGGTGAGCCAGTGATTGGCATTATTGACCAACCCTATACCAAAGAACGATTCATTGGAACGCCAAATGGCACCACGCTGAATGATAAAACAATAACATGCCGTAGCTGCAACAGTCTGGGAGAGGCCCTACTGTCAACGACAGCCTTCAACAGCTTTACGCCCCCAGAGCAAAAAGCATATTTAAAGCTTGCTAGTGCCGTCAAGCTTAACCGCGGCGAGTTCGACTGCTACGCCTACGCTATGCTTGCTCATGGCATGATTGATATTGTTGCTGAGGCCGGCATGAAGATCGTCGACATCATGGCTTTGATCCCCGTTATTCGAGGCGCTGGCGGCATCGTGAGCAACTGGTACGGCGAAGATGTTTGTGATGATGGGCGGTTGCTTGCCTGCGGCGATGCCAACATACACCGCGATGCAATTGCTTTATTAAAAGACGCATAAAGACAAAATGAAATATCAGTCCATAAACTCATCAAAGGCGGCCCAAAATTGAGCACGGTACTGGTCTTGTTCTTTTAATATTTCATGCATAGCGTCGGGCACCAAACGCAACTGCCCCTTGGGCAATCTAGCCGCCAAAGATGTCACCATAGCATTATCAACAATTTCATCTCCACCGGCTTGCACGATAAGGGTTGGTGTTTTTATGGCCTCAGGATACCCAGTACTATGGAGTGTTTTAATAGAGCTAAGCGCTGCTTTTAGCCAGCCATAGGTAATACCGCCCAAGGCTAAATCATGGTCTTTTTTAATGAAATAATCTTCATCTTCAAAACGCTCCACGTCACTTGTAAGCTTTTCGCGCCAGCCCCATCGCCCGCCTTTATAGTCACCAAAGCCAGCCAAATAACTTTTATCAAGTCCAAGCTTGCACATGAGGGTTGATAGAGCAACCGCAATCCATTTGGGCATCTCATTAAAATTAATTCCCGCCATTGGCGCTGTCACAACCGTCTTGTCAATAAGGCCTGGGTAATCATGCAAAAACCTGAGGCTCAAATGTCCACCCATAGAATGGGCCAATATATGAAAAGGCCCTGGCATTGCTGGGCGAAGATGGTCTGTGATACATTGTTCAAGGTCGGGCAAAGCCGTTGCGAAATTTTTAAAATAATGTTTTTCGCGGTTTTCAAGTGGCCGCGTGGATAATCCCTGACCGCGCCAATCCATAGCCGCAACAGCAAAGCCGCGCTCAAGTAGCTCGTTAACCACTTCAAAGTATTTTTCGATAAATTCCGTGCGTCCAGGCAAGACGATGACAGTGCCCTTCGACGTAGCATTTGTTGCGGGCCACATCGCATACCGTATCGTTACAGCATCGATATTAGACTTGAAAAACGCTATTTTACCACCGACAGGCATATTTCTACGGCGATTAATATTTTCCAAAATTTAAATCCCATCCAAATAATATAACATTAACTATGTAACTGCATTTTCTTCCGTCAGGAAGCCAGCAGATGTTCCAGATATTTGAAACCCATTCCTACTTGCATCCCCCAAGAGCATATTCACTGGTATGATGGGTGTATATTGATAGGTGATGGTTATGGAAATTAAACGGGTATTATCTGCGTTTAAATCCCCAGACACAACAATGGAAACGAGTTGGTCTTGTGAAACCCCTAACAAATTAGATGTTGCATATTCTTCAAGCTCTTGTGTCGTAGCAGCATAATTCACCAAGGCATATCGTGTGGCCTCTTCTGCAGCAAAGGTCACGACAGCCTGCACATAAACCACACGCGCCAGCTCAATGATTAAAATAATTGCCGTCATAAATATAGGAAAGGTCAGAGCAAACTCTACAGCAACGGCACCATCATCTTTTTTAAAGAAACGATTGAGTTTCTGCCTCAAGGCGCTAGCCTTTCTACGCTTATGTACATTTGCGTTCTTCATCAATTCAACCTTACCGTTGCAATATCAGAAATAGTCACCGTTCGCTCAGGCGCTACAAAACCAAATACAAATGTATAAGATTCACTCAGCGTGATATCCAAATAAGCACTACGGTTTACACCGTCAGCACAGGTTAAATTATCCCCTGTGCCAGGATCAGAATTCGGGTCTGGGTCTACACCAAAGCAAGCTGACGCAGCATTTCCGCATGAACAAGAAAGCGCGGCTGTTACCGTGGCCCCCGTCGCGCGCTTACTTGTTGTTAGGCCCGCAAGCGTAGCGTTTTTTATGTCCAGGTAGGCATCATAGGAAGCATCAGAAGTATCAAATACTGGTTTTCTTACCAACGCATATTGCGCACCAGCACGCACAGCATTGGTCACTTCCATTTTTCTTGCCATAAGTAATCCATAATCTAGAACACCCAAGGCGATCGTCAGCAACAAAGTCATTATCAAAGCAGTTTCGACCGCAATGGCCCCGCTTTCATTTTTTCTAAACTTGCTAAACACTTGGTAAATTTTATATGTGACTCTATTTTCCATCATTATTCCACCAACTGAACTCTCGTCAAGTCAGTGCTCCCTTCTCCTGAAAGCCCAATAGCAGAACAAACTGTCTCATCATTTCCCACATGACTACTACCACTAAACTCAACTGTATAACCATATATTTTCAAGCATGAAGGCGCTGCACTTGCTCCACCATTCATATTAACATCTCCATAGGGCGCATAAATTACCCCGTCCAGGGACATATCTGCACCGCCATTAAAGCTAAGGTCTTGATGATGGTTACCAGGCGCAGTCAAATCCTGATAGAATAATATTCCTGCATATTCCCCTGATTCCGTCGCAGAAAAGTCCATGGAAACTTGACCATTTTGCTTCATGCCCCCAACATCACCTTCGGTGTCGCCTGTGAGGAAAAACCCAACATTACTGCCCGACATCTCAGCCCCGGCATTAGCATCAAAGTCACCATTATGTATAATGTAAATACCCTCATCAAAAACTACATTGCTCTGCACTTTTATGCCGCCACAATATGTTCCAGGTGAAAGATGATAAGTTATATTGCCAAAGCCATCATCAACTGCTGTACCAACGGTAGCAGGATCAACAGGCGAATTGTTATTTTCAAAAGTACAAGGACTATCCTCAGGAGTTGGAGGAACAAAACCGTCATATGGGTTAGCAATTTCGGAGGCAAGTGTTTGTGGCACAATAGGATTGCCATCGGCGTCAGTTATGGCACCGCCACCAATTTCACGGTAATTACCAACTGTTGTCGCTGATGGTAATGCTACAGTCGCATCACCTCCCACTTGGATAGAGCTCTCGCTCGTGCTATTTGATGCAATACCACAATCAGATGTCACGGTTGTGGTGCCTGTAAAATTCATCGCTCTATTAGAGCTAGGGCTTAAGGCCACCACACAGGCACCGCCAATAACCAGCGCCCCTGCCACGCCACGGCTTTGCACATTCACTGTGAAGTCCTCACCATTAAATATGCCGTAAAAGGCCGAGATAAAATAAAGCTGGGTAGCTCTGGTATTTATGACTTCAACATAACCAGCCTCTCCAGCGTAAGTACCATTTAACGGCGGGTAATTAATAGTTAGCGTATCTTGATTAGGGTCATATCCTCTAGTGAGTGCAAAGTCATAAACTAGGTCTTGCATCGTAGCGCCGTCGTAATTAACAGAGTGGTGCGCACCTTCAACCGCTGCAGTATCAACAAGAGATTGCGTGGTCCTGCGCTCCATATACCAACTGACGACATCAATACCAAGCCCTGCAAACCCTAAGAGCATGGGGAAAAGAACAACCGTCATGGTCATCATGCCGCCACTCTCGTCACGTATGAAACGCGTTACCGCTGCGTTTATTCTAATAGCGTGTCTAAGCATAATAATAATCCTAAACAAAATATGGCAATTAAGATATAAAGACATCATACCTTAATTAAGGTTATCTAAAAGTAAAAAACAAAATACAATTTTATTAAAATCATCTACACATTAAACCCTAGAGGGCCCGATATATCCTCAAAAGAAGATGTTTATAGTATTACATTATCCACTTCTTGGCGATAAGAAATTAAATTTAGTAGCCAAAGCAATGTGATTTTTGGCTAATGATGCTGATTTTATTTGCTTTTATTAACTATATATATTTAACTAGCCGCGGTGCATTAGCACCTAGGGGGCGAGAGTTTAATTCAATGTGAGAAATATATACAATTTTATATAAATTTTATATATGTAAAACAATGCATTAGGCCTTTAATTTATTCTCATGTTAACCTTTTGTTAATAGTCTTGGGGAATAATTTACATTCAACATAAGTTATCAGGAGATAGTACTATGATTAAATTTCTAAAAAGTTTTCGTCGCGACGAAGAAGCCGCAACTGCTATTGAGTATGGTCTCATCGCAGCACTAATTGCCATTGCTCTTATTGCATCGCTTACAGCTGTAGGTGGTTCACTATCACAAATCTTTGGCACGGTTTCATCAGAGATTGATACAGTTAACACAACAGCTTCTTAATAATTTTTCTATAAAATTATATTAAGGACTATACGTTAAATTAGTTATATAATCATTGGGTGGTCGGTTTAAGTATCGATTACCCAATTTTTTGTCCTCAGGCTCAACGCATCTTTTTAAGGCAAAATTCACATAGTGCTTGAACTTAAAGGCAAGAAAGCATGTAGATGGCTGATATAATTATCATTTCCACACTTTGCGCTGTCATGGTTATTTTGGCCATTGCCGCCGTGAGTGATATTCGCCATCGACGCATTCAAAATATTTTACCCCTTATTTTGATTGGCCTGTACGGTATTTTTGCTTTAACGGCCCAACTTCAAAACGATATATATCAGGTAAATATAATAAACGGGCTTCTAACGGGCGGAATAATCCTCGCTGGTGGACTTGTTTTATTTGCACTTAAAGCCATGGGCGGCGGCGATGTTAAACTTGCAGCGGCCCTCTCATTATTTGCTGGAACCCAGTATATAGCTGAGGTTTTGATACTTATCGCTTTGTCTGGTGGGCTAGTAACTGGGGTAACTTGGGCCTATACAAAAGTAAGACAAAAACAAAATAAGGTTGACGCCGCGAATCGACATAGCGTACCCTATGGTGTGGCCATATCAATAAGTGGTATTTGGCTTTGTATTCAACTTTTAAAAGTCGCTAATTTTGCGACAATATGAGTGATTACATGCCAAGATTAAGAGGGTCATTTGGGAGAAACAAAAGAATAAACCATTATAATGGTTGATTTTTTTACAGAAACAGGCGAAAGTTATATTCTTATATAACCCAACCTAGAGTGGACGAAAGCTATGAATGCCAGAACATTAATAGTAGCCGCCTTGGCCCTAGTGGGTGCAATTGTTGCATTTATGTTAGTCAAGACTTTTTTATCCAGCGCACAACAAAGTGCTATACAAGACGTTCAGCCAGTATCGGCAACAACCAAAGTCCTTGTATCTGCAAGACCTTTGCCAACAGGAACAATCCTTAAGCTTGAAGACCTTAAGTGGATGGAATGGCCAGAAAATGCCATTGCTCAAACTTTTATCGTCGAGGGTAAGGGTAAGATTGCGGATCAGGTTGGCAAAGTTGTTCGCATCTCTTTTGGTGACAGCGAGCCTCTTAGCGCGACAAAAATAGTAAGTAAGGGCGCACGCGGGTTTGTAGCGGCAATGTTGAGCCCTAATATGCGCGCCGTTACCGTCTCAGTGAACGCGCAAACCGGCTTGGCCGGGCTAGCTTTGCCCGGCGACAGAGTTGATGTTATTCTCACGCACAAAGTTAATGACCCATACGGGCTTCCTCATTCGGTTGCGGAAACTGTCATGGGCAATGTGCGTTTATTAAGTGTCGATCAACGCTCTGCTGATAACAGCGCAGTTGGCAAGCCGGCCAAGACTGTTACCCTAGAGGTAACCCCTAAAATGGTAGAAAAGATTGCCATGCTGCAAAAACTTGGTGCTTTGTCTCTTAGTCTTAGGTCACTGCCTCGCGACGAGAAAGACCTCGAAGACGATCTTTATGCAATGCCTATAGATAATACAGGGTCTATAACTTGGGATAATGAAGTTAGCCCATTGTTGGAAGCCAACAAAGGCAAGCATATAGTTGTTGTTCGCCGCGGAGGAGCTGCGGCAGCAAAGAACTTTGAGGATAAATCGAAGGAGAAGGGTCAATGAGTATTTGGCGCAGAACATCTGCTATCAGCCGCATGGCAGGCTATTCCATATTAGCTGCAACGATGTTTTCACCACTTACATTGTCTGCTCAAGATTCAGGGCAAAAAGGTGGGGTGGAAGTAAAGCCACAGGATAATATTATTGAGATAGACAGATTTAAAGGCACCTTGCTTAGGCTTGCCAGTCCTGCCAGTGATGTCTTTATAGCAAATCCAAATATAGCCAATGTGCAGATCAAGTCACCACAACTTATCTATATTTTTGGTAAAAACGTTGGTCAAACAACAATTTATGTCATGGATGATACGCAAACCCCTATTTATAGCGGCGCACTTCAGGTCAATGAGAATATTCAAGCCCAGGCTGACCAGTCCAATATGCTTCATGATTATGAAACTAAAATTGAAAAATTGGTGCCTGGTTCAGACATTACAATCACCTCTTTTGGTAAAATGTTTATTTTAGAGGGTACTGTACAATCTCCCGAACAAGCAGATCTTATCGTGCGCCTTTGCGAACCTCTTGTTACTGGCAATCCTCTTGACGCCATGCAAAGCTTTGGAATGACAGCATCTGAAACGATTGAGGCTGCTAGGCGTTCTTCTGAAAATGAAGCCCGTGAAAAACAAGCCGGCATTGATAAAACGCTTAACCTTGTAAATCGTCTTGTCGTGCTTCAGCCAACACAGGTAAACCTTCGGGTAAAGATCGCTGAAATAGGCCGCTCAACCATAAAAGAGCTTGGCATCAACTGGGAAAACGGCTTTGGCTCCGGCAGTACCGCGATCGGCTTAGCGGTGGGGCGTGATGTCTTTACAAATGTTATGGATGAAGCTTTAGGTGCCCCTATAAAAAATTATCTCAAACCAGGAAGCGGGATAAACAATCTATTTGGCGGATTTTCCGCTGGCAACTTCAATCTTGATTTCATCTTAGACGCCTTGGATAATGAAGGCTTCCTCTCCGTACTAGCCGAGCCCAACCTTACAGCACTCTCTGGCGAAACGGCGACCTTCCTCGCGGGTGGCGAATTTCCGATACCCGTTCCTCAGCGCGATAATGTCACAATTCAATTTCGCCAATTTGGCGTGCAGCTGGCCTTCACACCGACTGTTCTCAGTAGTGGTCGTATTAATCTTCATGTGATGCCAGAGGTTTCTGATCTTTCCAATGCGGGATCCCTACAAATCGCAGGGACACATATTCCAAGTATTACCACAAGAAAAGTGGACACCACAGTGGAGCTGGGTAGTGGTGAAAGCTTTGCCATAGCAGGGCTGCTCGAAAATAAAGTGGTGCAAGACGCTACAAAATTTCCAGGACTCGGTGATCTACCAATCCTTGGTGCTTTATTCCGCTCCGATAGGTTCAAGCGCAATGAGACCGAGCTTTTAGTTGTTGTTACACCTTATCTAGTCAAGCCAGTGGATGCGCGCAGAATTACCCTGCCAACCGATGGGTATATTGCTCCTAATGATATGGAGCGATACCTACAGGGTCAAAAGTGGCAGCCGCGGGTGCAGCAAAATACACCTGGTGATAAAACACGTAACACGGGTCCTACCCTTAAAGGTCGGGCCGGATTCCAGTTGAAATAAAGGGAGTGACCAACATGAAACACCGTCTTTTATATACATCACTCGCCTTGGGCACATCTTTGTTACTAGGGGCATGTAGCCAACAAGGCTACTACACCAATGGCGCTGAATTAGAACGCAATATTGTTACTATGGTTCGTCTTGCGCATCCTGTTGCCGCAGAGCAAGATGGTGCGATAGACTTGTCACAAGACAGTCTCGCCAATCTTGCGAGTTTTGCCACCACAAATGAAGTTGGTTATGGCGACGTGATCCTATTTGATCAGGGCGTTGATGTTCCGGCTGAACGCATTGACGCCCTAACAGCTTGGTTCTTAAAACAAGGTGTTTCGGTAGGGGAAAACAATGGCGTCTTTGGCGCGATGCCTGCTGATGGCAGTGTGATGGTTTATGTAGAACGCTATACTGTAACCGCACCTGATTGTCAGCGTTGGAGTGAAACATCCTCTTCTAATCCTAATAATGCTCCAGGTCAGCCTTTTGGCTGTACGTCTCAAAGCAACCTTGCGGCGATGGTAGCGAACCCACGAGACCTAGTTACAGGTGAGCGTGATGGCGCCAATCCAGACGCTACCCGTAAGGCGGTTAAGGCCTATCGACATAAGCCAGTTGGGGAGCAGCAGGAATGAGTACCGATCTAAACTCCAATGATAGAGAGCCCTTTGGCGCTTACTTGTCAGATGAAGAAACGGCTTCTATTTTATTGCCAATCATTCACGGACTTAATTGGCCAGGTGCAAATATTCACCAAGGCGGTATCGCTAACGCCGTCAGATCACTTGGTATCATGTCATCTCCGGAGTTTCTCATAGTCGATATGTCCGAGAGCGTTGATATGCTTGGAGACCTTAACGCTCTTGCTGAAGTTTGCGAACCTGGTACCGTTGTTTTGGCTCTAGGTGTTATTAATGATGTTGGTATTTATCGCGACTTGATCAATTCAGGCATTCATGATTATCTCGTAAAACCTATTTCTCAAGAGTTGCTCCGCGAAGCTGTCATTTCTGGAGAACTGGCTCTACATACGCCAGCCGAAGCAGAAGCCAAAGCCGCGGCGCCTACAGATAAGTCGACCGTTCTGGTTATCGGGTCACGCGGCGGTGTGGGTTCAACAACTATAGCCGCTAATGTTGCTCAACGGTATTCTGATAATCCAAAAAACAATGTCGCTTTCCTCGATCTAGATGTGCAATTTGGTACAGGTGCAATGCAATTCGACCTTGAACCTGGAAGAGGCCTGTTCGACGCCCTTGAAAATCCAGCGCGGGTTGATGGCTTGTTTATCGAACGTGCGATGATCAAGGCAGGTGACAATTTATCGATTTTAGGCTCTGAAGCGAGTATCAATGCTGGTTTGATCCCAGAAAGCAATTCCGTTGACCTACTCATACAAACTCTTACAGAAAATTTTGACACCGTCGTTGTAGATATGCCGCGTCATATACTTGGGCAACATCCCAATGCTGTTGAACACGCAACGGACATCATTGTAGTTTCAGACCTTTCCCTTGCTGCTACGCGAGACACTATCCGGTTATTCGCCCATTTAAAGCTGGCGGCTCAAAATGCTAAAATCCATTTGGTAGTAAATCGGTCTGCTGATGCTAATTCAAACGAGGTAGACCCTCGTGATTTTGCAGCCAGTGTCGAGCATGAAATAGATGTAACTATCCCTGATGACCGCAAAACAATGGTCGATGCCGCTAGAAAAGGCAAACCGCTCATCGAAGTTGCCGCTTCGTCAAAACCTGGGCAAGCCATTGATCTTTTAATGAGCCGATTAACGAATGCAACTGGTGAAGCAGAAACTGCTAAGGGCGGCTTCTGGAGCAAGCTTTTAGCTAAATAATGTAGGTACCTAAAATATGTCACGTAATGCCTTTGGCAGAACAACTAAGGGGAAGAAGAAGAGTGTTGGCCTAGGTAGCGGAGGCTTTGGCGCACGCTCTGCTGCATCAGAAGCTGCCTCTGAGGTAGATACCACTGAGCCAGAAAAAGCTGAAGAAGAAAAGGCTGTTGAACAGCCGGTTGAAGCTGAGGAAAATGTCTCAAGTGATGAGGAAGTAGATCAAGTAGAAATTCCAACAGGTACTGACGTGGCCTCAAGTGGGGCTGACAGTCTTCCACAAGCAGACAATGCGGCCCTCGAACAAATTGCTGATATAGCAGAAAGCGGCTTAAAAGAAGCTCTCCCTGCTAATGAAGCAAGAATGTACAACCCACAAGAAATTACGGAAAAGCTTGGCTCCTATGTGCTTTCAGTAGCGCAAAACTCAGGTCATAATGTTTCAGAAAATGATAAAAACGATCTGGTAACCTACCTCTTTAATGAATTAGAGACCATTGTTGGCGGATTTGATTCAGAAGAGGCTGACCAAAAAGCCAGCGCGCCCAAAAAAGATAAGAAGAAGAGCACTCTCCATGAAGCCAAAGAAAGACTTCAGCCGCTTTTAATGGAGCATATCGATCCAGCTGCAGCCGCTGAACTTACACGACCTGAACTTGCTGACCAAATAGGTGAGGTCGTTGGTGAATTGCTTGTTCAAGAACGTATTAACCTGAACCTGAAAGAACAGCGTAGCCTAGTAATTCTTCTACTTGATGACATGCTAGGGCTTGGGCCGCTAGAGCCTCTACTCGCTGATGATTTAGTCACGGATATTATGGTCAACGGCCCCAATCAGGTATATATTGAGCGTAGCGGTAAACTGACACTTTCTAATGTTCACTTTCGAGACAATCAGCACCTTTTAAATATTGCCCAGCGTATCGTGACAGCTGTTGGCAGACGTGTAGATGAAACATCGCCTATATGTGATGCTCGCTTGGCAGATGGTAGTCGTGTGAACGTTATTATACCACCGCTTGCTATTGATGGCGCATCAATTTCCATTCGTAAATTCTCGGAAGATAAAATCACACTTGATAAAATGCTTGGTTTTAAAAGTATTTCCGAGCCATTAATGAAGTTATTGAAAATTGCTGGAGCTTGTCGTCTGAATATACTCGTGTCGGGCGGTACTGGTTCAGGTAAAACAACTATGCTCAACGCCTTATCTAGGATGGTGGACAAAGGCGAACGCGTGGTCACCATTGAAGATGCTGCCGAGCTTCAGCTGCAACAGCCTCACGTTGTGCGCTTAGAGACACGCCCTGCTAACCTTGAAGGCAAAGGTGAGGTTACCATGCGGGATCTTGTCAAAAATGCCCTGCGTATGCGCCCTGACCGTATTATTCTCGGTGAGATACGTGGTGGTGAAGCGATTGATATGCTGCAAGCAATGAACACTGGTCACGATGGATCTATGGGTACGGTTCACGCTAACCGCCCTCGTGAAACCCTTACTCGTATGGAAAATATGGTGAATATGGCAGGCCTTAACCTTCCTCCTAAAGCCATTCGCGAGCAGGTAGCTGCCTCCGTTGATATGATCGTGCAAGTACAGCGTATGCGGGACGGTGGCCGTAGGACGACTTATGTTACCGAAGTTGTCGGCATGGAAGGGGATGTGATTACAACCCAAGACTTATTCAAGTTCGAATTTACTGGCGAAGATAGTGCTGGTAATTTGATTGGTGACTTTAAATCGACAGGTGTTAGACCTCACTTTTTGCAAAAGGCCCAATATTTTGGCTTGGACCGTGCGTTAATGGAGGTAATGAACAGCTAATGAACCCAAATGACCTCAATATTTTAGTTTTTGGCGGCATCTTCATGATAGTGATAATAATCGCTGCTGTTTATATGCTTATGCAATCCCTAAGTGGTCCTAGAAAAGAATCCCAAGCCAAACTGAGCAAGATCAAAGACAAATTTGCTGGCGGCCACCTAACAGGTGAAGCACGCCAGCGTGCCATTAAAGGCATGACCAAAAGCGTTGGCTTTGATAAATTTGCTGAAAGCTTAATCCCTAAACCGCAGCAGCTACAGGAAAGAATTCACCAAACTGGGCGAGACATCGCTCTATCCAAATATGTTACTTTCTCTGGTATTTTAACCGTAGCTTCTATGCTCGTTATTTTCATCCTTATGTCCAATATAGCCATTGCGATTGCTCTCGGCATCATCATTGGCCTTGGCTTGCCCCATATGGCTATTGGTTCAATGATTAAAAAACGTAAGCAGCTCTTCATTAAGCAGTTTCCTGATGCGCTTGACCTAATCGTTCGCGGCCTACAGGCTGGCTTGCCTGTAAATGAAGCTATTATCAATGTTGGTGTGGAAATTCCAGCACCTGTGGGCGCTGAATTTCGCAAAGTTTCAGATGACGTAAGGCTTGGTAAAACACTAGAAGTTGCTCTGTGGGATGCCAATGCTCGCATTGACTTACCCGACTATAAATTCTTTGTAATTTCACTCAGCGTGCAACGTGAAACAGGTGGCAACCTTGGTGAAACCCTGCATAATCTCGCTGGAATTCTAAGGCAGCGGCAAGCCATGAAACTCAAAGTAAAGGCCATGTCTTCTGAGGCTAAGGCAAGCGCTTATATATTAGGTGCTCTTCCTTTTGTCATGTTGGGCTTGATCATGATGATGAATTATGATTATGGCATCATACTCTTTACCCATGATACCGCTATTAAGGTCGCAATCGGTGGCCTCTTCTGGATGAGTATCGGTATATTTACCATGGCAAAAATGATTGACTTTGATATTTAAATGATAGAGGGCCGATAAATGTTAGGTTTAGACATGATAGACATTATCTCGCTTATCGTCGTTGCTGTGGCGGCCGCAGTGATCTTTATTGTTTATAATTCAGGCCTAAA
>CBFDBT010000030.1:0-19690 GCA_965603115.1 uncultured Alphaproteobacteria bacterium
GTAAAGGGGGAGGGTCTGGATAAAACGGCCTTGCTCGGTTATTTAGATAAAGAAAAGATAGTACCGCACTCACTCGTGGGAAACACTTTGGGTTTTACTATCAAGCTGGGCGGGGTGCTCGACAACCTTTCAGTTGATGCGAATTTGAAATCAGAGTCTGAAAGCTTAAGCGGTAAGGGGAGTTTATCAATTGTTGATGGCACAGTTGAAGAAATGGACCTTCTTGGCAAACTTGAGATTACAAGAAGCAAAGATTTTATGGCTTTTCTAGGCATTGAAGGCGCTAAAGGCCCAATATCACTAGATTTAACGGCTGCAGGCAAAATGGAGAGTGATATTGCTTTGCGTATGGCTGGAAGGATTGCAGGTAGTGAAATAATTTCAAAAGGGGTTTGGGCTACAAATCCACAGGGCAGTAGTAGCTTTAAGGGTGATATCAATCTTGCCGTTGGAAACCGTGGGTCTTTGCCGTCTTCGTTGCAGTATATGCCGGCTCTGGCAGGAATGCGCCTAAAGTCTGACTTAGAGTATGACGCTATTAAGCTAGCGATGAATAATATTGATATAGCAATCGCTGGTGGTCGTGTCACTGGTGCTATCGAGCTTGGCGGTCATGAGCATAAAAACATCAAGGGTTCGATTATAGCTGATGGTGTTCAGCTTGAAGACACTGCGAGCAAGCCTTCGACATTAAGCCGGCCTTGGAGCAAGCAAAAATTTTATCCGCTACCTACATCCGGTATGAAAGGTTCATTGGATGTGTCGATTAAAAGTTTCAGCTATAAAGGGCAGGATGTAACAAATAGTAAAGGGAAATTATCTTTTACTGGCAATGGTCTGGGGGCGAGCTTTTCTAAGCTAAATTTGAACGGAGGGCCTGCAAAATTTGCTCTTTCTGTCTCTGAAAGCAAAGGTTTGCGCAAAGTTGACTTGCAAGTGGATGCCAAGACTATACGCATGGCGCCTCTGTTAAAGTCGATGACTGGCTCAATAGTAACAGAAGGTAACGCACAGCTTTCCTTTAATGCGGACGGTAGTGGAAAATCAGAACTCGGCCTCGTCTCCAGTTTAAAGGGGCAGGGCACTTTGCAAGCCACGGCAGGCACTTTTAAATTTCTAAACCTTGTTAAGTTAGCAGGTGCGTTGCGCAATCCGGCCTTTGGTGTGGGGGCAATCCAGTCTATCGGCGGTTTGCTTGGTAAGGGCAACACAAGTTTTAACAAACTTGATGGAACGATGGTTATGGATAAGGGTATTTTAAACCTGACCTCACTTAAAGGCACTGGCGACTGGGGAAGAATGAACTTATCAGGCCCAATTAACCTCGTGAGTCAAAAGATGAATCTTGCTGGGGTGATTGTTATGAGCCAGCCACAAGATGTGCCAGAGATAGGCATGCGCTTTACTGGCCCTATCAGTCAGCCGCGGAAAAAATTTGATACAGATGTATTGCTGCGATATGTGCTGGCAAAAGCGAATATCCTCTCAAAGCAAGATGCCGAAAATGCGGCTAAAAACGATATGTCGCCAACCGAAGCCTTGGTAGGAAAAGCTTTCGACTTTTTGGGTAAGTTAAAGAAGAAAAAAGAGGAAAAGAAGGATAACGAGGATAACGAGGGTAACTAGTGTCCAGACTTTAACTCTTGCAGCACAAAAGCCCTGAGAGCACCCGAGAGACCGCCACCGCGAGCCTCATCGATTTGACGCACAAGCTCGTTCATACTGGTATCGCGCGATTTGGCAAGCCTTGCTAACTCTTGCCAGAAACCACGTTCAAGCGTAATAGAGGTTCGGTGGCCAGAAATGGTCACGGAATGTTTTTCGAGCTTTGCATCTTCTAGGTTTAACATTACTCTATTGATCACAGCATGGCTTGATAGGTCAAGCTTTTTGCTTACATACGGTTGTCATGACTCAATCAATTCTACCTTCCTGTCACCCCGTGCTCTGATCTTCAGGTCAGATTGCGACACGGGGTCCAGAGTTAAATTTCGACCCCGCCAGAGGCGGGGACTTTAATAATTTTCTTGTACTGGATTCCGGCCTTCGCCGGAATGACATTTTATTGTTGGTGGAATGTGGTGTGGATTTATGCATTATATATGAGATACAAAATACCATTCGGGTGGCGGCAAACGAAGGATAAGGCGTGGCAGCATTTAAAGAAAATTTCAATGAGGAGCTCATTGGCTGGATCGCGCATCACTTTGGTAAAAATTCGCAAGATTTTGATAAAGCCAAATTTGTTAAAATATCAAAGCAGGGTTTATCAAGTCTTGAGTTGAAAGAGAGGTCGGCGCAAATCACTCAGGCTTTAACGGTGTGTTTGCCGGATGATTTCTATGAAGCGAGCGAGTTGGTGCATGCCAGCCTACATCCCAGTCAGGATAGTGCGCGCGATGATGCCGAGATCAAAGACGGGCTGACAGGGTGGGCGATTTGGCCCATATGCGACTGGGCAGCAGATGCTGGTATTGATCAGCCTGATATTGCGCTCAACTTACTAAAATGCCTGACCAAACGCTTTAGCGCTGAATTTGCTATTCGACCATTTTTGGCAAAGAGCCCCGCCAAAACCCTTAGAGTGTTAAATAAATGGGCGCGCCATAAAAACCGCCATGTAAGACGTTTGGCAAGTGAGGGCTCACGGCCGCGTCTGCCATGGGGTATGCAATTGAAATCTTTTGTCATCGATCCGTCGCCAATTTTGCCGCTTTTGCGACTGCTACGTGACGACGAGGAAGACTATGTGCGTCGCTCAGTCGCCAATAGTTTGAACGATATTGCCAAAGACCATCCTGATATGGTTGCGGCTATTGCTGAAAACTGGCTGCGAGACGCTAGCCCTAACCGTATAAAGCTGGTCAAGCATGCTTGCCGAACGCTCATTAAGCAGGGACATAAGCCAACCTTAAAAGCCTTTGGTTATAAGACTGTTAGGGGTATTAAAGCAGACGTTCAAATTCTATCACCAAAGGTTATATTCGGTGAGGCACTGGAATTTACCTGTAATTTTCATCATAAGGGTGACCAAGACCAACCAGCTATAATTGATTATGCCATTCACTTTGTTAAAGCGAATGGAAAAAGGGCCCCCAAAGTTTTTAAGTGGAAGACAGGAACACTAAAGTCGGGAGCAACATCAGCTTCAAAGCGCCATGCCATCAAACCGATAACTACACGCAAATACTATAGCGGTGAGCATAGGCTTGAAATTATAATCAATGGTAAGGTTGTTGCGAGTAAGACGTTTGAGCTGATGGTGTAACGTTACTTAGCCCACTCGGTAAACTTAACCACTTCACCACTGCGACTATAATCAGCGCTCGCGAGTTCTAAAAAGAGCGGTGCTACTTCTTCGGGTGTGGTCAGCGTGCTGGCATCTTCACCGGGGTAAAGTTTGGCCCGCATAGCCGTGCGCACGGGGCCGGGGTCTACCACATTAACTTTAACGCTTGATATCTCGCTTTCCGCTGCATAGGTCATCGCAATAGCCTCTAAGGCTGCTTTGCTCATGGTATAGCCACCAAGGTAGGGTCGGTTTTTGCCGACAACGCCTGAGGATACAAATATCGCACGACCCGCTTTGGATAGCTTTAAAATAGGGTCCAGAGAGCGGATAAGGCGCCAATTGGCGGTGACATTGGTAGCTATCAGTTCGTTCCAGTCCTTAGCTTCAATATGGCCAAGCGGGGATACAGGGCCAAGTATAGCAGCGTTGGCAATGAGAATATCAAGACGACCAAAGCGTTCATAAATCGCGGGGCCAAGTTTGTCTATGCCATCACCATCCGTCAGTTGAAGTGGCAGGATTGTGCATTTGCCGCCAGCATCATGGATAGTATCATCTAGCTCTTCTAAAGCACCCTGACTGCGAGGGCGGGCGCTTGCAATAACATGAGCCCCTCTAGCGGCGAGTTCTTTAGCTACAGCGCAGCCTATTCCGCGAGAGGCACCAGTGACCAAGGCAATACGATCTTTAAATTCATCGCTCATCGCTTATCCCTCACTATTGCTGGCATTGCGATCAAACTGATTATCGCCATCTTCTTTTTCAGAGTGGTCGGTGAGGAAAGTTGGATAATCTCCAGTAAAACAGGCATCACAGAATGCTGGGCATTTTTTATCGCGGCCTTTTTTGACCTCACAGGCACGGTAAAGACCATCTATGGTGACGAAAGCGAGGCTATCAGCGCCAATATGTTTGCGCATGGCTTCAACATCCATTTGCGCAGCCAAAAGTTTTTGGCGCTCGGGTGTATCCACACCATAAAAACAGCTGTGCATGGTTGGCGGACTTGCTATGCACATATGCACCTCAGTGGCACCCGCTTCACGCATCATATTAACAATTTTCATTGAAGTGGTGCCGCGTACGATGCTGTCATCAACCAAAATGACGCGTTTGCCAGCGATATGCCAACGGTTGGCGTTATGCTTGAGCTTAACACCAAAGTGTCTGATCTGGTCGCTTGGTTCAATGAATGTTCGTCCAACATAGTGATTGCGGATAATGCCAAGCTCAAAGGGAATACCCGATTCTTGGGCATATCCAATGGCAGCAGGTGTGCCAGAGTCTGGTACTGGAATGATAAGATCTGCTTCAATGTTGACTTGACGAGCAAGCTCAGCACCAATGCGTTTGCGTACCTCATAAACACTAAGCCCGCCAGCTAGACTGTCTGGGCGAGAAAAATAAACATGTTCAAAGATGCAAGGTCGTGCATTTTCCGCAGGGAAGGGCTTGAATGATTCTACACCTTCATCGGTGATAGTAACAATTTCACCGGGTTCAATGTCACGAACATAGACCGCACCAATGATATCAAGAGCACAAGACTCAGAGGCTAGAATATAAGCTCCGTCAAGCTTTCCGAGGACTAGAGGGCGAACACCAAGCGGGTCACGTACGCCGATTAGTCCACAATCGGTGAGAGCAACAAGTGAATAAGCACCCTCAATTTGCCGCAGAGTATCAATCAGCCGATCCATCAGGGTTAAAAATTTGCTGGTGGCGATCAGGTGAATGATAGTTTCTGTATCAGAAGTTGACTGGAAAATAGATCCGCGTTTAACAAGCTGCTTTTTAAGATGAGAAGCATTAGTAAGATTACCGTTATGGGCGACAGCAAAACCCCCTGAGGCAAATTCAGCATACATTGGCTGACAGTTGCTCATGGTTGTCTCACCAGTTGTAGAGTAGCGCACATGCCCTATAGCCCGGTTTCCAGGCAGCATGTCTAGAATTTCTTGACTGGTGAAATTTTCGGCGACTTGTCCCATAAGTTTATGGGTGTGAAAGGATGTGCCATCACTGCTTGTTATACCCGCGGCCTCTTGTCCGCGGTGCTGAAGGGCGTGTAGGCCGAGTACGGTGTGGGCAGTTGCATCGTGACTGCCATAAATACCGAAGACACCGCATTCTTCACGTAATTTATCATCATCAAAAGGATTTGTAGTTAAGCTAGACAAAGGGTTCGACATTTAAAATGTTCCTATCCAAGAGACTATTTGTGCATCATATAGCCCGATGTGTGCTTGCTGCCTAGTGTTTCTTGCAGTTAGTTTAAAAAAAATGGATATTCAACTACCATCTTCCTTTTTATCAACCTCTTTAGTTACCTTTTCTATAAGCTCATCAAGCTTTTTTTGGCTTTCTTTGTTAAGGAGTGCGCCTGCCTCTTCTTCAAGGCGTTCAGCTATAAACTGAGTTGGTGTTGCCTTTGCTGCGCGATCAAGAAGGTCTTGTGCGTCATTGCCATCTCTCTCTCCCAGTATAGCGCGGGCTAATTCTGTTATCATTTCAGCTCCAAAATGGACAACAGGTCGTAGTTGAGCATCACGAATCCATTCGGGTTGCTTTTTTCCGGGGAAAAGGGCCGCCGTGCCCATATAGACCACACAGACAATAACAAAACCGCGCAGCATGCCGAAAAGTGCACCAAGGGATCTATCGAGCATGCCTGCAAAACTGGTTTTTACAGCTGTGCCTATCCATCCAGCTATTGCTTTCAAAATAAAGAGCCCAACGAAGAAAATTACTACAAAACTTATAATGTCGGCTAGTTCATCGGGCTGAATATTGTCACGCATCCACGGGGTCGCAATGCTAAATCCGATAGCCGTTAGGAAGAAGGCGCCAACCCACGCGCCGAGCCCGAGGGCTGCGGTGACAAAACCTTTGCCAAAAGCAAAAAGCATAGACAGGCCGATAAAGACAAGAGCTGCAATATCAAAAGTAGTTAGTGTGCTAGGGTCTGGGCTCATAGTTAACTTTCTTACATGCCATCTGGTAGAAACATATCCACCAGATCTTGAATACGTTTTATACGCTGAGGTCTAATGTTTTTGATACCTATTTTTTTCTGATCCGGCATCATGGCTTCACTAAAGCCGAGTTTTGCGGCTTCTTTGAGGCGGGCCTCGGCTTGTGGCACGGGGCGCACATCACCGGAGAGACTAATTTCTCCAAAAACCACGGCTTGCTCTTTAACCTTTTGCTGAGAAATGGATGAAATAAGAGCGGCAGCGACCGCTAGATCAGCCGCGGGTTCTGTGATTTTAAGGCCGCCTGCAACATTAAGATAAACATCACAGCTTGAAAGGCCAAGACCGCAGCGAGCGTCTAAAACCGCCATCACCATTGCAAGCCTGCCACTATCCCAGCCTACAACGGTTCGCCGCGGATTAGCGGCTTGCGAGCTGGCAACAAGAGCCTGAATTTCAACCAGCACAGGGCGCGAGCCTTCAATACCTGCAAAAACACAAGAGCCGGGTTCATTGGTGTCGCGGTCGGTGAGGAACAGTTCAGACGGATTACTGACTTCCATCAAGCCACTACCAGTCATTTCAAAAACGCCGATTTCATCTGTGCCGCCATAGCGGTTTTTAACCGCGCGGAGGATGCGGAATTGATGACCGCGGTCCCCTTCAAAATAGAGCACCGTATCCACCATATGTTCCAGTACTCTGGGACCCGCGATTTGACCGTCTTTGGTCACATGGCCTACCAATATCACTACTGTTCCTTTGCGTTTGGCATAGCTGATAAGTTCATGACTGCAAGTGCGCACTTGTGTGACGGTGCCGGGGGCGGCTTCTACCGTGTCGGCAAACATGGTCTGGATACTATCAATAACGACAACCGCTGGCGGTTTGCCGCTATCAAGGGTCGTGAGAATGTTGCGTAAACTTGTCTCGGTACCAAGACTAAGTGGAACGCCCGTTAGACCAAGGCGGACAGCGCGCATTTGTACTTGGGCGCTGGCTTCTTCACCAGAAATATAAAGACAGTCCGTACCACTCTTTGCCAGAGCCCCAAGGGCCTGTAATAATAGCGTAGATTTGCCGATGCCGGGATCACCTCCGACAAGAATGGCGCTACCCGGTACTAGTCCTCCGCCGAAGGCTCGGTCAAGTTCAGTAATGCCAGACATAATTCTAGGTAGGGCAACAGGCGGTGTATCAAGGCTTAAAAGCTCCATAGATTGCCCTTTGCCTTTGCTTAGTCCTTTTGGAGCACCTGACGTTGTACCCCCGCCAGTTTCTTCGCTGATGGAATTCCATGCATTGCAAGCGTCACACTTGCCTTGCCACTGGTTATAAACAGCACCGCAAGATTGACAGACAAAAGATCGAGAAGGTTTGGCCACGAATATTTTCCCTTTATGGCTTTAAAACATCCATATGGATTGGCCCTTGAGCTCGACCATGGATAAACTGATCAACATATTCATTACCAGACTGGTCAATATCATTTTTGTTACCTTGCCAGATAATTTTACCTTTGTAGAGCATAGCGATTTCATCGGCGATTTTACGCGCGCTTGCCATATCATGGGTGATGCTGAGGGTAGTAGCCCCCAAATCTTTGACACATTCAACGATGAGGTCATTGATTTTATCAGCCATGATCGGGTCAAGGCCCGTTGTGGGCTCATCAAAGAAGATTATTTCAGGCTCTGTTGCAATGGCGCGGGCAAGGCCAACACGCTTTTGCATACCACCAGAAAGTTCGGATGGAGAGAGTATGCCGACATCAGGCGAAAGGCCTACACGACGGAGCTTTTCCCTCGCGACCTCTTTTGCATCTTTTTTATTCATGCCTTTGCCCTGAATGAGTCCAAAAGCGACATTTTCCCACACCGGAATACTATCAAATAGAGCGCCGCCCTGAAAGAGCATGCCAAATTTGCTAAGGATTTTCTTTCGAGCAGACACGGATAAATCTGTTACCTCACCACCATCAACTTTGATCGAGCCACTATCAGGCTTTAACAGGCCAAGGATGCATTTTAGCATTACCGATTTACCAGTGCCGGAGCCGCCAATGATAACAAGAGATTTTCCGCTATTAACTGAAGTAGTGAGACCATTCAGCACCACTTTGGGGCCAAAGGCTTTATGAACATCACTGAGCGCAATTTTTATGTTTTCACTCATCCGCCTGTCCCAAATACGATTACGGTTATAATTAAGTTAGCGAGAAGAATAGCGATAAAGGCGCTTACCACAGCATTGGTCGTTGCTTTGCCAACACCTTGAGCGCCGCCCGAACTGTTGTAGCCATGATAGCTGCCCATTAGCGCAATAATGAAACCAAAGACCGCAGCTTTGACTAGCGAGCTATATACGTCTGCACTTTCTAAAAAGTCACTAGTGATCTGCAGGTAATTTCCAGAGTTGATACCCAGACGTTCTGTGCCAATGAGATAGCCACCTAAAATACCCAGTATATTTGCAATTAGCACAAGTGCGGGCAGGGTGATCACACTGGCGATTAAGCGGGGTACAATTAGGTATTTATATGGGTCAGTGCTGAGCGTCGTGAGGGCATCAATTTGCTCGGTAACGCGCATGGTCCCAAGTTCAGCAGCCATTGCTGAGCTTACACGTCCTGCGACCATCAATCCTCCAAGTACGGGGCCAAGTTCGCGGACAATCGCGATGACCACGACACCAGGCACCAAGCTTTCAGCATTAAAGCGTGAGCCGCCAACAAAAATTTGTTGGGCTAGCGCTGCACCAGTGAATAGGGCTGTTAGGCCAACCACGGGCAGCGAAAAATAGCCGATTGAGAGCATTTGTTTTAATATCAGGCGCCAATAGATTGGTGGTCTTGCACAGTGGCTGACCACTGTGCCAGTAAAGGCTGTTAATCTGCCAATTTCAGCAAAAGCATTTAGGGCAACGCGCCCGACAATAGCTAGAAGGTTAAAAATATTATTAATCACTTGTGTCATTTACCTTTAAACTCGGCGCTGCGTTTTTGAGCGAAGGCTGTCACGCCTTCTATAAAGTCCTCAGTATAGTTACACATACGTTGAGATTCAGCTTCTAATGATAATTGTTCGCTCATACTGTTGGTCTGACTTTCTCGAGATAAGCGGCGGATAGCGCCATAAGCTATGGTTGGTCCGGATGCGAATTTTTGTGCAATTTTCATCGCTTCATCCATAAGGTCATCGTCGGCGACAGTTTTATAAACCAAGCCCCATTCAGCGGCTGTTTCAGCATCAATTTTCTCGCCTAACATCATCATGGCATTCGCGCGCGCAGTACCAATGAGACGCGGCAAAATATAGCTGGATCCTGCATCAGGCACGAGGCCGATATTGATAAAGGCTTGTAAAAATCCAGCTGAGCTACCAGCGATAACAATATCACCTGCAAGCGCGATGCTCATGCCAGCTCCAGCCGCAATGCCATTGATGGCGCATACGATAGGCACCTTTGAGCGTGCCATTTCAGTCATTAAAGGGTTATAAGTGGTCAAAAGCGCTGTGCCAGAATCGGTTAGGGTTCCCGTATTTTTGGCGCTAAGGTCAGCGCCAGAGCAAAACCCACGACCCGCTCCAGTGATAAGAATACAGCGAGTTTTACTAGCAGAAATATTTGCCTTACAAACGACATCCATAAGCTCAGATATCATGGCGCTATTGATGGCGTTTAAATAATCAGGTCTGTTGAGCGTAACAATATCAACACCGTCAGAGTGTTTTACGGAAATAGCACTATAAGTCATGAATTGCTCCCTCAAATTTATTGACAAATCCTAGGGATATCTGACACCAAAACAAGTGAAAAATAAGGCAGGCTTAATAAGTTTGATTAGCGAGATGAAATTTTTACGGCATTTTGTAAAAATGAAGGAATGTGAGAGCCTAATCCTACAAGCTGCTCGTCTTCCATAACACCCACATCATCTTGTGATGATTTACGAGAATATTTAGTCTTTTTGGGAGGATGCGCTTCAGAGCCTGTTTTCCAACGGTCTTGTTTTACATTTTTGTCATCTTTTGAGTCTTTTTGATCCTTGCGTGCAGGCTTATTAGAAGTTTTTGCATCTTTAGTATCAGTTTTAGCTTTAGGGTCATCAGTTTTATCGACTGATTTTTTAGCCTGCTTTGGCTTAGGCTTAGACTTTTTGTCATCCGACTTTTTATCTGTGGCGTCATTATTAGTTTGAGCAGCATTTTGGCTAAGATCAATGAGTGTAATCTTTTGACCTATTAACTTTTCAATGGCTTCAACGTACTTTGCATCTGCTTTAGAGGTGTTGATTATGGTGTAAGCTTTACCACTGCGACCTGCACGGCCTGTACGACCAATGCGGTGAACATAGTCTTCGGATGTGGACGGTACATCGAAATTAAACACATGGCTAACAGCTGGAATATCAAGTCCTCGAGCGGCGACATCTGATGCAACAAGAAGCTGTACTTCATTGTTTTTAAAAGCTTTTAGCATTTCCATGCGTGCGGACTGCACCATATCACCGTGCAGTTGACCAACAGAAAATTTATGATGCTTCAAGCTGTCGTAAACTTCTTTGACATCAACCTTACGATTACAAAAAATAATACCGTTTTGAATATCTTCCTGCTTAATAAGTTCTCGCAGAGTTTCCTGCTTTTGCTTGGAGGGCACTTTTATAAGGTGCTGGGATACATTGGTTGCCGTGGTGGCGGCTTTAGCCACTTCAACAACTTTAGGGCTGTCAAGAAAACGGTCAGCCAGTTTTTTAATTGGGGCCGCCATTGTCGCGGAGAAAAATAAAGTTTGATGACTTTTAGTGATCAGCGAACATATTTTTTCAACATCAGGAATGAAGCCCATGTCGAGCATGCGATCGGCTTCGTCAATGACAAGAATTTCAATGCCAGTTAACATTAGTTTTCCGCGTTCAAAATGGTCAAGCAGGCGACCCGGCGTTGCGATGAGAACATCGACACCACGATCAAGGGCTTTTTCCTGCGCTGCAAAGTTGACGCCACCAATGAGTAAAGCTTTTGAAAGTTTGTGGTTTTTGCCGTATTTTTCAAAAGACTCTTCTACTTGAGCGGCAAGTTCGCGTGTGGGCTCTAAGATTAGGCTGCGTGGCATCCTAGCGCGTGAGCGGCCTTGGGAAAGAATATCAATCATTGGCAAAGTAAAGCCTGCCGTTTTGCCTGTTCCCGTTTGGGCAATGCCCATTATATCTCGGTTCATAAGAATAGAGGGAATGGCTTGCGCTTGAATGGGTGTAGGTTCAGAGTAACCTGCATCAGTGACAGCACTTAAAAGTGCATCAGATAAACCTAATAATTCAAAACCCATGTCTATTCATTCCAATTGTTATTTAGAGTTGCTCTAACTCTTACTATGCGGCGCACAATAGGTAAAGTTGCCTTTATGTCAACGAAATCCACGCAAAATACCAATATTAGTAGCTGTATTTGGTAGAATTGATGTAATTTAGTCGCATTTATTGGGTCTGGCACATGGTTTTTATAGCAGAAAATGATCCCGCTCGCTTGCAAGCGTCGCGAGGGCAAGGCGATTGCCCAGCCCTTGCGATGTAATTTTGTGGCAAGCTATATCGCGCAGTATCCCTGCTAGCGGTGATCTCGATTGGAAAAAAGGGGTTATAAGCCTGCTAGCCCACCTGACATATGTTAATTGTTTTTTGCGCATGAGCCAAAAGGCTGCAAATGCGCCTTCGGTGGTCTGATGATGTTGCAATGTTTGAGCTAAAGCCTTGGCGTCCAATAGAGCCATAGTAGCCCCTTGTCCAAGCTGTGGGCTAGTGCCATGAATGGCATCGCCTATTGCAATAATTTTACCACTCCAGGGTTTTTTACATCCTATGTCGTAGTAGATGGCGTGGCTAAAATCTATATGATTAAGGGGGGCAATGGCTCTGGCAGCAGACGGCCATATACGGCCAACTTCTGCGATAAATTTTTCGTAGGGTTGAACGCGCCAATCTGCTAACCGCCTGCTACGCAAACTCCAAAAAAAAGCGGCGGTTGTGGTGCCATTTTCATTATGGTTTAGCGGTAGAAGACCAATCATGTGTTTTGATGTTTTACAGAGCTGACCAAGCTGGTCACTCGGGCAATCGGCAGGCAAGGTTACATTGGCCCACAGGCAACTCCAGCCATATTGCCTTTTTGTACGTTTGATATGTTGGTCAATGAGAATATCCCTTGGCCCAGTTGCTATGATGATGAGATCAAATTCCCCCAAGCACTTATCCGTGGTAGCAAGCATACCGGTTTCGGAATTTAATTTAGAAACTTCAGTCCCGAGTACAAATTTTGCTCCGCACGCATCTGCTTTTTTCATTAAGGTTTCATGCAAAAGGGCCCGACCCACACCAAGCCCTGCGCGCGCTTTGCCTTCAAGGTCGCTATAGTGCAAATCGAGTATGGTTTTGCCGTTTTGATTTTGTGAGTGTAGGGCGTTAATCGTCGCGCTTTTACTTTTTATGGCATCCAGTAAGCCAAGCTCATCAAGAACATCTTGCCCAGGTGGTTGGAGTAGAAGCCCGGAGCCTAGGGGCTTGGCGGTAGGGAATTTCTCAAAAATAGTGAGGGAATGTCCATTAGTAGCTAAGAAAATAGCTGCGGCAAGACCGCCGATACCAGCGCCCACCACAGCAATATTTAAGTTTTTTTCCATGATAGAAGACGATAGCTAGAAAGCAGGTGGAAACACAGACGACATAGTGCCGCAGGGTGCTGGTTTGATACTATATATCCAGCTCTTCTACGCTGTCGGCATTGTCGCGGATGAAGTTGAAGCGTTTTTCTGGATTTTTGCCCATAAGGTCATCGACCAGAACGCTGGTTTCTTGAGCTTCATTATAATCTTTTGGCAAGGTAACACGCAGTAGAGTGCGGTTTGTTTTGTCCATAGTTGTTTCTTTTAGCTGCGCAGGTGGCATTTCCCCCAGGCCTTTAAATCGCGAAATATCAACCTTGCCACGACCGGAAAATTCACCTTCCATCAGCTCATCTTTATGCTCATCATCGCGGGCGTATGCCACTTTTGGGCCTTTTGCTAGACGGTAAAGTGGGGGTTGGGCTAAAAACAGACTACCATTTCGCACCAAGTCGGGCATTTCCTGAAAGAAAAAAGTCATCAAAAGTGTCGCGATATGAGCGCCATCGACATCCGCATCGGTCATGATGATGATTTTTTCATAGCGCAGGGCTTCTTGATCATAATGTTCACGACAGCCACAGCCGAGCGCCATCAGCAAGTCACGAATTTCCTGATTAGCAGCAATTTTATCGCGGGAAGCTGAGGCAACGTTAAGAATTTTACCGCGGATTGGTAGAATGGCCTGAGTTTTACGGTCGCGCGCCTGTTTGGCAGATCCGCCCGCACTATCACCCTCCACAATATAAATTTCAGTGCCGTCCGCTGCATCGTTTGAGCAATCGGTAAGTTTGCCGGGCAGACGCAATTTGCGTTTTCCAACAGCAGTTTTGCGTTTGACTTCTCTTTCTTGTTTGCGGCGCAAGCGTTCTTCAACGCGTTCTAGCGCCCATGTCACAAGGCCGTTGGCGCGGTCAGGGTCATCAGCAAGCCAATGATCAAAGCTATCGCGCACTGCAGTTTCTACAAGCCGTGTGGCTTCAGTGGTCGACAATTTGTCTTTTGTTTGGCCTTGAAACTGTGGGTCACGGATAAAGACCGAAAGCATGGCGCAGCAAGAGCCAAATATATCGTCACTGGTGATTTGGGCTGCTTTTTTATTGTTGGTGAGTTCGCCGTAGGCCTTGATACCTTTTGATAGTGCTGCTCTCAGGCCGCTTTCATGGGTGCCGCCCTGCGGAGTTGGGATGGTGTTACAATAGCTTGATGAAAAGCCATCTCCAAATTCTGGCCAAGCAACAGCCCATTCAACTTGTCCTTGATCATCAGGAAATTTAACATGAGATGCAAAGGGTTCCTCTGACACACATGTACGTTTAAGCAGTGTCGCGCCAAGAAAGTCGGCCAGACCACCTGGAAAATGAAGTGTTGCTTCAGCTGGGGTGCTGTCGCCTTCTGGTATCATACCTTCTTCACATTTCCAGCGAATTTCTACGCCTCTAAAGAGGTAGGCTTTTGAGCGCACCATTTTATAAAGCTTAGAAGGTCTGAGTTTTGCTTTGTCACCAAAAATTTCAGTATCGGGCTGAAATGTTACCTTGGTTCCGCGTCGGTTTTGAACCGCACCGAGGTCTTCAAGTTTTGACGTTGCTATGCCGCGGGAAAATGTTTGTTTATATTGTTTGCGGTCTCGAGACACTTCGACGGTCATTTCTGAAGAAAGCGCATTCACTACAGAAATACCCACGCCGTGCAAGCCACCAGACGTGGCATAGGCATCAGAGTTAAATTTACCACCCGAGTGCAGGGTTGTCATAATCACCTCAAGAGCAGATTTGTCTTTAAATTTTGGGTGGGGGTCAATGGGAATACCACGACCGTTATCAGAAATGCTGAGAGAGCCATCTAGGTGCATTTTAACTTTTATGTGGCTTGCGTGACCCGCCACCGCTTCATCCATGGAGTTATCCAGAATTTCAGCAACCAAGTGATGCATTGCCGATTCATCGGTTCCGCCGATATACATGCCAGGTCGCATACGAACAGGCTCCAAACCCTCCAAAACTTCAATATCTTTGGCGGAATAGTCTGTTTTTGTTTGTGCAACGTCGAAAAGATCACTCATGGTTTGTTTAATCCTGAACATAAATTTAACAGTTAACTTAGATGACTAATATAGTGCTGTCGATAGGTCAACAGGCACAATATGTTGTGGATAACTTTGATTCGCCCCCCGAGTCTGGTAGTTTTTATCTAGCCTTGTAATAAAAAGTCTATATGTTTCGAGGCCTTAAGTGCCATTAAGATTCAATTAATCTCCTGTTCGTAAAATTTCTGTACGATCAAAATTAAGGTGGGGTCGGTACAAAAATATTTTTGAGTTAATTAGTAATGAGTTTATTTAGTGATAAGGAAGTTTGATATGACTGTACATACTCCTTTTGGAACATTTAAAAAAATGGGCGGAATGTTAAAAACGTTTAGAGATAGCCTTCAAGACCCCCTGATACAAGAAGGCGCGCGCTTGCAACAATTAGAACAGGGTGCCCCCATATGGGTTGTCGAGCGGATAGCCAATATTGGCGGTTGTGCTGCTCCCCATGCGCGCCTGTTTAGAGAAGATGCTCCTGATCGTGTGAAAACACTTTCTCTTGATGTGCTGCTAGACGGAGATCATTACCGCCCAGCAACACAGTAACTGTATTATAACTCACAAAGTTTTTAGACTGAAGATATTGTGAGTATTATGTTGTTTTTTAAAGTCTAGAGTATTCAGTTAAAAAGCCTAGTTAATGCTGGGCTTTTTTTTGCCAAATATTTAGATCAAGCAACTAATCAAAGAGCTTATCAATATCGTCTTGACTTTGCACCTCGGTTTCAGCGGGTTCTCCAGCAGAACTCGGCTGGATGGCTTCCTCATTAGCGATTAAATTGCCATGAATAATACCACTGAGGCGTAAGAGTAGACCCTGCATTGTTTCAATTCTAGACTCTAGTAGTAATCGTGCGGGAGGCGAAAAACCTCGCTCAACAATGCCAACTGCATGTAATCCCTTTAATGTGGACACAATAAGATTATCAAGCTCGGATACTGTAGTATCAAATTGCGATTTAAATGCTGCTGGTGCGTTTATGTAGGCCTCAACCGCCAATTCCTTATCAGTAAAGCCGCTTTCCATAAAGTGATCAGGGTAGGTTTTAGGGGCCCATTCATCAAGGTCTTCAAGCATGTCTGGCATATCGGGTAGCATCTCCAACATCATCAACAACTCATTGAAATGATTAAGATAATCAGTCGCCAAAAAACTTGCCGGATCAATATTGGCCGGTGCGAGTTTTGGATATAGCATTTTTTGTTTTTCGTTTAATTCAGACATGAATAGTATTTGCTCCCCGATTTTTCTTGCTGAATTTCTTTGTCTACATTCTTTTATAAAGGACATAAGGTTATTTAAAAGTAAACGAGAGATTTTCTTTTAAACTACATCAAGAAAAAAGTTCATGCTCCTTTTCCTAATGCGGATCAGGCAGCCTACCAATAATGGCTGATCAGCTTAAATGTTGTTTGAAAAACTCCATGGTGCGGGTCCATGCAAGTTTGGCATCATCAGCATTATAACGACTGGTCGAATAATTATGGAAACCGTGATTGGCGCCTTCATAGATATAGGCTCTATAGTCTTTGCTATGTTCTTTAAGGGCTGCCTCGTAAGCAGGCCAGCCAGCATTAACCCGTTTATCTAGACCCGCAAAGTTCAACAGGAGTGGCGCTTTGATGTTAGCTACTTCTTCCAGTGGAGCAGCTCCGCCATAAAAGGGAACGGCTGCTGCGAGGTCTGGCACACGAGCTGCCAAAAGATTTGATACGCTACCGCCATAGCAAAAGCCAACACAGCCAACTTTGCCTGTGCTGTAATCGTGATTTTGTAAATACCCTACAGCAGCGGCAAAATCTTCATACATCTCATCGCGGTTTCGCTTCATCATCATAGTGCGGCCATAGTCATCATTGCCTGGGTAGCCACCTAACGGATAAAGCGCATCGGGAGCGAGAACTTGATAACCGCCGAGGGCTGCGCGGCGCGCGACATCTTCCACATAAGGATTAAGGCCGCGATTTTCATGGATCACAACAATGCCCGGTAATTTACCTTTTGCATCTGCGGGGCGCACATAAAGGCCGCCCATAGTGCCAGCGCCTTTGGGAGAGGCGTAGGTGATACGCTCATGAACGATACGTTTATCATCTTCTGCTACTTCTTGCGCATCAACATAGTTTGGCATCAGGCTGTCAGTGAGTGCCGCAACGGTTATGCCGCCAACGGCATAGGTGCCAAGCTTTTTCATGAAGCTGCGACGGTCTATAAACCCATGGGCATATTTGTCGTAAAGGTCTAACGCTTCTTGCGGTGGTTTGATAGTCATGGCACTTCCCCTTGGTTAATTCCTTCCATAGCTGAAATATTTCATACCATATAATGCATTGTCGGAAAACCAAAAGAAAACCCCGCAGCCGAGGCCACGGGGTTGTTATAGCGCTAAGTTTGGATGGTGATTAAGCGCTATAATACATGTCAAACTCAATTGGGTGTGGCGCTAGCTCTAGGCGGGCCACTTCTTCAAATTTAAGTTCAAGGTAAGCGTTGATTTGATCATCGTTGAACACGTCGCCTTTTTTCAGGAAGTCGCGATCAGCATCAAGAGCTTCAAGAGCTTCACGCAGGGAGCCAGCAACAGTTGGAATGCCCTGTAGTTCTTCTGGGGGAAGGGCATAAAGGTCTTTGTCCATCGCGTCGCCCGGGTGGATTTTATTTTCAATACCGTCAAGGCCAGCCATCATCATGGCTGCAAAAGCAAGGTATGGGTTAGCCAGTGCATCTGGGAAACGCACTTCAATACGCTTGCCATTCGGGCTTGTTGAGTAAGGGATGCGAACAGAAGCGGAGCGATTGCGGGCTGAGTAAGCAAGCAGAACAGGGGCTTCAAAGCCTGGTGTTAAGCGCTTGTAGCTGTTTGTGCCCGGATTAGTGAAAGCGTTGATAGCTTTTGCGTGCTTGATGATACCACCAATGTAATACAGAGCTGTTTCACTAAGGTCAGCATAAGAAGAACCAGCGAAGAGAGGCTTGCCATCTTTCCAGATAGACTGGTGAACGTGCATACCAGAACCATTGTCTTCAGCTTTTGGCTTAGGCATAAAGGTCGCGGTTTTACCATATGTATGAGCAACCTGATGAACGGCATATTTATATTTTTGCACATTGTCGGCTGTTTCAGTCAGGGTTGAGAATGTCATGCCAAGTTCGTGCTGGGATGCGGCCACTTCGTGGTGATGCTTGTCCATTGGGCAACCCAGTTCTTTACAGGTCCCCACCATTTCAGAGCGGACATCCTGTGCACTGTCGATTGGAGCAACGGGGAAATAGCCACCCTTGGCGCGCGGACGGTGCGCATAGTTGCCACCTTCATATTCTTTGGCGCTATTATATGGGCCTTCTACGTCATCAAGTTCATACATTGCACCACTGTAGTCGTTTTTGAATTTAACATCGTCAAACATAAAAAACTCAGGCTCAGGACCAAAGTAAGCTGTGTCGCCAACGCCAGAAAACTTAAGATATTCTTCAGCTTTTTTGGCAGTTGAGCGTGGGTCACGATCGTATGGCTGGCCTGTGGCTGGATCATGAATGTCACAATTCACTATGAGTGTCGGGTGCGCAGTGAAAGGCTCCACAGTAACATCGGAGAGGTCGGGCACTAGGATCATGTCAGATTCGTTAATTGCTTTCCAACCAGAGATAGACGAGCCATCAAACATGATGCCTTCTTCTAGCATGTCTTCATCAACAACATCAGCACACATGCTGAGATGATGCCATTTTCCACGTGGGTCCGTGAAGCGAACATCAATCCACTCGATTTCGAGGTCTTTCACGAGCTTGAGAAAGCTTTCATTTGTTAGGTTTTTGTAATTTGACATGTAACATTTCCTTTAGTTAGAGAATTTATAATGTGTGCGATTAAACAGCGTCAGAACCGGTCTCGCCGGTGCGAATGCGAATCGCATCCTCAATATTGCTGACAAAGATTTTTCCGTCGCCTATGCGACCAGTGTTGGCGGCTGTTTGAATAGCTTCTACGGCGCGTGCCGCTATACTATCCTCTACAACAACTTCTATTTTCACTTTCGGTACAAAGTCGACCACATATTCAGCGCCGCGATAGAGCTCTGTATGACCTTTTTGGCGGCCAAATCCTTTTGCTTCCAAGACTGTGATGCCAGAGATGCCCACTTCAGAAAGAGCGTCTTTGACCTCATCAAGCTTAAAAGGCTTAATTATTGCTTCAATTTTTTTCATAATAATCACCATCCAATTTGATTACAGCCATTATTATTGCATGCGGTGTGCCAATAAGGACTTTGATATAAAAAATTACTAACTATATGAAATGTATATATAAAATTAAATTTCATATTTTTAATACTTACGCAGTGCATAAAATATAATCATATTTCTGCTTAAATATTAGGCAATTGATTAATTTTTAAACACAATAGTTAATGACTATTTTTTATTTTTTATAATCAGCGCTTGACGAGATGGTCAAATAAGTCTTAAACAGGCGCCGCACTTCAAATAATGGCGGGTGTAGCTCAGTTGGTTAGAGCGCCAGATTGTGATTCTGGATGTCGCCGGTTCAAATCCGGTCACTCGCCCCATTTTTCCCTTCTTTATTATAGACCCTAAGGGACTTGAGTTTTATCAAGCGGCTAGCTTGTTGATTAGCCTTGACCGATTGTGCCATTTACATCTTTTTCATC
>CBFDBT010000031.1:0-18909 GCA_965603115.1 uncultured Alphaproteobacteria bacterium
CATCTCAGAGCTTAAAGACGAACGCGTAGAAAAAGTAACCGACGTTGTAAACGAAGGTGATGAAGTTTATGTGAAATGTCTTGAAATTGATGGCCGCGGCAAGGTTCGCCTTTCCATGCGGGTTGTTGATCAAGAAACGGGTGAAGATGACCCGAATGCTCGTGAAGCAAAACCACGCGGCGGCAGAAAGTAAGCCAGCCATTAAAGAAATAGTAAGACGGTGCTGATAGGATATTTGCACCGTCTGCTTTTTATGATTACCATAAGATCAGTTTAATAGTCGTTTGAAAGTGTTAAGGAGAAATGGGTGTCAATCATTAACCCCATAGTTGTTGATGGAAAAGAGGTTTTACCGATCATAGAAGGCGGTAAAGGCGTTGCTATATCAACAGGCGCAAGCTCAGGCCCTTGGGCTGCAGCAGGCGGCATAGGCACTATTTCAGCTGTTATTGCAGACGAGTATGACCAACATGGCAATGTTATAGGCCATGAATATCTAGGCAAAACGCGCAGAGAACGTCACGATGAAATGGTTGATTATTCTGTTCGCGGCACTATCGCTCAAATTCGCAAAGCTTGGGAAATTTCCAACGGCGAGGGCCTGATTAATATTAACATGCTTTGGGAACTCGGTGGCGCACAGCGTATTTTGCACGGTGTACTCGAGAAAACTAAAGATATGGTCAGTGGTATTACGTGCGGTGCGGGTATGCCCTTTAAAATGGGCGAACTTGCTAGCAAATACGGTGTAAACTATTACCCTATCATTTCTTCTGCCCGTGCCTTCAAATTACTTTGGATGCGGGCCTATAAAAATTACGGCGAAAAGCTTGGCGGTGTTGTTTATGAAGATCCTTGGCTTGCCGGTGGTCACAATGGCTTATCGAACGCTGAAGACCCCGACCAACCCCAAGACCCTTTTCCACGCATTGTTGAGCTAAGAGCGATTATGCGCAAGCTTGGCCTTGATCATGTGCCTATCATCATGGCTGGTGGTGTTTGGAATTTAAAAGAGTGGAAAGACTGGATCGGCAACCCGGATATTGGACTTATAATGTTCCAGTTTGGCACGCGTCCCATGCTGACTAAAGAAAGTCAGATATCAGACACATGGAAGCAAAAGTTGCTCGGTCTAAAAGATGGCGATGTGTTACTGCAAAACTTTAGTCCAACTGGTTTTTTCTCAAGTGCTGTTAGAAATAGCTTTATTGGCGAAATGGTTGAGCGCAAAGCGACTGAAGTAGAGTTTTCAAAGCAGCAAAGCGAAGAATTTTCTGTCGAACTTATTGTTGATCGTAAAAAATATTGGGTCAAATCAGAAGGCAAAGAAAAAGCTGAAAGGCTAATCGCTGCTGGTAAAGTTAAAGCGATGAAAACACCAGACGACACTATTATTTTCACAACACCAGATCGTTGTGCTTCTATCAAGAAGCTGCAAAAAGACTGCGTTGGGTGTTTGAGCCAGTGTCGTTTTTCATCTTGGGCAGATAATGAGAAAAATACAACAGGCCGCCTTGCGGACCCGCGTAGTTTTTGTATTCAAGACACGCTAGATGATGTGGCACATGGTGGCTCGGTTGATGATAATCTTGTCTTTGCAGGCCATAATGCTTTCCGTTTTGGAACTGATCCTTTTTATTCCAATGGGTTCATTCCATCTGTAAAGCAACTCGTTGACCGGATTATGACTGGGGATTAACCTCTTTTCTCTGGTATCCTCGCTACGCTGCGGGCGCGTAGTCACGCTTGCCTCGACATAAATGTCTTCGGATTAGTTGTTAAATTTTAAAAGGTGGCTTTATAGCCGCCTTTTTAGTTTACTAAGCACTGTCATTGCGGGCCTCACGAAGTGAGAAATGACCCGCAATCTATTTGGGCCATAAGCCGGGTTCAAACCTCTCAGTATTAGGTCGCATATAAAGATACTTGCCCACTGGTATAATAGATTCCGGCTCGGAGGCCGGAATGACTAGGGGTGTTTTTCAGTTACAATTCTCTTCGCATATAAATAACATCATCTTCAGGATTGAAATTGTAAGGTTCTATTTCTGTAAACCCAAGGCTTTGATAGAGCGCAACGGCGGGTTTGAGTCGCTTTAAGCTATCGAGAATCATTTCACTATAGCCCAGCTTTTTTGCTTCTTGCATTATGCGCTGGCTCAGCAATTTGCCTATCCCTTTGCCGTGGGCTTGCGGCTTAACAAAAAGACGTTTCATTTCGCAGGTTGTTTTGCTGTGTGCCTTCAATGCGACAGCCCCAACAGCTTTTCCATCTTGCTTGGCAAGAATTAAACAAACAAATCCCTTTGGAAAGTCATGTAATTCCTGATTAAAGTCTTGGAAAGCAAGGTCTACAGGTAGCCAGTTGGAATAGTCTATACAGAGCTGCTTTACGGCTGCAATGTCATAAGATGTATGGGCTATATCTATGCTAAAATCAGAGTCGGCCATTCATTACTTTCTGTCGGGTCAAAATAAAATTAATCAATTACTTCGCCGTCGAGCACACCATAAATACCAGCACGTGGGAGCCAGCCGGTTACTTGAGGGTGCTGGAGCTTGCACCAATTTTTACCGCATTCTTCAATGGTTGCAATGACACCTTTTTGCAAGTGGGCATTAATATTTGCAGTTATGCTGGGTTTGTTGCGTAGCGATTGTGGCCCACCAACAATCATGGCGGTGCGTTTTGAAGATAAAAGGGAGCGATGCATCCAGCCCGTCACATCCTGAAAATCCATGACACGGCGCCATGGACCATATTCTTCTATTACTTTAAGGGGCAGTTTTGGGGATGTGTAGATCCATTGAATGGGATAATTGCGACCAGGACCCGTGCGCATGTAAATTTTATCTGTTGCGATGGAGACAAAACGGGGTAGAGGGTTGCCGCTTTCACCTATCTCTTGAGCCTCAGTTGGCTGAAAAGTGAAAAAAAGTGTCATAATGAGCATAAAAGTGAAAAAAACACGCAACATAGAGCTAATCTCCAAAGTAAGTTATTTCTTTAAAGCTCGCCATCTGTTAAATAACAGCGAAACAAAGCTGCTTATCGCAACTTTCATATAAAGGTCATATAACGCTATGAATCAAATGGCAACCAATCGCAAACCAAAGGTTATTGTTAGCAGGAAAATTCCTGACTCTATTGAAGCCCGTATGGCCGAGCTTTTTGATGTTGAGCTGAACCTAGAAGATAAAAGCTTTTCCGAAGGCGATTTAATCGCAGCTTTTAAAGAAGCCGATGTTTTTGTCTCTACCGTGACGGACAATATTACCGCTGACATTATAAACCAAGCTGGACCGCAGTTTAAAATGATTGCCAATTTTGGCATGGGCGTTAATCACATAGACATGCAAGCAGCTCACGCGAAAGGCATTGTGGTCACCAATACCCCAGGTGTTCTCACAGAAGAAACGGCTGATTTGGCTATGGCTCTTGTGCTTGCAGTGCCGCGTAGAATTTTTCAAGGCGAAAAGATACTGCGTGCGGGTAAGTGGGATGGTTGGCGCCCAATGACATTTTTGGGCCATAGCATACAAGGCAAAAGCCTTGGTATTATTGGTATGGGTCGCATTGGTTCCGCCATTGCCAAACGGGCTAAAGCCTTTGGCATGTCCGTGCATTATCATAATAGCCGCCGTGTTCACGAGAGTATAGAGCGTGAGCTTGAAGCAACATACTGGGAAAGCCTTGATGAGATGCTGGGGCAGATGGACGTGATTAGCATCAATTGCCCACTGACAGCGAAAACACACCACCTTATGAACAAGGACCGCCTAAAGCTTTTGCCGCAACATGCCTATGTTATCAACACGGCGCGTGGTGAGCTCATTGATGAAGACGCGCTGGCAGACTTGATAGCAGATGGCACTATATCTGGTGCGGGACTTGATGTTTTTGAACAGGAACCAGAAGTAAACCCAAAGCTTTTAGAGCTTGATAATGTTGTGCTTATTCCGCATATGGGGTCAGCAACTTTTGAAGCGCGGCAAGCAACGGGTGAAAAGGTGCTGATAAACATCAAGACCTTCGCTGACGGCCATACACCGCCTGATAAAATTCTTGCAGATTTATAGAGTAGCCATTGTTAATTTATGACAGACCTTAAACACATTCGTAATTTTTCTATCGTCGCACATATCGACCATGGTAAATCCACACTCGCTGATCGTTTAATTCAAACAACCGGTGGCCTTGCTGAACGTGACATGCAAGAGCAGGTTCTTGACAACATGGATATTGAGCGCGAGCGCGGTATCACCATTAAAGCCCAGACGGTGCGTCTGGAATATAAAGCTGATGACGGTGAAATATACGTTCTTAACTTGATGGACACGCCCGGTCACGTTGATTTTGCCTATGAGGTTTCGCGCTGTCTTAGTGCGTGTGAAGGCTCTCTTCTTGTGGTGGATGCCAGTCAGGGCGTGGAAGCGCAAACATTAGCTAACGTCTATCAGGCTATTGAAAATGATCATGAGATTGTCACTGTATTAAACAAAATTGACCTACCAGCGGCTGAGCCAGAGCGGGTTAAGTTACAAATTGAAGACGTCATCGGCATTGATACAGAAGATGCTGTGGAATGTTCTGCAAAATCCGGTGTTGGCATTAAGGATGTGCTGGAAGCTGTGGTTACGAAGCTACCTTCACCGAAGGGCGACAGGGATGCACCCCTCAAGGCGCTATTGGTTGATAGTTGGTATGATGCCTATCTTGGTGTGATGGTCTTGGTGCGCGTTATTGATGGTACTCTTAAAAAAGGCAAAGCTGTTAAATTTATGGCAGCTGGCACCGAGCACAGTGTCGATCGTGTTGGTGTCTTTACTCCTAAAAATGTTGCAGTGGATGAACTTGGGCCCGGCGAAGTTGGCTTTATCACAGCCCAGATCAAAGAAGTGGCGGACACCCATGTTGGGGATACCATTACCGACGTTAAAAAACCTTGTGCTGAAGCCCTGCCGGGATTTAAGCCTTCACAGGCCGTTGTTTTTTGTGGCCTTTTCCCGGCTGACGCTGATGACTACCCCAAGCTTCGTGATAGCCTTGCCAAGCTTAGACTGAACGATGCGAGCTTTGAGTTTGAGCCTGAGAGCTCGACGGCGCTTGGATTTGGTTATCGCTGCGGGTTTTTGGGCATGTTGCATCTTGAGATAATTCAAGAGCGCCTGTGGAGAGAGTTTGACTTGGAACTTATCACCACCAGCCCAAGCGTTATCTATAAAATCCATATGACCAGCGGCGAGATGATTGAGCTTCATAACCCAGCCGATATGCCTGACACTGTTTTGGTCAGTTCAATAGAAGAACCGTGGATTGATGCTACTATTTTAGTGCCGGATGAATATTTAGGTGTGGTGTTAAAGCTCTGTGAAGACAAGCGCGGGATTCAAGATGACCTCACCTATGTTGGCACACGCGCTATGCTTAAATACCGTTTGCCGCTTAACGAAGTGGTTTATGATTTTTATGACCGTCTAAAGTCTGTCAGCCGCGGTTACGCTAGCTTTGACTACGAATTGCATGGCTACGTTGAATCTGACCTTGTGAAAATGTCAATACTCGTTAACGCTGAACCTGTGGACGCTTTGTCGATGCTTGTGCACCGCTCTGCTGCGCAAAATCGTGGCAGCGCACTGTGTGAGCGATTGAAAGACCTTATACCTCGCGCCCTGTTTAAAATTCCAATTCAAGCGGCTATCGGCGGCAAGGTTATTGCCCGCGAAACGCTCTCGGCGATGCGCAAAGATGTGACCGCAAAATGTTATGGCGGCGACATTAGCCGTAAGAAGAAGCTTCTGGAAAAACAGAAGAAGGGTAAAAAGAAAATGCGCATGTATGGCAAGGTAGAAATACCGCATAATGCTTTCATTGCTGCCCTCAAGATGAGAGATGTTTAGGATATAAACATGGCTGAAGAATTCAATGCCCAAGCGCTTGTGACAAAAGCCCAATCTGGTGACGCTGATGCCCAGTACCGTCTGGCGGCTTTGCTTATGGGCGAGAAACAGGGCGACAATGCTCTGACATGGCTTAGAAAAGCCGCAGCAAACAACCATAAAGATGCGCGTTTTACCCTTGCCAATTTTTACATGAGTGGTCAGTTGGTGACTAGAGACACCGTCCGTGCAGCCGAGATGATTATCCAGTTGCACGAAGGGGGTTATGGTGCGGCGAGCCAGATGTTATCTGTGATGTTGGCGAGCGGCTACTGTGTTGAGCGAGACTGGCTAGCAGCTCTTGATATTTTGCTATCAAATGCAGCTCTGGGCCGCAGTGGCGCCCTACGAGAAGTCGCTTTATTGCTAATTTTACATGGTGAAGAGGATGCCCTTTGTCATGAATTATTGATGGCAGCGGCTACACAGGGCGACATCCACTCTGCAATGATTTTATCCCATCGCCATATATTGGGCGACGAGCGCATTGATGCTGCTTTGGCAGCTTACTGGTGTGATGGTGCCAAGGAGATGGGGCACCCCTGCGCACCAGAATATAGCGCGAACATCACTACCTCGGCGCAAAGCAGTGCTCCAGACGTTACGGATGTCCCATCACTCGATCTGTCTGCTTTGAAAAAAATATTTACCAGTGAATCTGGCATGGCCTTGCCAAATCAGACCACTTTATTTGACCGGCCAACGGTTAAAAGCTTTAAGGGCCTTGTGCCGGTTGAACTGTGTCACCATTTAATAGGTATTGCAGCACCTGGCATGTATGTAGCGTCGGTGATTGATCCGAAAACGGGTGCGCCTGAAGCTGACCCACAAAAAGACTGTATGCAGCGTATATTCCTGCCGATGGAGATGGATATTGCCAGTCACGCCATTAGCGCGCGTATGGCTGCAAGTGCTGGAATGACGGTTGAACACGGCGAATATTTACAGATTTTATTATATAGCCCCGGCCAAGTTTTTGTCCCTCACCTTGATGGCTTTGAAGGCACGCCCGAAAGCAACGCTGATCTCTTGCGCGGTGGCCAGCGTGTAAAATCGGTGCTCTTGTATCTCAATGATAATTATGAGGGCGGCGAGACACACTTTTGTGTGATGAATGAGAAGATTAAGGGCGATGCGGGCGAGGCTATCGTTATCCATAATATTTTGGACGATGGTACCTTGGATGATCAAAGTGTACATGAAGCCTTTAGCGTTAAGGCAGGCACTAAATGGATCGCGAGCCTTTATATGCGGGAAGATCCATTTGTTTACTGATGAGATAGTATTTCTTCATATACGTTGCTTTTTATGAGGTATACACTAGGGTTTGAAGAGTGTTTGTAGATAAAATATTATAAAACGGGGTGGTTATGCATAGATTTGTAAAGAGTGTTTATTTTGCTTTGAGTTTAGTGTTCATTAGCTCTTTTAGTTATGCGCAAGAGGCACCTGTTGTTTCTTATCGTGCAACGAGCCAGCCGACGATTGGCCTCAATGGCATGGTGGTTTCACAGGAATATTATGCCAGTGAAGCGGGGCTTGAAATTCTCAAAAAAGGCGGTAATGCAGTTGACGCTGCAGTTGCTACTGGTTTTGCCCTTGCGGTAACCCACCCGACAGCGGGTAACATCGGTGGCGGCGGCTTCATGATGGTTTACATGAAGGAAGCTGATAAAACTTTTGCCTTTGATTATCGCGAGATGGCGCCAGCCCTCTCTCACAGGGATATGTTCCTCGACGCGAAGGGCGATGTTGATAACGACAAGGCCCGTATGTCGCTCAATGCGTCCGGTGTGCCTGGCTCGGTCGCCGGCATGCTCCACGTTCATAGTAAATATGGCAAGCTTTCTCGCGCAGACGTTTTAGCCCCCGCCATCCGTCTGGCCGAAGAAGGCTTTAAGGTTTCATGGACGCTGCATGCCAGTTTAAACCGCGCCAAGAAAAAACTCGGTACAAGCACAGCCTCAATGAGCTACTTCTATAAAGAGGGTGGCAAGCTTTACCAACCGGGTGAAGTGATACGACAAAGCGATCTGGCTCATACACTCAAACTTATTTCAGCCAAGGGTGCATTAGGTTTTTATGAAGGCGAGACGGCGGACAAGATTGTCGCTGAAATGAAAGCTGGCGCGGGCATCATGAGTCACGCTGATCTGAAGAATTATAAAGTTGTCGAGCGCGAAGCGGTGAGCGGGACATTCCGCGGTCACAAGGTGGTTTCCATGCCGCCGCCATCATCGGGTGGCGTGCATATGGTGCAAATGCTCAATGTGCTTGAAGGCTATGATCTGAGAGCCATGGGTCATAATAGTGCAGCTTACGTACATCGGCTAAATGAAGCCATGCGCTATGCTTATGCGGATCGTTCCAAGCATCTGGGCGACCCTGATTTTTATAATGTGCCGACAAAGACACTCACCGATAAAGCATATGCTGAGAGCATTCGGGCAAAAATTAAGACCGATAAAGCGACCCGTTCTTCGGAAGTGGCACCGGCAAAAGACCTACCCTATGAAAGCAATGAAACAACGCACTATTCGGTCGCGGACAGATTTGGCAATGTAGTTTCTACCACCACCACACTGAATAACGGCTACGGTAACGGCAAGGCCGTAACGGGCGCTGGTTTTCTGCTAAACAATGAAATGGATGACTTCTCATCCAAGCCCGGCACGCCAAACTCATACGGCCTTGTCGGCGATGAGGCAAACGCTATTGAAGCGGGAAAACGGCCCTTGTCTTCGATGACACCAACCATTGTTTTTAAAGATGGAAAGCCCTTCATCGCAACAGGCACACCGGGGGGCAGTACCATCATTACCAATACCATGCAGCAGGTTCTGAATATGACCGAGTTTGGCATGAATGCCATGCAGGCCAACGCAGCGCCGCGTTTGCATCACCAGTGGTTGCCGGACATGCTTTTCCTTGAGCCCGGCTTTTCAGCCGATACAATAGCCTTACTTGAGGCCATGGGTCACAACGTAGCCAGAAGAAACGGCAAAATTCGCACCCGAATTATCGGCAGCGTACAAACTATAATGATTAAAGATGGTGTGCTCCAAGGCGCAGCAGACCCACGATCTGGCGCGGCACACGCCGCATCTTATTAAATATATATTGAAAGAGGTTTATGTTATGAAAAAATTATCTCTAGTATCACTTGCCGTTATAGCAACGCTTACGGCCTGTAGTCCGGACACTGGCAAAACAGAGAGCAAAGAGAAATCTGCTGTCAGCGCCGATCAAAGTCAACATGAGAAAATTCAGGCATTTTTTGCAGATGCGATGAAAGAGCGTTTAGCCCTAAGCCCACAATATTCAGAGTATCTGGGGGATAATTCTCGCAATGATGAATGGGATGATAACTCTGATAGTGCTAGAGATGCGTATATAGCACTCTCTAAATCTCAATTAGAAAAACTTAAAGCCTTTGATGTCTCGGCACTGAATGAAGCTGACCAACTTAGCTACCGGCTCTTTGAGCTTGGCACACAACGCACTATCGATAGTGATGCATACCGTCGCTATTCCTACCCGATTAACCAGATGGGTGGCACGCATACCTCAATTGTAACCCATCTCGCCAATGTTCACAGGTTTGCATCCCAAGCAGATGCTAAGGCTTATATTACACGCTTAAATGGTGTCGATCAGGTGATGGCTGATGTCATTACAACAATGCAGGCTAATGAAAAGGCGGGTGTTCTGCCGCCTAAATTTGTTTACCCTAGCGTACTTGAAGCAACCAGAAACGTAATATCTGGTGTGCCTTTTGACGGTAGCGGTAAGGATAGCGCGCTGCTGGCCACTTTTTCAAAAAAACTGGCTAAACTCGAGCTGGCTGAGGATGTGACAGCAGCAATGTTAGCCGAGGCAAAAGCTGCACTATTACAAACGGTTAAGCCAGCATATGAGAGCCTGATTGCGGAACTTGAGCGCCAGAGCACTGTGGCTACCACCGATGACGGCGTATGGAAATTCCCAAATGGTGATGCTTTTTACCAAGCGCGCTTGAAAGACTATACGACGACAGACCTGACAGCGGATGAAATTCATAACATCGGCCTAGAAAATGTTAAGCGCATTCACACAGCGATGCATGAGATTATGAAGACCGTGGGTTTTAAAGGCAGCTTGCAAGATTTCTTTGAATTCACCCGCACCGATGCACAGTTTTACAAGCCAGACACAGAGCAGGGCCGAGCAGAATATATAGCTCTAGCGACGAGTATGATTGACATTATGCGAGAAAAGGCTCCTGAGTATTTTGACCTGATGCCAAAAGCGCCTATGGAAGTTCGTGCCGTTGAAAAATTTAGAGAAAATTCTGCAGGAAAAGCTTTTTATAGCAGATCCGCTCCAGATGGTTCTCGCCCGGGGTATTTCTACGCAAATCTTGGTAACATGAAGGATATGCCACTTTACCAGCTAGAAGCGCTAGCATATCATGAAGGCATACCGGGGCATCACTTTCAGATTGCTATTTCCCAAGAACTTGAAGGCGTTCCTCTATTTCAGCGCGTGGGTCGGTTCACAGCTTACAGCGAAGGATGGGGGCTCTATACCGAAGAGCTTGGTAAAGATATGGGCTTTTATACAGACCCCTATTCAGACTTTGGTCGCTTGGCTATGGAGCTATGGCGTGCTTGTCGCTTGGTCGTAGATACAGGAATTCACTCAAAAAAATGGACTCGTGAAGAGGCTATTAAATATTTGCTTGATAATACGCCTAATCCAAAAGGTGATTCTATAAATGCGATTGAGCGCTATATTGTGATGCCGGGCCAAGCGACGGCCTATATGATTGGCAAGTTAAAGATTATGGAATTGCGCCAACTTTCTATGGATGAACTTGGCGAAAAGTTCAGCTATGGTGGGTTCCACAATATTATTCTTCAAAATGGTGCAGTACCGCTAAGCATAATGGAAGAGAATGTACGGAATTGGATTGATCAAACCAAGGTTAAGTAAGTACAATGGTGGTGCAGCCCATAAGATAGAGAGCATGTTATGACACAAAAGCCACTAAATGTTGCCATGCAGATGGATGATATCGCCGCGATTAACCTTGGCGGCGATAGCAGTTTTGTATTGGGTCTTGAGGCTCAAAAGCGTGGGTATCAGCTTTATCATTACTTGCCAGAAGACCTTACTTATAACCACGGTAAGGTGATGGCGAGGGCTCATAAAATGGAACTGCGCCGTGAAGAGGGTAATCATTATACATTTGGGCCGGAAATAACTATAGACCTCGCTGAGGATGTTGATGTGGTTTTGATGCGCCAAGATCCGCCCTTTGACATGGCTTACATTACAGCGACGCATCTACTCGAGCTTGTGCACCCAAAAACCTTGGTGGTTAATGATCCAATAGAGGTGCGCAATGCACCGGAAAAGCTCTTTGTCACCAAGTTTGTTGACTTGATGCCACCAACCATGATCACGCGGCGTCTCGACGAAATTCAAGCCTTTCGCGCTGAACACGGTGAAATTATTGTAAAACCACTTTATGGCATGGGTGGGGACGGTGTTTTTTATCTCAAACAAGGCGATAGTAACCTTGGTTCTTTGCATGAAATGTTTATGGCAGGGAGCCGTGAGCCGGTAATGGTACAAAAATTTCTGCCCGAAGTGCGTGGTGGCGACAAGCGCATCATTTTGGTGGATGGTGAGGCGGTTGGTGCGATTAACCGTGTTCCGATGGAGGGCGAAGTGCGCTCAAACCTGGTCGCGGGTGGTCGCGCTGAAGACACTGTTCTCACCGAGCGCGAGCGCTATATATGCGACCGTCTTCGCGATGACCTTAAATCACGTGGATTAATTTTTGTGGGTATTGATGTTATCGGCGATTGGCTGACCGAAATTAACGTCACTTCGCCAACCGGATTGCAAGCCATAAACAGGTTTCAAAATATTGAGCTTGAGGCGACCATTTGGGATGCTATTGAGCGTAAATTGGTCTGATAAAAGTCTTTTAAATATTAAGAGTGGTTTTTTTGAAGGGCTTCTACAGCACGGTTTCCGCTCGTTTGTATTGCTTCAAAGAATTCGTGGTAGTTAGCTTTTTCACGATGTTTTGCCGCTTGCTCTAATTGGGAGCAGGCCTCGCCGAGTTCGATAGCGCCAAATGTGCGGGCAAGAGATTTTAGCGTGTGACTGTCCAACTCAAGAAGGTCGTGGTTTGTGGTGTTTAAATTGCTCTTAAGGCTTTTAATCTTGCTATTATACTCTTTCAAAAAAGCATCGAGTAACATCTTGAAATCATCAAGGCCAATATCGGCAACCAAGCGGTCTATTTCATTTTCATCAATCATCGCCATCATCCAAATTCCTCAAGGGCTTTCTTGCGTTTGATCTTCAGGTTTGGCAAATCGATAAACGCCCTTCAGGCCCTCAGGGTCGACAATTTTCTTTTTACGTATAAAAACCAGATCACCACTTTTGTGTAATTGGGTGGCAACACTACGAATTCTCGGTAGAATTTTTTGCCATGGGTCTGTTTTATCCATCAGGCTGAGAGCGACCTCACGGGGTGCAACTGAGTGAGCCTCTGTTATGGCCTTCATCAGGGCCTTGCTAATCTCATTATCACTAATGTTTGCCGTCATAAATCTTTACCTAAAATAATCCTTCCCCCTATGGCCCAAAATCGTTATGGTCTCGCGCAGAATGGCAGAATATCTGCTAACACTCAACATTTATGAGTTGGAAAAATTTTATTATGAAACGATTTGATATCAAGCTGATGCTCATTGCGACGTTAGCCCTGCTACCTGTAGCTTGTGACAAGGCTGCGGATAAAAAAGATACTGACATTATAGAGCAAACCACTGCTGACGTTAGTAAAACCAAAGAGGAGTTGGCCAAAGTGTCACAAGATTATTTAGATGAAAATGCGAAAAAAGAAGGTGTTATTGTAACCGAGAGCGGCCTGCAATATGAAATTATAACCGAAGGTACAGGGACTATCCCAACTGCTGAGGATTATGCCGAAGTGCATTATGCCGGTAGTTTGCTTGATGGAACCGAATTTGACAGTAGTTATAAGCGCGGTGAGCCTGCTGTATTTCCTGTTGGTGGCTTGATTCCTGGTTGGGTTGAAGCTCTCCAGTTGATGCCAACTGGTTCTAAGTGGCGCTTAACCATTCCGTCTGATATTGCTTACGGCGATCGTGAAGCGGGTCCAATTCCAGCCAATTCAGTACTGATTTTTGAAATGGAATTGCTTTCTATTAAATCGGCTGAAGAAGCAGAAGCGCAGCAACGCGCGCAAGCAGAAAAATGGATTGCTGAGTTTACAGCACAGCAAGTTGCTTTTTTGGAAGAAAACGCTAAAGCTGATGGGGTCGTAACAACTGAATCTGGCTTGCAGTATAAGGTTATTGATGAAGGCACTGGAGCAAAACCTGCCGGCCCATCAACAGAGGTAACTGTGCATTATGCTGGTCAACTTATTGATGGCAATGAGTTCGACAGCAGTTATAAACGCGGGGAACCGGCTACCTTTGCTCTTAATCAGGTTATTCCGGGCTGGACTGAAGGCCTGCAATTGATGAGTGAAGGTGCCAAATTCACATTTTTCATTCCAGGCGACCTGGGTTATGGCCCGAATGGCAGTCGCACTATTCCGCCCAATGCAACATTGGTGTTTGAGGTTGAATTGATAAGCCTTGAAGATTAATATCTGCTGCAAGGCTGATTAAGAGAGTTAATGAGGGGGGTGACATTTTTGTCGCCCTTTTCTTTTTGCTCACTCCAAATGCTGGAATCGCTAGTAAAGAAAGCGCCGTTATAATATAACGTAATCGAATCAGTTTATCCTAGAGGTGTTTTGGTGCTGTCAGCGGTTATTATAAGCGTGTTAATTTTGTATATTGCGCCTTTGTTTGGCAAGCAATTGCAGAGGCATGTCGATTGGCGGCAGGCCATGGATGGCTTTGTGGTTATTGCGGTGCTTGGTATTATCGCTTTTAACATTATGCCAGCCGTGCTTGAATCGAAAATCTCCTATATACCCTTTATCTTTTTAGCGGGCCTTGCGCTGCCTAATGTTGCAGAGTTTTTGCTCAAAGGTCGTGAGGTCCCGACACACAGGCTGGCGCTTTATATTCCTGCTTTTGCTATGGCGCTGCATGCCTTGGGCGATGGGGCAGTGTTGCGCCTAATAGAAGGTGAAGAGCAAGCGCAGAGTGTTGCCATGAGCATGATTTTGCACAGGTTTGGTCTAGGAGCTGCCATATGGTGGATGATGATAAATCAGGAAGGCAGGCGCGCGGGGCTGATTTTTGTTAGTATAATCGCAGTCGCAACACTTTTGGGTTATGGATCAACTAATTTGTTGCTTAATGTTATGGCGGCGCCTGAAATTGAGCTAGTGCAAGCTTTTGCTGCCGGGTCCTTATTACATATCATTCTCCACCCCTTGGATCATGAAGACTTAGAGCGAGGGCGTGGCCGCGGCCGTCATAAGTTTGGCTCTCTTATGGGCGCAATTTTGATTATTTCTATTTTTGTACTTCATATGATTGGCCACCCTCTTCCTGGAGAAGGTATGGCGGGGCTTCATGATAAAGAACACGCCGATGCCTTTGATCGCTTGATATCTTTTGGAGCTGCTATCTCGCCTTTGTTGCTAGCACTAACCTTCGTAGCCCATATAGCACGGCGCTTGCGGTTTTTAGCGCCACTAAGTATCGTTTTGTGGCTTATACTTTTTGCCATCGTGCCGCTTAGTTATCTACCAGACCTAATTATTGGCCAGTATATGCTTAATATATATGGAGTAGTTTTGGTATTTTTCATAACTCGATTTGGAGGGCGCAGTACGATTGGCTATCTTTTACCAAAGTCTCTTTCTCACCATCATCATAATCATCATCATTGATCGGTAAATGCGCTTTGCTCTACAGCCGAACTAGTATAAATTGATGAAACATTTTTGTTAAAACATGGGTAAACTCTATGCCGCGCTTTGAAAATAAAATTACGCTTGTAACAGGCGGTACGTCGGGTTTGGGCGAGGCCGTCGTTAAATCCTTTGCTAGTGAAGGGTCTAAAGTTTATTTTTGCGGCTTGATTGATAGTGATGGCAAACGAGTTGAGGATGAAGTTGCGGCCTCAGGCGGGGAAGCAATTTATCATCACTGTGACGTAAGACGCGAGCAGGAAGTCAAAGACTTTGTAACCGGGGCTATCGACAAGCACGGTACGATAGATATTGCCTTTAATAATGCTGGCATTAGCCATAAATCTGGTAAAATGGCTGACTTGCCCCTTGATATGGTCGATGATGTTTTTCAAACCAATGTTATGGGTGTTTGGTATGCCATGCGCCATGAAATTGCGGCGATGGAAAAAAATAAATCTGGTGTGATTGTGAATACTGCATCTATATTATCACGCAGTGGGGCTGGATGGATTGCAGCTTATGGCATGAGTAAACACGCCATTTTAGGTCTGACGAAAAGTGCAGCTATGGATTATGCTCCCACTGGGATTAGAATTAATGCAATTTCCCCAGGGCCAATGAAAACACCAATGCTAGACCGTGCTCTTGCCGATATAGGAGGAGATATGGAAAAATTTGCAGGCGGATTCCCAGAGGGTGGCCCAGCGGACCCCATGGATGTTGCAAAAACAGTATTATATCTTGCAAGTAACGATGCAGCCTATATGAATGGTGCTAATATTGTTGTAGATGGTGGCACGAGCACTGGCTTAGGGCGTTAAGAGATACCGACATATATTAGGGAAAACCTATGGATATTATAAGCGACTGGATTAAAAGAGCTTTGTCTGACAGTCAGATGGTGTTGCTCTTTTTTGTACTTTTCCTGTGTGTAATTATTGTTGTCTTGTTTGCCGACATGCTCGCGCCCGTCATTGCGGCTATCGTTATTGCTTTCTTGCTTGACGGCGCGGTGACTTGGCTGAAGAAAAGAGGCGCAAGTCATCTATTTGCTTCCGTTTTGGTTTTTATTGTTTTCAGCATGGTTAGTCTCATTGTTATCATCACTGTATTACCGCTACTTTTTGAACAGATTGCCCAATTTATTAATGCAACGCCGGATATGATGGTCAGTTTGAAGTCCGTGATGTTGAGCTTGCAGGATAAATTTCCTGAGTTACTCTCGGCGGATCAGGTGCACAGCTGGTTTATTCAGCTGGGCGAAGAAGTGGCAAACATGGGCCCTAAATTGCTTCAATATTCTTTGAGCGGGGTTGCGGGTGCTTTGTCGATCGCGGTTTATATGATTTTGGTTCCTGTGATGGTTTTCTTTTTCCTGAAAGATAAAGAACAAATTTCCGCATGGATGGCTGGGTTTTTCCCAACTGAACGTGGTTTGGTGACAGAAGTTTGGAAGGAAAGCGTTGAACGTGCTGGAGACTACGCACGCGGCAAGTTTTATGAAATTATCATTGTTGGTTTAGTGAGTTTTGCGGTTTATCAATTTTTGGGTCTGAAATTCGCAACCTTACTAGCGGTTGTCACTGGGTTCAGTGTGCTTATTCCTTATATTGGTGCCGCTATTGTAACCTTACCTGTTGCCCTCGTTGCTTATGCCCAGTGGGGTTTTGGTGCTGATCTGGCATGGACGGTGATAGCCTATTTAATATTGCAAGCGCTTGATGGTAATGTGCTTGTGCCCTTTATGTTTTCTGAAGTGGTAAAACTTCACCCTAACGCTATTATAGTAGCTATATTGATATTCGGTGGTATTTGGGGTCTATGGGGCGTCTTTTTTGCTATTCCACTAGCCACGATGGCGAATGCTGTTATAAGGGCTTGGAAAAATAGACCTAATGAATTATCTGGAACTTAAAAGCATTTGTTGGTAGCTTTGTTTCAGCAGTGATGTTTTGCGGTAAGATTTAATCTATAAAATATGGAATTATAATATGTTATTTGAGTCACGAAGTATCATTTTCTCTGACGAAGAGCTCGCAGAAGCTATGCAGCCTATATTTGAGGAAAGGGGTATGGACAATGTTACGCAGCTTTGCCCATGCCATGATCACGCTGGTGAAGTGATGATTACTGTTAAAGAGCAGAACGCACAAGAAGAAACACATATTACGTCTGCCGAATTGGCACCAATAATTCTTAAGCATTGTCTTGATAAAAAGGTTCCTTTACCGCGTAACTCGCAAAAAGAACTAGCGCTTCGTGGGGATCATCTGGCGCTTATTGTTCATCTCGAAAATGGTGAAACTCAAGGCTAATTTTTATCACAGCTCTTATGACCAACACATAAATTGTTGATTTGAGGAAGAAAATCGTGATTGTCCCCTGCTTGACAATGTAACGCTGAGACCGCATCTTTTTTAGACCATCCGCAACTGCGGGTTAAAGCCACCTTAACCGGGTGGCTTTTTTAATTGTATCTCAAAAATTTTTTCAGGAAAATATCATGTCAATTTTAACGCGGCTAATTGGCGGGCCAGCTGTTGATGCAGTGTCTGCTATCGGTAATGCTTTTGATAAAATATTCACCAGTGATGATGAAAGAGCCAATGCCAAGCTCTTATTGGATAAGCTTCGCCAAAGGCCACATATCCTTCAAGCGGAGATAAATAAAATTGAAGCGGCGCATCGCTCTCTTTTTGTTGCGGGATGGCGACCCTTTATCGGCTGGGTTTGCGGATTGGGTTTTTTATGGGCTTTCATTGGCCACCCACTATTTGAATGGTGCATTGCGCTGACAGGGTCCGACCTTATAGCACCAGTCCTGATGACAGATTCTCTTTTAGAACTTGTGCTTGCAATGCTGGGTCTTGGAGGCTTGAGAACAGCAGAAAAATTATCCGGCAGAGCGAAATAATATTTTCATATATTTGACTTGGATAAAGCGTATATTTATTTTCGCTTTTTAATATAGAGAGGTTGCTCCTCATGTGGAGGAAGGTCCATGCCCTGCTCCCGCATAAGCTCATCTGATCGCAGCACCACTTTTTCATGCATTGCGGCCATAAAGTCTTTTTTCTCTAAGCCTTGCGGCAAGGGCTCACCAACTTCATAAACCACTTTTCCGGCAGAGTGCCAAAAGCCTTTACGCCAAAACTGGCCTGTGTTTGTGGCGACAGGATAAACAGGAATATCGTAGCCCTTATAGAGGTGATATGCGCCGCTTTTGAGCTTTTTTCGAACACCCGGGGGTACGCGAGTAGCCTCTGGGAATATGAGTATTAAATTGTTGGTTTCACGCAAATAGTTAGCGACAAGCTGCATTTCATCAAAAGACTTCCCTGAACCGCGGTCAACACGGATAACCCCAATTTTCTTGAAAATAACCCCAAGCAAGGGGACCCGAAAGAGCTCTTTTTTAGCAAAAGCCGTTAATCTATCTCGAAGTTGCCAGGCAAGAACGGCATCGAAATTACTTTGGTGTTTGGCGACCACGATAGCAGGGCTATCCTTTGGAATATTTTCCAAGCTGCGAATTTCTGTTGTTATGCCCATGACCCAGCGCGTTATGAACATGGAAACATGGGACCATAAGCGCAGAGATTTGCATATTGGAACGCTCGATGAGGCCATGGCTAGGAAGGGAGAACATAGGATTACAAATGCTGTCCAAGCAAAGAACAGACAGTTAAAAACAACAGACCTAACCATATTAATTAGCAACACCATGTACATTCTCCAAAATCTTAGTGTTTATTTAACTAAAACATTGTCAGATGTACAAGCATTCTTGCGTTTTATCCTAATTTAGGGTAGCTATTTAGACTATCGAAGAAGGTGAGATACATGACAGATAATGATAATTCCCGACGAGACGATCGCAAGCCTGTTATTTGGACAGCAAAATTAACCACCATGGACGATAAAGTGTTTGACTGTGAAGTTAGAGATGTTTCTTTAGCCGGCACACATGTCACATGCTTGGCACCGCTTGCTATCGGCGATGAGGCTATGCTCTCTATTGAAGGTCTTGGCGATTTTGCTGGCGAGGTCTGCTGGAA
>CBFDBT010000032.1:0-18870 GCA_965603115.1 uncultured Alphaproteobacteria bacterium
TTTAGTAACCTGTTTTTCAACATAAACTGCAACATGCTCACGACCGCCCACATTGGAATTCATCGCGGCTTCATACATGCTGGCGATCACACTGCCTGTTGTGCCGCCGCCTTGTACCCAGCCCATAAAGCGAGGATGGCTATTTCCAGCGGGATAGGGCAAAATCTGTTCTTCTAGAATTTTTACTGTGTTATCAGTGCCTTGACCGGCTTTAGGCATGGGGACATCAAGCGCATTTATAACGTCTTTTGGCACAGGCTGCCATACGGGACCATCTCCAACGCCTTGCATTTTATCAACGAGGCTGTCAGCAACTTCGTGCATTTTTCTGCGAAAATCATCCCAGTTTTCAGGATCAAGTGAAGTGTTCGTTGGCTCTTTGTTATCAGGCATAAAGATTATCTCTTAAAGATGTGCGTATGGAACACATGTGAAATGCATATTTTGCAACATCATAATGTCGTGGTGTGAAATAATCTAGCGCTTATGCAAAGAGATTGACTTTGCCAGCTATATCAAGATGCTGAGCTGTAAGGGAGCTGCTTGGATGAAGAAAATCTTACTGATTGTTGCCTTGATATTATCGAACAGTCCCATACTTGCCGCTAAGGAGGGCGAGAAAGGCTTGATGCTGTGCGCTGAAGGTAAGCTCCGTAAAGTTTTAGCTGCTGATAGGTTTGAGCTAGATAGCGGTGAGACCGTTCGCTTGATGATGGTGAAGGTACCCCACATGCCGCAGGGTAGTGAGACAAGCCAGCCTTGGCCGATGGCAGAGCAAATAGAAGCATTTATGGGATCGCAATTTACAGGTAAAGCTTTTACTTTTCATTGCCTTGAGCGCACGCGCGACCGACACGGTGAACTGGTCGCTATGGCAAAACTGGCGAATGGCGGGTGGCTGCAATCGCTAATGATCAAGCAGGGTTGGGCTTGGGTCTATTCCACAAGTGATTTTACATATGGAGCCTCTGACCTCTACGGGCTAGAAGATGAAGCCCGCAGGCAAGGGCATGGACTGTGGTCTTATAATTCGTACAGACTGAAAGACGCTGACAAGTTAAATAATAATGTGGGGCGCTTTGAAATTGTTGAAGGCAAGGTTGTTGAGGTCGCCAAGATAAAAAATATCACTTACATTAATTTTGGTGGCAACTGGCGCAAAGACTTTACACTCAAAATGAACTGGCGCGCCCACAATTTATTTAAAAAGGCGGGTATCCCAATTGAGAGCCTTGCGGGCAAACGGGTGCAGGTTCGCGGCTGGATAAGCTGGTACGCAGGCCCAATGATAGAGCTGACACATCCCGCTCAAATTCGCTTGCTAGATGAGTGAGAATTAAAGCCCCCGCTTATAGTGGGGGGTGACGATCTTTTTTGTTGATGCGGGTTAAGTCTTAATCCGAAGACATTTAAGTCTGAGGCAAGCGCGACTGCGCGCTCGCAGCGTAGCGAGGACCAAAACAAAAACCCTTAATTCAGTAGCCCAGCTCTTACTGGCTCACCAACATCGGTTAGAATTGAACGTTTGAGCTTACCCATGGCGATGGCTTCTACCTGACGCACACGTTCCTTGCTTATGCCAAGGTGTTTTCCAAGACAAGAAAGAGTTCGGCTTTCGTCTCTCAATTGGCGCTCGCGAACGATATAACTTTCTCTTTCGCTAAGACCAGACAGCGCTTTTTCGAGAATTTTACTTTTCACACCAGTATCATTTTTATGCATGACCACATCTTCTGGTACTTTGTCAGTAGAGACGAGTAAATCCTGCCAGCACAGTGTTTCACCTTCACCAATAGTATTGTTTAAAGACTGGTCAGCGCCATATAGACGCGCTTCCATCGATTCCACATCTTTAATTCTAACATTCATTTCTTCGGCAATTTTGACACGCTCTTGCAGGCTAAGGGGCCCATCATTATTAATGTTTAGTTTTAAGCGGGTGCGTTTCAGGCCAAAGAACAAAGCTTTGTGCGCCGCTGTTGTGCCCGTACGAACGATAGACCAGTTGCGCAAAACATAGTCTTGCATGGCTGCTCTCACCCACCAGTTGGCATAGGTTGAAAAGCGAACTTCACGGTCAGGGTCAAATCTGTTGGCGGCTTCCATTAATCCTATGGTGCCTTCTTGGATGAGGTCGGTTCTGGGAAGGCCGTAATGCCGAAAACGACGAGCCATGGAAACTGTGATGCGCAGATAGGCTTGAATTAATTTATCAAGGGCTTTTCTATCGCCTTTATCTTTCCAGAGTTTTGCTGACTGAGTTTCTTCTTCTTGAGAAAGGAGAGGAGTTGTCATAACGGTGCGGATTAATTTTTTATTTAATCCTTGGAACTGAGAAGTCTGAATCATACTGAATACCCATCAAAATACTAATTGGTACTCAACCCCGAAAGAAGTAATACTATAGATGATCAATTTTGTCACTTTTAAAATTAAACTTATGCATTTATTTATACTCTTAATCGGGTTTTTCCTTTTATTTTAGAGGCATACAAAAAGACCCCGCTAATCATAGCGAGGTCTAAAAGGATCAATTTTTAAGAAAATTACAAAATTTAATCGCGAAATTTGTAAATTATCGAATCAAGCTACGATAGCTTCTATAGTTTCGACGCGAAGCTCGTCTTCTAGGCGACCAATTGCTGTCATTTCGTCAATATCTTCGACGGCAGCAAGCTCACGCGCTAGTCGGCTAAGGGCAGATTCGTATATTTGACGCTCAGAGTAAGATTGCTCTGGCTGGTCACCCTGCCGGTGCAGATCACGCACAACTTCAGCAATGGATACCAAATCACCGGAATTAATCTTGGCTTCATATTCCTGAGCGCGGCGGCTCCACATAGTGCGTTTAATTTTTGCTTTGCCTTTAAGGGTGGTAAAGGCAGCCTTCATAGTGCTCTCGTTTGAAAGCTTACGCATGCCAGAGGTTAGGGCTTTGTCAGTTGGAACCTTCAGCGTCATACGTTCTTTTTCAAAACGCACGATATAAAGGTCAAGTTTCATGCCAGCTACTTCCTGGGTTTCGATGTCAACCACTTGGCCTACACCATGCTTGGGGTAGACGACAAAATCATCATTAGTAAAAGGCAAGTCAGTATTCTTTACAGCCATTATTTATCCTATTCTTTCTAATATAGTCCGTATAACGGCATGACGTATAAACGTAATTTCGGTCATGTTTTTCAAGAGAGTTAAAGCGTAATCAACTATTGCACTCACATAAATGGGGGTGCTTTTGCAGACTAAATTTTCACTTTAATTGGTGGACACCCCACCCTTTCTTGACAATTGTTACTATGGACTTTCACTCAAAATCTAAGGGATCATAACACAAAATAGTGCCAAATAATAGCCCTTAACAAAATTGTATACGATTTCTTGGTATAAAAAACAAAAAGGCCCTCAAAAATTGAGAGCCTTTAGATGACGTCTGTTAAGATGTCAGATTAATCGCCAGTGCCAGGGGCTTCACTAAATTCAGCCATCTTGCCTTCTTTGTCTTTCCAGTCGTCTGCATCGGCAGGGCTATCTTTTTTGATGGTGATGTTAGGCCATGACTCAGAGAATTTAGTATTAAGCTCGAGCAGTTCTTCCAGACCATCTTCTGTATCTGGCAAGATAGCTTCCGCTGGGCACTCAGGCTCACATACGCCACAATCGATACATTCACTCGGGTTGATGACCAGCATATTTTCCCCTTCGTAAAAACAATCAACGGGGCAGACTTCTACGCAGTCCATATATTTACATTTAATGCAGGCGTCGGTGACGATATAGGTCATTGGGTATTCCTTATTAATATACCTGAATGTTTATTTTTCTCTTGTACGCAGAAACAAGAGCGTGTTGCAAGAATATTTGTAAAAATTGGCAGGATAAAAGGTAAAAAACCTTTATAGCCCTGCATCGCTCTTCGGCTTCTTTGTGCTCTAATTAGTCTGTGTCCTGTAACTTGTCCATAGCTCTTCGGTCTGCTTTGGTGGGGCGTCCCATGCCTTGCGGTCTGGTTGGAACTTTCATAGTACGGGGATCAAGCGGGTCAGGTATGATGGGGTCGGGGGTTAAGTCTTTATATAACAATTGCGCTTCGGAAGCTGATCCGCGTCTGGTACCTATAGCTACTATCTCTATGACTTTATCGTCCTTCGCTTTGGGAAAAGTCAGGATGTCGCCAGTCTTGACCAAAACGGAGGGCTTGCTAACGCGAAGGCTATTAATGTGAAGCTTTTTTGACTTAACCAAGTCCCTTGCAAGCGTGCGGCTTTTAAAAAACCGCGCATGCCATAACCATTTATCAATACGTTCGCTTGTCATTCAATTTCTCTTGGTTTGCTTAACAAGCTGCTGGATGAAGTTTTATTAATCGTTTAGTGGCCCAATCTGTTATAAAACAGGTGGGGCTTAAGTGCTTACGCTTCAGAGGATTCAACTTCACTTTCAAGCACGGTTCTGTTGCGGCCAGTGTTTTTAGCTGTGTAAAGAGCAGTATCAGCTCGGCTTATCAGAGTTTCATTATCATCACTACTGTTATATTGTGCTATGCCAAGCGAGAGGGTGACCGTGCCGTAATCAATTTTCCGTTGGCGACTGCGCACGGTGCGACTGGCAATTGTTTTGCGAATTTTCTCAACCAAGCTAAAGGCACTGTTAATTTCAGTATTTGGTAAAATGATTGCAAATTCTTCACCACCGTATCGTGCAGCGAGGTCTGACCCCTTGACATTTTCATGCAAGACATTTGCCACAAGTTTGAGCACATGGTCGCCTATTTGATGTCCGTAAGTGTCATTAAACTTTTTGAAAAAATCGATGTCACACATTACCAAACAAAAAGCGCTGGCATCCTTGGTCGATTTTTCGATTGTCCGCGCGAGCATTGTATCAAACATTTTGCGATTGGCGATGCCGGTTAGACCATCCGTTAAAGACTCTTTTTGTGCTGACTGAAGATTGTTTTGTAATTTTTCTATTTCGACAGAAGAGCGTATCAATTTGTCTTGTAAGTCCTGATTACACGCTTGCACATTGCGGGCTTCCACCACAAGGTTTTGCATTGTTGTTTGAATGGCATATATATCTTTGGCGTTGGTGAAGTCTTTGAGTCCGGCTTTTACAGCAGCATGAAACCCCGAAAAATCGGACTTGGCATCCCCAATATACCCGCTAACATCTTTTAGTTCAGCACCTAAATTTTCAGCCGTTTCTTCTACCAATTGGCTGTTATCAGCTTGGTTCAAGAAACGGTCATATAGCTCAGCTGTTGTATCCTCGCTTAAATTATTATCACTCTCAAGCAATTGATTAACTGCGGATTTTAGCTTTGGGTCACCATCGCTGACATAACTATACCAAACAGAATAATTAAGCGGTGCAGGGGGGATATCCTTTGCGCGCATAATCTCAAGTGCTTGTTCAGCAAATTCACCGGCTTTTTCTATTGTTTCTGCAAAGGCCATCATAATCTCCTCTAAATGACCGATATAAGCCCCATCAGCTATACCAAAATAGTATTATCGAATCGTAAAATGATCACACGACTCGTTAACTAATCTAAACTTTAACGAAATATTAACCATAAAACCAAGATATAGTCAATCGACTCGTAAGAATAAACTCGAGTCGATGATTCATAGATCGTGATCTGTATGCTGGAAGTGGGTATATTTTATAAGAAAGGTATTATTTCTTTTTAGAAAGCTGATCTTTTAGACCTGCAAGGGCTGCAAAGGGGCTATCCATATCGATGGGCTTTTCCACCTTAGGCTTAGCTTTGATATGTTTTTTAGGCTGCCCTTTAATGTTGGGTTTGCCACTTTTGCCTTTGTGCGCCTCTTTTGCTGGGCGTTGCTTGCCGGCAGGGCGGCGTGTAGTTTGTGGCTTAGGTCTTTTTGGCTGCCAGTGGAAGAAATAGCGTTCTACCAGTTCTGGCTCACCGCTTTCTTCAGTTTCACTAGTTTGCTCATTGGGTACTGTTACATCAGTTGATGTATCTTCAAGAGCATCTTTGGCTTCAGGCACGGCTATAACATCCGTTTCAACAGATGCTGTTTGTTCTGCGTTTTCCTCTGATGTTTTCTCATTATCTGCGGTTTGCTCTGTAGTGCTTTCGTCCTTAAGTGCTGGCGCAACTTTGCGTATTTCGTTTTTATAGCCAATGCCTGCCATAGCTTCAGCGAAGCCTTCACCAGATACACCCACCAGACCCATAATTTCAGGGCTAACTTCAAACCAGCCAGCCCCTTGCCCCAGTGGGCGAACAGCATCGGCTAGGCGCTCTAACATATCAGCGCGAATGGATAAATTGCCTACAACGCGAAATCCCGCCAGCGTATAAAATTCTTGTGGCGCTTTTTTATCAGTTTCTACCCACACCATACCAGGCGTCGGAATTGGAGGTAGGTTCGTGTGTTTTCCAGCCATGGCCCACATCATCAAACGAATTTCAGTGGCGTGGGGCTTGAGGATAAAAGGGATATAAAGACTGGTTGAGCCAATACGAATACCAAAGCGGCGTAGTGCTTTGCGGGCCTCGTTGTCGAGGGCTTTCAGCTCTTCTGCAACAACTTCTCTTGGTAGAACACCGTACCGTTCCATAAGCTGGTGGGCCACACCGCGCACAGTGCCAGATAATGGGGCTGCCCCTTCTGGGGCTTCTGTTTCGCCATTAAGTTCTTGCGCTAGATTAATAAGTGGTGCGATTTTGTCGGTAATGCGTAGATCCAGCCATTCCTGAGTTTTGATGGCAACCAGGTCTGCATTTTCACCGTCAAGCATAGTGCCGTCGATGAGAGTGATGCGAGGAGCAAGATAAGCGCCTTGCTCGTGGACAGTGGCAATAGGGTTGCCTTCCCATGTAATGCTTGGGGCAGCAAGACCATTTTCGAAATTTAGTTCAACAGACTTGAAGCCGACATTTGCAAATATTTTCGCGCGACGGGTAATCTCTATAGCAAGGGCGGCTTCAGCCGCGGCGCTTAAAGGTTTTTGCTCGTCCTTGTCAGAACTAGTATCAGGTACAAATGAAAAGCCTTTCATTTGGCCAATGAGTTTGCCTTCAACGGTTATTGTATCGCTTTGGTCTATGTCCACTGTCAATTCGCCCCTTCGGCGTATCTAACGCCTTGCAACAGCCCTAGGCAGTTTTTTAAAGCGTTTCGTTAATCTGTTATTGAGCACGTCAATCCCCTATGAAATATAGATATAGAGTTGATATTGGCACTCAAGCCCGCAAAGGTATCTATATCTCCGCGGGCATTGTCAAGATGCTTGATCTCTTTTGCGACTCAATAGTGTTCAATTACACCACCTGTAACTATTAAGCCACGCAAATGGCACCTTCATGGACAAAAAGAATACCCAAGTACATATTTTTTACATTTTTCCGCCATTAGATGAAGAATAAGTGGCTGTAATGGGGCTATTCATTGATGAATTTACGAAATGGGAGTATAATAGCTCGGTCCTCAAAAGCTCATTAGTGAGATTTTAACACTTCTTGTAGATAGTATATCCAGTTGAATTTTTACGCGTGTGATGGGGTCATGCATTGGAGTGACTTCATGACTAAAATACATATAGTAAAAGGCAAAATTGCTCAATTTTCTGGCGATGCTATTGTTGAAACCGACCATAAGACTCAAAATGATAAAGATTGTGAATTTGGTCGTGCCAAGCTGGTGCTCGATAAGGACGCTTTTAAAAACCACGTGATTAAAACTATTGTGCCCAAGTGGCATGACGGCAAACACAATGAGATTGAAATGTTGGCGCGAAGTCAAATATCTTGTTTGGATAAAGCCGCAGAAGCTGGAGTATCTGAGCTAGCTTTTCCAGCAATATCAAAGGATTATGATGCTTACCCTTCGCGTGCAGTGGCGCAGGTGGCCATGAGTGCGACCGCTCTTTGGATCGACCATTTTGGACATAAGAGCTCGATTAAGGATGTGCATTTTATTTGTGATGAAGAAACACTATGCCAAAGCTTGCAAGATGCATTAGACGATACAGGCCTTTCCTCTTGACCTGATGCGCTTGATCGCCTATACGCCCATTTCTAAATGAATAGACATTAAAGATTCTCGGTCTCCACTTATGGTGCGCCGGTAGAAAAAACAAGGATAATAATATGTCACGTGTATGTGAACTAACTGGTAAGCGCGTTATGTCTGGAAACAATGTTTCCCACGCCAAAAACCGCACTCGTCGTCGTTTCTTGCCAAACCTAACAACAGCAACCCTGATGTCAGACGTTCTTGGCCGCTCCTTAAAGTTCCGCTTGTCAACACATGCGCTACGTTCTGTTGAGCATAACGATGGTCTGGATAACTTTCTTCTTAAAGCGAAGAACGAAGTTTTGTCAGCCCACGCTTTGAAGATTAAAAAAGAAATTGCTGCTAAAAAGGCTGCATCAGTAGCTGCTGAATAGCTAGCTTTACCGCTCAGACGCCGCTAAGGCTCCTCGCATTAGCTCGGCCTCCCACTTGCTCGGTACGCTTACTAGTCGTAAGCTAGTTAAATAAAGAATTTCAAAACCCGCTCTCAGAAATGAGGGCGGGTTTTTCTTTTTGTTTAGCCTCAGTCGCCACTAAGGCTTACATGCTATCGCGTGGCGCGTGGTCACGCTTGCCTTGAAGCTAAAGCTTCTTCGGATTGGTGCACACCTATCTAGCTCACGACTAGTGAGCGTACCGAGCTTATGCGAGGGAAAGCCTAAGGGATGGATATCCCGCCGGCGCTTGAGGCTGAAATTTATTTCATTACTTCGAATATGAGAAGTAATGTGCGCTGGAGCGGGTTAAAATTATCGTCGCTGATAACTGCTATAATGGGGTTGCCGCCTTTACTGGTGTCAATCACAGCAATGCCTTCCATATTGTCAACGCTAAGCGGAGGCTTGAGGGTCGCGATTACCTCGCCGGTTATTGTGTCGCTGCTATCGAGCATAGATTTTTTTATACGCCAAAATTTTGCACTGACACCGTCAACTGGGGTAAAGCGGCGGAGCAGTACCAGCACATCACCGTTTGGCAGTTCGGTAGCATCAGTAGGGCTATAGCCCTTTGGTGGTGCAATGAGGCGGGTGATATATCTAAAAGCGAGCGGGTCATCTTTAGGCGCTGATCCTATCCACGCCAGATGCTGCTTGGTCTTGATGGTAGGATGCTCCGCCATCAGAAGCAAGCGACCATCCGACAGCACTTCCATTGTCTCTAGCCCACCATTGGCTTGCAGCATGCTAACCTCAGCGGGAAGGGGGAGGGCTTTTCCATTTTTATTGTCGACGGAATAGGCCATGACGCGGTGGACATGCTCAAAACTCACTAAAGTAAAGTCACTATCTTTACTTTTTAGCCTGACAATTGCTTCAGCATCACCAATTTTTTTATTCGATGTCTTCCATGGTATGCCGGAGATAAACTGGATGCTGGTAAAATAGGGTTTGTAGTTGTGATCCAGTTTAAATTGACCAACTTCTCCTCTGTCCGACACAAATACAGGGCTTATATCCTCTGCGATTTTTGCATATGAAAGACCAGATAGCCCGCCAAAGTGCTCATAGTCTGAAGCTATGCTATAGCCCTTGATATATTTCAGAGCGCCAACGACATTCTGTTGAGGGTTTTCTGAGTTTAATTCAATTGGTTTTACGGTGGTTTCTAGGGTCTTGCGTAAATCCGCTTGGGCTGGCAGGGCAAGCATTAAACTCAATATTAACACCGTCACCCCGTGCTCTGACCGTGAGGTCAGGTTACGACACGGGGTCCAGGATTGAATAATGCCCCAGCGAAGCTGGGTCGTTGGTTTGTCGGTACTGGATTCCGGCCTTCGCCGGAATGACGATGCTATACATTGAAAATACTTGTATATCCCCACAGTCATCGCCTCACCGTCTGCTGCATGCTGGTTTTTTTCTTTTCATCAAACAGGTCAGCAAGTTGTTCGACCATCGCGCCGGCCAGTTGTTCGGCGTCTAAAATAGTTACAGCGCGGCTATAATAGCGCGTTACATCATGGCCGATACCAATGGCGAGTAGCTCGACGGGCGAGCGTGTTTCAATCCAGTTGATCACTTGACGCAAATGCTGCTCAAGGTAGACAGCGCTATTAACACCTTGCGTGCTATCGTCAACCGGTGCCCCGTCAGAGATTACCATCAGGATGCGGCGGTCTTCAGCGCGGCCTAACAAGCGGTTATGGGCCCATAGCAAGCCTTCGCCGTCGATATTTTCTTTCAAGAGACCTTCGCGCATCATTAGGCCAAGATTTTTACTGGCGCGGCGCCACGGGGCATCGGCAGTTTTATAAATGATGTGACGCAAATCATTAAGCCGTCCTGGTGTTGGAGGGCGGCCACTTTGCAGCCATTTTTCACGCGACTGTCCACCCTTCCAGGCCTTTGTTGTAAAGCCTAAAATCTCGACCTTCACGCCGCAGCGCTCCAGTGTACGGGCAAGAATATCAGCGCAGATGGCTGCTATGGATATAGGGCGCCCACGCATGGAACCGGAGTTGTCTATCAGCAGGGTGACCACAGTATCCCTGAAATCTGTGTCTGTTTCCCGCTTGTAAGATAGCGGATTCATTGGGTTGACCACTACACGGGTTAGCCGTCCCGCGTCGAGCATGCCTTCTTCTAGGTCAAAGTTCCAACTGCGCTGTTGCTGGGCCATTAGTCGACGTTGCAAGCGGTTGGCAAGTTTGGAGACTGCACCAGATAAATGCGCCATCTGTTGGTCGAGATATTTTCTCAGTCGGGTCAATTCTTCAGAGTCACAAAGTTCTTCAGCGCGAATTATTTCGTCAAATTCTTGGGTATAGGTTTTATAGAGCACGCTATCGGGCATTTGACTCAAGGGGTTATTGGGTCTGTGGGGTATCATGCCCTCAAGGCTACTGTCACCTTCCATCAGGCCATCGGCTTCTGATAGGTCGCTCTGCTCATCTTCACCGTCTAGGCTGCTATCAGCGTCTGCTTCCGTTTCAGAATCTTCACCTTCACCGTCGGAGCTTTCGCCTTCTTCCTCGCCTTCACCATCTTCTTCAGCGTCTTCGCCTTCTTGTTCTTCGGGCATGTCTTGCGTAGGCTCGTCTTCGCGGCGGTCACCAGCGCTTTCACCAACAAGTTCTTCAACGATGGCTCGGGTAATAACAGCAGATTTTTGTTGATTTTCATGGCGGTCTACCAGCATATCAATCATATGACCGCACATGTTTTCTAGCTTAATGCGGGCTTCAGTGTAAGCTGAGCCCAACTCGACATTAGGCTCTTCACCTAGCATTTTTTCCCGCACAAGTTCAGCGAGAGCTGGCGCTGCTATATCTTCAAAAGCCACATCACCCGCGCGGCGTGCAAGGCCATTTTCTTCAGCGCGCTTAATCCCCATTTGCTTGAGGTTGGCGCGAAGACCAGGCATGCGTTTAGCGCCCATGGCTTCATAGCGAGCCTGCTCAACAGCATTAAAGATGGCTTGACCCTTTTCGCCTTTAGGAGAGTGTTTTAAATGAAGGGCTGCATCGTGAAAGCGGTGCTTTAGGGCAATGCTATCGGCTTCACCGCGCAAGTTGGCAACTGTCTCAGCATTAAAGGCGTGGGGTAGGTGCGCTATGCGCGCGCCTGACGGTGTGAGAGATGGTGTGTCGGCTGTAAAGTTAACTTCAAGGTCTTTATCATCAGAGACAGCACGCAGGGCGCCAGCGAGAGCTTGCTCAAATATTTCCCTGCTGTTGTTGCTGTCATCCGGCACTGTTAGAGACCAAGCTGATTTGTGGCAGACTCAGGTAATTCTTCGTTAAAACAACGCTGATAATATTCCGCCACCAGTGCGCGCTCGGCTTCGTCACATTTGTTGATGAATGTCATGCGGAAAGCAAAACCAACATCGCCAAAGATGCGGGCATTTTCAGCCCAGGCTATCACTGTGCGCGGGCTCATAACCGTAGAGATGTCTCCAGCCATAAAGCCTGTGCGCGTGAGATCAGCGACCCGAACCATGTTGCTAACAATCTCTTGACCTTCGTCTGTTTTATAAAAAGGATCTTTTTGCAGGATAATCTCAACTTCGGTATCGTGGGGCAAATAGTTGAGCGTCGCGACAATATTCCAGCGATCCATTTGTCCTTGGTTGATCTGCTGCGTGCCGTGGTAAAGACCCGTGGTATCACCCAAGCCTACAGTATTGGTGGTTGAAAACAGACGGAAAGAGGGATGCGGGCGAATAACTTTATTTTGGTCGAGTAGTGTTAACTTGCCCTCAACTTCCAAGACGCGCTGAATAACAAACATCACATCAGGGCGACCCGCGTCATATTCATCAAAAACAATAGCGGTCGGGCTTTGCAAGGCCCACGGCAAAATGCCTTCTTTAAATTCTGTGACCTGCATGCCGTCTTTGAGGACAATAGCGTCCTTGCCCACAAGGTCGATGCGGCTGATGTGGCTATCGAGGTTGATGCGAACACAAGGCCAGTTAAGACGGGCGGCAACCTGTTCAATGTGGGTGGATTTGCCCGTGCCGTGATAGCCTTGAATCATCACGCGGCGATTGTGGGAAAAGCCCGCAAGAATAGCCAGTGTGGTATCACGATCAAAGACATAAGCTTCATCAATATCAGGCACATGCTCGCTTGTCATGCTGAAAGCTGGCACCTGCATATCAACATCAATACCAAAGGCTTTGCGCACATCTACGGTGCTATCTGGCTCTTGGGGCAGGGTGGGCACATCTTGATTGGCTAGTGTCATAATATAATCCTTACATTAATAGGTCCCCTTGTGCTATGCCACGAGCATAAGAACTAGACAAGTCAAAATACATATTGAGGATGTTGAAAATATGACAAATATGGGCCCCGTAACGACAGAAATTAACAATCGACTTGAAAAAGCCTTTAGTCCATCCAAGCTCGTGGTTGAAAATCAGTCAGAGCAGCACCGTGGTCATGCGGGATACTCTGATGGAGAAAGTCACTTTCATGTCACTATCGTTGCTGATGTATTTAAGGATATGACGCGGGTGCAAAAGCAGCGCATGGTAATGGCGGAGCTAAAAGACCTGATGCCACTGCCTATCCACGCGCTAGCTATGAGCGTTGAGGGGGAGTAGGGTTTAACTCTTCCACTTCCGCATCAGACCAATCATTAAGGCGCCTGCTGTCAGTAGCATAAGTCCAAGTGTCATCAGGACTTTATTGTGCCATGCGTCAATTTGAGTTTTAGCTCGTAATTTGAACTCTCTTTGTGATCCATCCTTATTCGGCTCGAGGGCAATGAAATTCTCCCCTAAATATTTGCTAGATGATTGGAAATATATTGCAGGCTTTGGGGGAAATACCATTTTTGATAGTGCATCACGTGCATTTTTAGACGATTGGGAAGCATTGGAATCCGCTGAATCACTATCCTGCCTAGATAAATATTCGAGATGCTCGTATTTTTCGTGAAATTCTATGGTGTCAGACTCATCTGCTGCCCTATATTCATAGATAATGTCAGAGAAAAAGATCGAAGTTTCGCCACTCATGGTTAAGCCAACTCCAAGAACAATGCTGATTATGGCGGCCTTAGTCCAGCGGTCAGACTTTGAACGCGCTTGATTTTTCGCAGTGGTTATATATTGACTGACGACATGAATATCGCTCAGGTTTGCACATTCAGTATCTGATAACGAGTCAATGAGGTCACGGACGCTTAAATCATAGCCCTTGAGAAGTTGCTCAAACACTTCGTCGGACGGAATGGATTTATCGTTCTCTAATTTTGAGAGGTAAGATTGCTCTATGCCAATAGCATCGGCGGCTTCAGGTTGAGTCCAGTCTTTAGCCTGTCTCAATTGTTTTAATTTATCCCCAAATGTCATGCTATTATCCTTTTCGCTGTCGTGGCTGTCGGGCCGTTCTATGTGGTTTTAACCTTTTGTAACTACTGACCATTCTTGCGTATATTTGAGTATCCTCAAAGATGAATATGTGGGAATATAGATGAATTATTGGGGATTATGGAGAATAAAATATTCTTGCCCATCTTTTCTAGTCGTCACCCCGTGCTCTGCCGCTAGGCAGGTTACGACACGGGGTCCATGATTAAACTCTAAAGTCCCAGCAAAGCTGGGTCATTATTTGATTTCTGGACTCCGGCTCGGTTCTTGGCCCTTCGACAAGCTCAGGACCAAGGGCCGGAGTGACGGGGTGTGTTTCTTAAACAGCACTCACGGCGTAGTTAATGTCATAGTCTTTGGCATCAAGCTTCCAGCGGCGGGTGAGTGGATTATAGTTCATACCAGCGAGGTCATCCATTTTAAAACCGGCCTTTGTGAGGGCGGCCTCTAGCTCTTCAGGCTTGAGAAATTTGTTCCAGTCGTGGGCGCCGACGGGCAACCAGCGCAGGATATATTCTGCACCAATTTTTGCCAGCAATAGAGATTTCATTGTGCGATTAAGCGTGCTGACCAGCATGATGCCGTCGGGCTTAAGGAGCTTTCTGCAAGAGGCGAGATAGATGTTAATATCTGCCACATGCTCGATCACTTCCATATTGATAATGGCGTCAAATTGCTCACCGGCATCAGCTAAATCTTCAGCTGTTGTATTGCGGTAATCAATTTTAAGGCCCATTTCCTCCGCGTGATGGCTGGCAACGCCAATATTTTTTTGCGTGGCATCAACGCCGATCATCGTCGCACCAAGGCGGGTGAGCGGTTCGCAAATCAGGCCGCCACCGCAGCCAATATCCAGAATGCGCAAGCCTTCAAGCGGCTTGGTCTTGCTGTTATCCAGCGTGTAATGTTTAACAAGTAAATCCCGAATATAACTTATTCTGCAAGGGTTTAGCTCGTGCAATGGGCGAAAAGGGCCATCAGGATTCCACCACTCACTAGAAATACGGGCGAAAAAAGCCACTTCTTCTGCGTCCACGGATGCTGAAATTTTTGTATCGCTATCCACAGACTTTACTTCTTGCTCGTTTGTTACATTCGCCATTCTATTTTGTCCCTTAGGAAACACTCTCTTGCATGATGGGGGCTGACCTTTTATGTATAGCCGCGCCCTATCTGTCCAGCGTATAATTGTCGCATCCCTATTATGCCACAATCACTGTATAGATGGAGCAATATAAAAAATATTAGTTTTGGAGCTTTGAAATATTGTGGCGAGGATTGTTAAAAAATTTGGTGGCACATCGGTTGGTGACGTTGATCGTATCCGAAATGTAGCGGTTAAGATTAAAAAAGCCGTTGAGGAAGGTCACGAGGTGGCTGTTGTTGTCTCTGCTATGGCTGGAACAACAAACCAGCTGGTGGATTTTTGCCGTGAGGCCTCTGTCCTGCATGACGCCCGTGAATATGATACTGTGGTTGCGGCTGGCGAACAAATTACGATTGGTTTGCTGTCGATATGTTTGCAAGAACTTGGCGTATCCGCGCGGTCATTCTTGGGGTGGCAAGTGCCGATTCGCACCAATAACCAGCATGGCTCTGCTAGAATTGAATCTATTGATCCTGAGCATATTGAGAATTGTTTCAAAGAGGGCCGGGTTGCGGTTGTTGCTGGTTTTCAAGGGATTGGTCCCGACAATCGTATCACCACGCTTGGTCGCGGAGGGTCCGATACGTCTGCTGTTGCTCTAGCTGCAGCGCTAAAAGCAGATCGCTGTGATATTTATACTGATGTGGAAGGCGTTTATACAACAGACCCCCGCATCGTGCCAAAAGCACAAAAGCTTGATAAAATTACGTATGAAGAGATGCTGGAGATGGCGTCCCTCGGGGCTAAAGTTTTGCATACGCGCTCTGTAGCGCTTGCTATGCGGCTCGGGGTTCGAACCCAAGTGCTTTCCAGTTTTGAAGATAAACCAGGGACTCTGGTCGTAGATGAGGATGAAATTGTGGAACAAAAAGTTGTAAGAGGCATCGCTTATAGTCGCGGTGAAGCAAAAATCACTTTGGCAAAGGTGCCTGATTCACCGGGGCAAGTGGCAAATATATTCAGACCGCTGGCGAAAGAAAATGTTAATGTGGATATGATTGTCCAAACAGCATCAGAGCATGGTGGGCATACAGATGTTACATTCACTGTTCCAGAGGACGACCTTAAGCGTTCTGTTAAGGCGCTTGAAGGTGCCAAGGGTGATTTAAAGTTTGACCATTTGCACTTTGACGATAATGTAGCAAAGGTATCGGTTGTTGGCGTGGGAATGCGCAGCCATACAGGCGTTGCTCAGCAAATGTTTGATGCTTTGTCTGAAAAAAGTATAAATGTTCAAGTTATTTCGACGTCTGAGATTAAAATTAGTGTTCTCATAGATGCTGAATATACTGAATTAGCGGTCCGCGCCCTGCACACCGCATATGGACTTGATGCAGATTAAATTTAACAGGAAAAGTTTTATGGGGAATTCAAGTATAATGGGTCGCGAGCGTCTAGATTATCTGTGGCAACGTGGATTGGATTTTCTCGGGACAGACTATGCTATTTTGGCGGGTGCCATGTCATGGGTGTCTGAGCGCAATTTAGTATCAGCAATTTCCAATGCTGGTGGCTTTGGTGTTCTGGCTTGTGGCGGGATGAATGCCGAGCAGCTCTCAGATGAAATAGAGGCAACGCGGGCCATGACCAAAAAGCCCTTTGCTGTAAATCTTATTACCCTTCACCCTGAACTTGATAGCCTGATAGATGTTTGTGCGGCCCAAAAGGTCAGCCATGTTGTTTTGGCAGGCGGCCTACCTAGCGGCCCTTCGATCGCGAAAATAAAAGACTTTGGTGCGAAGCTCATGTGCTTTGCGCCAACGGTTGCCTTTGCTAAAAAACTTATACGCTCTGGCGTTGATGCTATCATCATTGAAGGCAGTGAAGCTGGCGGTCATATCGGACCTGTATCGACATCAGTATTGGCGCAAGAAATTCTTCCTGTCATTCGTGATGTCCCCGTTTTTGTCGCTGGTGGTATCGGTCGCGGTGATGCGATTGCATCCTATCTGGAAATGGGTGCTTCGGGTGCGCAGCTTGGTACACGCTTTGTAGTTGCTAACGAATGTATAGCCCACGATAACTTTAAAGCTGCCTTTAGGCGTGCTTCTGCGCGGGATGCTGTCGCCAGTACGCAAATTGATAGCCGCTTTCCTGTAATTCCTGTGCGCGCCTTGAAAAATAAAGCGACTGAAGATTTTATGGTCACCCAACGTGAGGTGATTGCTAATTACCATGCAGGTTCTACGACTCTAGAAGACGCCCAGATGGAGATTGAACAATTTTGGGGTGGGGCCTTGCGCCGTGCAGTTGTTGACGGGGACGTGGAAAGTGGTTCTATAATGGCAGGTCAAAGTGTTGGTTTGGTCAAAAATGAAGAACCTGCTGCTGACATTATCAATACTCTTGTAGCCGAAGCCACTGATTATCTTTATCATGGAATGTCGCGGTTCGACGCCGTATAATAGACATGTTTGTACTGATAAACTATTCGGGTCTGTAGGGCCTGATGTGTGAGTTTGTTATTCTGATTTAGATGATATAAAAATTTACTTGGGAACTATTTTGATGCAATCAATCAGCGAACCGAGGGTGCTTCTCCGGCGTCTCCATCAATTGATGGCGGGCGAAGGGTCAGCGCAGGTGCGACTTGATAAGGTCGCTAAGCTCATTGCCCAGAATATGGTTGCCGAAGTTTGTTCTATTTATCTCGCGCGGGCTGGGGATTTGCTCGAATTGTTTGCAACAGAGGGTTTGCGCGAAGAGGCGGTTCATAAAACGCGCCTGCATTTTGCTGAAGGTCTTGTGGGGCTAGTGGCTGAACGGGGTTTGCCGCTTAATTTGTCTGAAGCACCCAAGCATCCGAAATTTGCCTATAGGCCTGAGACTGGAGAAGACATTTACCATTCTTTTCTTGGTGTTCCTATTCTTCGTAGCGGCAAGGTCCTTGGTGTTTTGGTGGTGCAAAACATTGAGCCTCGAAGGTATGGTGAGGAAGAGGTTGAGGTTCTGCAAACAACAGCAATGGTTTTGGCTGAAATGGTTGCTTCGGGGGAATTGGTGGATCCCAACGAGCTTGCTGAAGATGTGGGCAAAACCGGACAGTCCATTACACTCGACGGAATGTCACTGGCCTACGGTGTAGGTATTGGTACCGCGGTCTTTCATGAAATTGCCGTGAAGATTGAAAAGTTAGTGTCTGACAACGTTGATGATGAACGTGTTCGTCTTCAAGATGCTATCGCTGAGCTTAGATTCCAGCTCGAGCAAATGAGTAATGAACCTGAGCTTTCTTTTAGCCGTGAGTATCGTGAAGTTCTAGAGACTTATCGCATGTTTGCCTATGACCGAGGCTGGTATAGTAAAATGGGCGAGGCGATAGAAACAGGCCTGACAGCTGAAGGCGCCGTTGATCGGGTTCAGCAGGAAAACCGTGCACGATTAATGAAATCACACGATCCCTACCTGAGGGAAAGAGGGCAAGACCTTGAGAATTTAGCTACTCGTTTGATCCGCATTCTGCAAGGGGATATGGAAAGCCGTCATCAGGAGCTAACCGAAGATTCAATCATTTTTGGCCGCACGATTGGTCCGGCAGAACTACTTGACTATGACAGATCTCGCGTGAAAGGCATTGTTCTAGAAGAAGGGTCGCCGACCACACATTTAACAATTGTAGCCCGGGCGCTTGAAATTCCGCTCATTGGTCGTGTTGCTGGTGCTTTAATGCATGTGAGCGAGGGTGACAAAATTGTTATAGATACTGAAACTACACATGTTTTTGTTAGGCCAAGTGAAGATGTTCTTGAGACTTATGTTGAAAATGTAGCCGCTAGAATAGCACTTGCTGCTCAATATGCTTCTGAGAGTCAGTTGCCCGTGGTAACAAAAGATAAACATAAAATTAGC
>CBFDBT010000033.1:0-18763 GCA_965603115.1 uncultured Alphaproteobacteria bacterium
ATCGCTACCAGCTTAATTGATTGTCGCATCACATTTTCTCTCCATTTTGCATGTTAAGATGCAAAGAGCTTAATTTATGTGCTATTTAAATATTCTAACAAGAGAATTGTCTAGTAAAAAGAGTATTCTCTAAAGTGTCTCTCCAAAGAGTTCACGACCGATAAGCATGCGGCGCACCTCGCTGGTGCCGGCGCCAATTTCATAAAGTTTGGCGTCGCGCCACAAGCGGCCTACGGGATATTCATTGATATAGCCATTGCCGCCCAGTGTTTGAATGGCTTCTCCTGCCATCCATGTGGCTTTTTCAGCTGAAAAGAGAATGCAGCCAGCGGCGTCTTTGCGCGTGGTCTCACCGCGATCACAGGCCTCGGCGACGGCATAAACATAAGCGCGAGCGGCACCCCAAATGGTATACATATCAGCCATTTTCCCCTGCATGAGCTGGAAGGTGCCGATGGCTTTGCCAAATTGTTCGCGCTCATGAATATAGGGCAGCACAACATCAAGGCAGGCGCGCATGATGCCAAGTGGACCGCCAGAGAGCACAACACGTTCATAGTCAAGGCCAGACATCAGAACATTAACGCCGCGGCCAACCCCGCCCATGACGTTTTCTTGCGGCACAAAGCAGTCTTGAAATACCAGCTCGCAGGTGTCAGAGCCGCGCATGCCAAGCTTGTCGAGCTTTTGGGCGGTTGAAAAACCTTCCATGCCTTTTTCAACTAGAAAAGCTGTGATCCCGCGTGAACCCGCTTCCATATCTGTTTTGGCATAGACGATGAGCACATCTGCGTGGGGGCCGTTGGTGATCCACATTTTATTGCCCGTTAACTTGTAGCCACCCTCTACTTTATCGGCTCTCATGCGCATGGAAACAACATCAGAGCCCGCACCGGGTTCAGACATGGCAAGCGCGCCAACATATTCGCCAGAGCAAAGCTTGGGTAAATATTTGGCTTTTTGTTCGTCGCTGGCATTTTTGGTGATTTGGTTGACACAAAGATTTGAAAAGGCACCGTAAGCAAGGCCAACACTAGCTGAGGCCCGTGAAATTTCTTCCACCGCTATCACATGGGCGAGATAGCCCATATCACTGCCGCCATACTGTTCGGGAGCAGTCATGCCAAGAAGACCAAGATCCCCCATTTTCCCCCAGAGGTCGGATGGGAATTCATTTTTAGTGTCAATGTCTTCAGCCCGCGGGGCAATTTCTTCGGCGGCAAATTTACGCACCATATCACGGAGCATGTTAATTTCTTCGCTATGACCAAACTTGAGGTGGGGGAATTCTATCATGTCATAAATCCTATTCGTCTTCTTGGATAATATTAAGGAGTATTTGGCCATCACTGACCTGATCATTTTCACTAAGAGAAAGATCTGTCACTGTGCCCCCACATGGTGCGGTAATAGTTTGTTCCATTTTCATGGCTTCCATCACCAAAAGGGCATCGCCTTTATTTACTGTGGCGCCTTCAGTGGTGATGACGTGTAATATTTTGCCTGGCATGGGCGCTATAATCTGACCGGGGCCATCACTGTCTTCGCCCATGTCGTAGCGCAGAGCGTGGCGAGGTACAGTTATTGTTTTCTCAGGCAAAACCAGAGTGACCGAGCTTTCATGCACGGCGGCAAAATAATTAAAACTGTGCCCATCAAGATTGACCGATAGCCAACCGCCGTCATAATCATTGATGGTAGCTATATGCTCACTGTCGCCTTCGCTCAAAGTGACAGCACCATCTTCATGGGTAGCAAATACGGTGATATCACCGCCTTGTTCGCAGGTGAATAAGAGCGCTTCTGTACTTGGCATATTCATCATGAAATTATCGGCGTAGCCCCAAGGGCCGTCTGGCTCGACTGACATCAGGGCAGTTAGGGCTGACCTTTCTTCTCGCTTGCCAAGAATGGCAAGGCAAGCCATGGCTCTATCCCGCTCACTCAGGGCATGGGATACAATCAAACTCTCTTGGTTGCGCTCAATAAATCCCGTGTCCACATCGCCACTGATGAATTCATCATGATCTATACAGGCATAAAGAAAGTCGCGGTTGGTGGTGAGGCCTGTGATTGCAGATTTAGCCATCATGGCCTTAAGTTTTGCAATGGCAGCCGTGCGTGTTTCGCCGTATGCCACAAGCTTTGCTATCATTGGGTCATAGTGAATTGAGATACTATCGCCTGCTATCACACCGCTCTCTAGGCGTGTGCCATCCATATCAGGAATATCAAAAGTCTCGAGCAGACCAGTGGCGGGCAAAAATCCATTATTTGGGTCTTCAGCGTAAAGACGAACTTCAACCGCGTGGCCATTAAGGGTAATGTCATCCTGTGTCAGGGGAAGGGGGGCACCGCTCGCAACCGCGATTTGCCACGCGACAAGATCGGTTCCGGTTATCATCTCAGTGACAGGATGTTCGACTTGCAGTCTCGTGTTCATTTCCATGAAATAAAAGGCTGCATTTTCAATACCGCCTGCGACATCAACAATAAATTCAATGGTGCCAGCACCGCAATAATTGATGGCTTTGGCAGCACGAACGGCCGCATCGCCCATGGCTTGGCGCATTTCGTCACTTAGGCCGGGAGCCGGGGCTTCTTCGACTACTTTTTGGTGGCGGCGCTGGAGAGAGCAATCGCGCTCAAATAGATGTACCGCCCTGCCTAGGCTATCACCAAAGACCTGCACTTCAATGTGGCGAGGCTTTTGGATGAGTTTTTCAATCAGCACTTTTGAATTGCCGAAGGAGTTTTCTCCTTCGCGACGGGCAGCGGCAAGCGAAGACTTGAAATCTTTTGCCGACATCACAGTGCGCATGCCTTTACCGCCACCGCCAGCGACGGCCTTAATCAGCACAGGATAGCCAATGTCATCAGCGGCTTTTTTTAGTGTGTCGTCGCCTTGATCATCACCGTGATAACCGGGCACGACGGGCACACCCGCGTCTATCATCAAAGCTTTGGCGGCCCCTTTGAGTGCCATGGCACGCATAGACTTGGCACTTGGGCCGATGAAGGTGATATTTTGGCTTTCGCACATTTCAGCAAAGTCAGGATTTTCCGACAGAAAACCATACCCGGGGTGGACGGCGTCGGCTCCGCTCATTTTAGCGGCTGCTATGATATGCTCGGCGACGAGATAGCTCTCACTAGCGGCAGAAGGCCCTATATGGATGCTTTCGTCAGCCAGTGCCACATGCAGGGCGTCAACGTCAGCGTCCGAGTAAACTGCGACGGTGGCAATGCCAAGCTTTTGAGCAGTTCGCATGATACGGCAGGCGATTTCACCGCGGTTGGCGATAAGTATTTTTGTGATAGGTGAGGTCATGATTTTTTCACCCAATTTGCGGGTCGTTTGTTTAAAAAGGCATCAAGCCCTTCTTTGCCTTCTTCTGAAGCTCGGCGATCGGCTATTCTTCGGGCGGTTTCGGCCCTAAGGTCATCATCAATCGGGCGACCAGCAAAATCATTGACCAGGGCTTTGGCATCAGCTTGAGCGCCTGGCGCACACAGTAGAATATTGGATATAAAGTCTTCGAGCTTTGCTTGGGCTGCATCCTTGTCATCGCTCATATAGTCAATCAGGCCCCAGTTGAGGGCTTGCTCAGCGGTGAATCGTTCGGCCGTTATAAAAAGGCGTCGGCTTTTTTTTGCGCCGAGGGCGGCAACCACGAAGGGGGAAATGGTGGCAGGGGTTAGCCCCAGTTTCACTTCGGAGAGCGAGAATACACTGTTGCTGGCTGCAAGCACAATATCGCAGCAGGCGACGAGGCCAACGCCGCCGCCATAAACGGCGCCTTGTACCAGCGTGATTGTTGGCTTGGGGCAGGTGTAGATAGTGTTGAGCATTTGTGACAGGCGCAGCGCGTCTTCAATATTTTGATCATCACTGTAACTTGCTGCTTTTTTCATCCAATTGAGGTCAGCGCCGGCGGAAAAGCTTTTGCCATTACCAGCCAACACTACAGCGCGAACAGCAGGATCAGCGCTAATTTTTTTAAAGGTCCGTGTAAGTTCAGCAATTAATGCGTCATTAAAAGCATTATGAACGTCAGGACGATTGAGGCTGACATAGGCTATGCCGCGATTATCTATGGTTACGATAAGAGTGTCTGACATTTTATAGCCTAACCAAAGAGTTATGAATAAATTTTCCCATTACTTTACATCCTAAAAACGCCGAACTTCGTCGGCTTGATTGGAGCATTAAGTGATGCTGAAAGGCCAAGACCCAACACACGGCGCGTGTCAGCGGGGTCTATCACCCCGTCATCCCACAGGCGGGCGCTGGCATAATAAGGGTGGCCTTGATGCTCATATTGTTCACGAATGGGGTCTTTAAAAGCTTGTTCTTCATCCTCTGACCACTTTTCGCCGCGGGCTTGCATGCCATCACGCTTAACGGTTGCGAGAACGCTGGCAGCTTGCTCACCACCCATCACGGAAATGCGAGCATTGGGCCACATCCATAAAAAACGTGGTTGATAAGCGCGACCACACATGCCGTAGTTGCCAGCACCAAAAGAACCACCGATGATGATGGTGAATTTGGGAACACTCGCTGATGCAACAGCGGTCACCATCTTAGCTCCGTCTTTGGCGATGCCACCGTTTTCATGTTTTTGACCGACCATGAAACCTGTTATATTTTGCAGGAAAACAAGCGGGATACCACGTTGGCAGCATAGCTCGATAAAATGCGCGCCTTTAAGGGCACTTTCACTAAAGAGAACGCCATTGTTGGCGATGATGCCAACCGGCATACCGTAGATATGGGCAAAGCCGGTGATCAGTGTTTCGCCGTAATTTTTTTTGAACTCATCAAATTCGCTGCCGTCGACGATGCGGGCAATAATCTCGCGAATATCATAAGGTTGGCGCGTGTCTTTAGGGATAATGCCGTATATTTCTTCCGGGGCGTAAAGTGGTTCTTTGCTCTCTTTGAGCTTGAGTGGAATCTCTTTGTTGTGGTTGATATTGTCTATAATACGTCGCGCGATGGTCAGCGCGTGATTATCGTCATTTGCTAAATGGTCAACTACACCGGATATGCGCGCATGCACATTGCCGCCACCAAGGTCTTCGGCTGATACCTCTTCACCAGTTGCAGCTTTCACCAGAGGTGGACCAGCAAGAAAGATTGTGCCTTGGTCTTGTACTATGATGCTTTCGTCAGCCATGGCAGGGACATAGGCGCCGCCCGCCGTGCAACTGCCCATTACCACAGCGATTTGCGGAATGCCAGCTGCTGACATTTGTGCCTGATTATAAAAGATGCGGCCAAAATGGTCTCTGTCGGGAAAAACCTCATCCTGATTGGGCAGGTTGGCGCCGCCACTGTCGACCAGATAAATACAGGGCAGGCGGTTTTCCATCGCAATTTCTTGGGCGCGCAAATGCTTTTTTACCGTGATGGGAAAATAAGTGCCACCTTTAACGGTAGCATCATTGCAAACAACCACACATTCGGTACCACCCACGCGGCCTATGCCTGTGATGATGCCTGCGGCTGCGATATCGCCGCCATACATATCGTAGGCAGCTAATTGTGAAAATTCTAAAAAGGGAGACCCAGGGTCAAGTAGTCGTTGCACTCGGTCACGGGGCAATAGTTTACCGCGGGATAAATGTTTATCACGCGCGCGTTCAGGGCCACCTAGCGATATATTTTCTATCTTTTCATTAAGGTCGTCAATCGTGGAGCGCATATGCGCTGCATTGTCGATGAAGCCATCACTCGTCGCGATAATTTTGCTTTTAAATACAGACATAAATTAGCTACCCCGTCCCTTATGTTGGATTTGTTGGACAATAACGTATTTTCTGTTATAGGTAAAATTGAATATAACAATGATTAACATAGATGGTGTCTATGCTAGATTTATATCTGATACGTTATTTTTTAGCCGTTGTTGAAACGGGTAGTTTTACCAAAGCCGCAGAGCAGGTTTCTGTGACCCAGCCCACTTTGTCGGCGGGTATAAAAAAGCTAGAAGAGCAGTTGGGCAAGCGGTTGTTTGATCGCTCTCAGCGAAGGCGCATCTTTTTGACCAAAGCCGGTACGGTGCTGCTGCCGCGTGCCAAAGCCATTTGGCATGAATGCAATATGGTTAGCGAGGATTTAGCCGACGCTGAACCATCACTTGTGATCCGACTTGGCGTACTCACCACTATTCCTACAAGTATTGTCTCAAACATTCTCTCATTAGTGCGTCAAAAATTATCGAGCCTCACTATTGAAATTCAAGACGGTAGCGAGCATGAACTTAGCAACCGGCTTGATGAGCGCTCGATCGATTTTGCCTTGTCCCTTGACCGCGGTCAGGTGCAAGAGGGCCTTGCGACCGGTTTGTTTGATGAAGGCTACCGATTTGTTATGGAACCCTCTCATCCGCTTGCGCAGTCTGGTGTCGTTCGCGGCGAGCAGTTTTCTGACCAGAATATGATAGTGCGAAGCCGCTGTGAAGTGTTGAGAGAGACCAGTCGCTATTTTACGGACCGTAATGTCAGGCCTCGTCTTGCCTATAGAACAACCAATGACGAACGGGCTTTGCGTATGGTGGAAGCCGGTGTTGGTGCCACGGTTATTCCTGAAAGTTATGTGCGTGACGGCATTGCTGCGGTCAAGCTTAAAGACTTTGATTATAGGCGTACAGTGGCCCTCTTCTTTCCGCGCTATCAACTTAGTGAAGGCTTGTCGGCGATCTCTGATGACTTTGTTGATTTGGTGAAAGGTGCAACAGGGTAATTGTTGCAATGACCTATAATGCTGACTACTAGTTAAGGTGTAATGATTAAAGTTTTGGGGTATTATACACATGACAGACACTAAAAAAGGCTCGCTAGTTGTTGTTGGCACAGGCATTGATGTCGCGGGTCAAATGACCATTAAGGCGAAATCACAAATAGAAAATGCTGATATTGTTTTTGCCGCCGTTCCGGGCAAGGCTGCTATGCATTGGTTGAGCTCTTTGAATGACAATGTTGTGACTTTAAGCGATCTTTACGCTGAGGGAAAATCCCGCGTTAATACCTATAGGCAGATGACGAGTAGAATTGTGGATGCTGTGCATGAAGGCAAAGATGTATGTGCCGCCTTTTACGGTCACCCCGGTGTTTTTGTTATGCCGTCGCACCGCGCTATTGCGCAATTAAAAGCCGAGGGCTATGACGCTTATATGGAGCCGGGCGTGTCGGCGGAGGACTGTTTGATCGCTGATCTGGGGATTGATCCGGGCAAGACGGGCTGTCAGGCCTTTGAGACATCTCAATATTTATTTTATAAGCACACACTTGACCCCAGTTGTATGGTTATCTTATGGCAGATAGGGCTTGCGGGCGAGCATTCTCTGCGTACATCTTTGTCAGATAAATGTCAGCCGGGGCTAGAGGTGTTAACAAGTGATTTGCTTAAGCATTATCCAGCCGACCATGAAGTGATACTCTATGAAGCCGCCACATTGCCAATATTGCCGCCGCGAATAGAGCGCATGCCGCTGTCTGACCTGCCGCTCTGCAAGCCAACGGGAATTTCAACACTGGCCATTCCAAGTCTTGGCCTGCCAGACTTTGACCATGAGACACTGGCAAAACTTGGCATAACAGCAGAGGAGCTAAAGGCTAATATTAATCCTGAAGCTGAATAGAGTATTTCAAGTATAAAGTGAAAATAATTCCCTAATATTAGAATTTATTATTCTAATTTTAATAATATTTTAATGAATCTCCCCCCATTATATTCATGACTTAAATGTGTTTAATTTAAATTGGGGACTTTAGTATGGCGGATAAATTAGTAGACTTTGCAGAAGCACTTAGCAAAGACGCGGAACTTTCAAAGAGATTTAAAGCAGACCCACAGGGTGCCATGGCAGACTTTGGCTTGAATAAAAGCGACCAAAAGCTAGTACTGAGTGGGAATACAGAGGCTATTCAAAAACGCCTTGATGATGCTGGTTCAGCGGGTCTTATCATACATTCGCCCTCTTAAGGTAGAGTGTATTTTTCCTGCTCGCTTGATAATGGATAAGTCTAGTTTTAAGTATTAAATCTGTATGTTGATAGCTATAGAAAAACTAGTTTATTGATTATTATATAGTCTTCGGTTGTACTTATTGTATTCTTAGTATAGTAATCTGTATATTGAATTAAGATAAAATCTATCTTATTGGGGGCTGATGTTTAGCAGAATTACATATTGTTTTGTTGCGTTATTCATAACACTCACTTTGCCTCTGGGGGTGTCGGGTGAGAGCCTGCACACATATTCTTCTCAGCAGGCTGCGGTGGATCAAGAGAAAGATATATCTGCTCTGCTTGACCAAATATATAGTGTCAATAGAACTGATTTAAAGGAAGCTGAGCGTCTGTCTAAAAAGGCCCATAATGCGCTACAAAAACATCCTGATAATGATTTACTAGCGCGTCTTTTCAATCTCAATGCTTACCGAAAAATACTTTCCTTAGAAATAGATGAATCTTTAAAGTATGTCTTTCAGGCTCGAAAGTTAGCTGTTGAAATAGGAAATCAGAAAGAAGAAGCGACGAGCTATCGATTAGAAGGTGTTATTTATACTCTTGTTGGTGATTATAGCCAAGGTGTTACATTGCTATTTCGCGCTCTAGACATACAACAAACTTTGCCTAAAGACGACACCTATGCCACGTATCAAAATATAAGTGTGGTTTATTATGAAATGGAAGATTATGAAAATTTATTAAAATATGGCTACATATTACTCGAGCATCCAACGTCTACTGCAGGAAGTCTCGAGAAAGGAATAGCATATAATACAATTGGGGGCACTCTGACAGAGCTTGGGAAATATTCTAAAGCAAGAGAAATGCTTAAAAAAGCCGAAGATATTTTTAAAGCCCGCAATACTGTTTACAAATACTCAATAATGTTTGCTCTTGCCGATATTGAATATCGTCTAGGTAATTATCAAGAGGCTTTAGCAATAGTGAGTGATAGTATCAACTTAGCAAAAAAACGTAACTATTTAGTTCCTCTTAAAGATAGCTTGATATTAATGGCAAAAATTCAAACTAAAGTGGGTGATGCCGATGGTGGGCTCAAAACATTAGATGAACTTGTCAAATTCACCGAGATTAAAAAATATCGCCGAGCTGAGCAGGAAGCCTATAGACAACGTGCACTCATTTATGAAAGTCAGGGTAAATATCAAGAAGCTCTTGAGGCGCATCAAAAATTTAAAGACATAACCGATGAGTTATTCAACGATAGAAGTGCTACCAAAATAGCGCTTGCCCAGACGCGGTTTGATATGGAGCAAAAAGAGCAACGCATTGCGCTACTGGAAGCCGAAGCAGCATTAGATGTTGCTCAGCACACTCAGCTAGAGAAAGAGACGACCTTGCGCGGGTATATCATCGTGCTTGTCATTCTTATGCTTTTTGGCGCAGGGCTAGTGGTGTTTCGCATTATACGCACGCGACGTATTCTTGAAAAAAATTCAGAAAACTTGAAAGAAGCCTACCGCCAAGCCGAGGATGCGAATACTTCTAAATCGAGCTTCTTGGCCTCTATGAGTCATGATCTGCGTACACCGCTCAATGCAATACTTGGCTATTCTGAAGCCATTCAGATGGAAATTAATGGTCCGATTGGGAATGTGCGCTATAAAGACTATATTTCATCGATTAACAATAGTGGTAAGCTATTGCTGGAACTTATTGACGATGTTCTGGACCTTTCCAAGATTGAGGCTGGTAAATATGAACTGACTGAAAGTGAAATTTCCTTGCACGATGTGATTAAGAGAGTGCTTGAGATGATTAATCCAATTGCAGAGAGCAAAGAGATTGGATTTGAATGTGACTGTCCAGACAATCTAGCGCTATTATTTGCTGATGAACGCGTAGTGGTACAAATATTGAACAATCTGATTTCCAATAGCCTTAAATTTACGGAACTAAATGGAAAAATTTCTCTTAAATGCGTGCAAAATGCAGAGGGTGGCTTGAGCATATCTATAGCAGATAATGGCATAGGCATGACTGAAGCCGACCTACAAAAGGCAATGCGTCCCTTCGAGCAGATTGACCCTGAGGTAACTCAAGGCGGCGGTGGTACAGGGTTGGGCTTGGCGCTTTGCATTAAGTATATGGAATTGCACGATGGTAGGTTGGAAATGACCAGCGAGCAGGGAGTTGGCACTACTGTCACGCTCCATTTCCCAGCTTCACGAGCCGTGAGTTAACCGATCTGACACATTATATAGTTGGGGTTTCTCTGACTTCAAAGCCCTTAGCCTCCAAGCCACGTATCAAGTCTTCTGTATGCTCACGGTCTTTGGTTTCTACCACCACTTCAAGCTCGGTATATTTAAGCGATACAGCGCCGTATTCTCGGCTATGTTTTACTTCCATCACATTGGCGCCTTGCTCAGCAACAACGGCGCTGACACGCGCGAGCGAGCCGGGCTGATCGGGCAGGGTGATACGCAGACGGGCGATGCGCCCATCACGGTTAAGGCCGCGCATGATGCAGGTCGACAAGATACGACTGTCGATATTACCGCCCGTCAAGACGAGGCCAACATTTTTACCTGTGAACTGACTTGGGTATTCCATCAGGGCTGATAGCCCCGTGGCCGCAGCGCCTTCGATGATGACTTTTTCAATTTCCATCATTAATATAATAGCTTCTTCAATGCGGGATTCTGGCACAACAAGAATATCATCTACCAGTTCGCGCACCACTTCGCGGGTGATGAGGCCCGGATATTTAACTGCAATGCCTTCAGCTATTGTGTGGTCGCCTTCTATGATGGTTTCACCGTTTAAAGTTGCGACCATTGATGGGTAAGATTCAGATTGTACACCGATTATTTTTATGCCGGGCTTGATGTGTTTGGCTATCGTTGCAATGCCAGAGATTAATCCGCCACCACCTATGGGCACTATGATGATATCAAGTTCGGGAACCTGTTCCATAAATTCAAGACCAACCGTGCCTTGTCCAGCCATCACAACCGGATCATCAAACGGGTGAAGGAAAAAGAGACTTTCACTGTCGGCCAATGCGCGAGCTGCGGCTGTCGCTTCATCAAGGGTTGCGCCTTCAAGAATTACGCGAGCGCCAAGTTCTTCGGTGCGTTTGATTTTGTTAAAAGGTGTTCCCTTGGGCATAACGATAGTGGCAGGGATACCAAGACGGTGTGCGTGGTAGCTAACACCTTGCGCGTGATTTCCCGCAGACATGGCGATGACACCATGTTTTTTTTCATCATCGGTTAATGTCAGCAGGCGGTTGAGCGCACCGCGCTCTTTGTATGATGCCGTATATTGAAAAATCTCAAATTTCATAAAAATATTGGCGCCAGTAATGGCTGAGAGAGTTTTTGAATTGGTTGCAGGCGTATAATTGACCGCGCCCTTTATACGTTTGGCCGCAGCGGTTATATCTTTATAGCTTATGGGCATTTTACCAGTATTCATGATATCTCTCTTATTATTATATTTCCTCGGCCTACGCCTGAGGGCGGACACTTGTCCTTGCCTCACCAGTAAACTGGTTCGGATGGTTAGCTCAGCCTAGGCAAGCTTTGACACAGGCAAGCGGCGCTGTAAATAGCTATCTGGAACGCTTTAGCGATATAAAAGGCTTTCCTTTTGCAGGAAAATACTTAGTGTAGCGCCAAATTATTAGACGTTACCGATTTTAGAAAGAACGTGAACTGATGCCTGTTCTAAGTGATGAAATTACCCGCCGCCGCACCTTTGCGATTATATCGCACCCTGATGCAGGTAAAACCACGCTCACGGAAAAGCTTTTGCTTTTCGGCGGCGCTATTCAGGCTGCCGGTGAAGTAAAAGCCCGTGGGGATCGTCGTCGTGCACGGTCTGACTGGATGAAGGTGGAGCAGGAACGCGGTATTTCTGTTGCTTCGTCTGTGATGACATTTGACTATGGCAATGAGATATTTAATCTGCTCGACACACCAGGTCACGAAGACTTTTCTGAAGATACTTACCGGGTGTTATCGGCTGTGGATAGTGCTGTAATGGTGCTTGATGCCGCCAAAGGCATCGAAGCCCAAACACGTAAGTTGTTTGAAGTTTGTCGTCTGCGCGATATGCCGATCACTACTTTTGTTAATAAGTTGGATCGTGAGAGCCTAGACCCTTTTGAGCTTCTTGATGAAGTTGAGGAAAAGCTGCAACTGGATGTAACGCCTGCCAGTTGGCCTATTGGAATGGGCCGTGACTTTAAAGGCTGTTATGATCTGGTTAAAGACCAGCTTATCTTGTTTGATAAAGTGAAAGGTTCACTCAGGAGTGATGGCATTAAGTGCGAAGGTCTTGATGACCCTCAACTGGATGAATTACTGCCCGATTATGCTGTTGCCAAGCTTCGTGAAGATGTGGAAATGGTGCGGGAACTCTGTCCTGCTTTCGATAAAGATGCTTATCTTGCCGGGAATTTAACGCCTGTGTATTTTGGTAGTGCGGTTAATAATTTTGGCGTGCAGGAACTTCTAGAAGGTATTGGAAATAATGCCCCTTCTCCAAGGGCAGGTAAGGCTGTTGAACGTTTGGTCGAGCCAACTGAGGAAAAAGTTTCAGCTTTTGTTTTTAAAATTCAGGCCAATATGGACCCTAAACACCGCGACCGCATCGCCTTTGTGCGTTTGGTCTCTGGAAAATTTAAAAAGGGTATCAAACTCAAGCATATTCGCAGTGGTAAAACCATGGCTGTGCATAATGCTTTGCTCTTTTTGGCCCAAGACCGTGCTATTGCCGAAGAGGCATATGCTGGTGATATTATCGGTATTCCTAACCACGGAAACTTAAGAATTGGCGATAGCCTGACAGAGGGGGAAGCTCTGCATTTTACAGGTATTCCAAGCTTTGCGCCCGAGCTTCTGCAAAAGGTTCGCGCAACTGACCCGATGAAAGCAAAGCATCTTGGTCGTGCGCTGGAACAATTAGCCGAAGAAGGCGCTGCGCGTGTCTTTAAGCCTTATCTGGGTAGCGACTGGGTGGTTGGTGTTGTGGGTGCTCTGCAATTTGAAGTGCTGTCTGATCGTATCCGTACGGAATATCAAGTACCGGTTGCTTTTGAGCCGACAACGCTTTTAACCGCTGAGTGGGTTGAAGGCGATGATGCGCGAGAAGTGAAGAAATTTGTAGACCTCAATCGCGCCTCGATAGCGGAAGATCATACGGGAGCGCCTGTTTATTTGGCGCGTAATCGCTGGCATCTTGATAAAGCCCAAGATGATTTCCCGTCGCTGCGCTTTATGAAAACCAAAGAAGCGGTTTCGTAAAGAAGGCCCGTTTTCGATTGTTTGTTGTAGATGTCGCATTTCTATCCTATATAAATTCATGGTGGGGTTAGTGAACTGGGCTGTTAGGTCTGGTCTCGCATGAGGGTGGTTTATGACGTCTGATAGCAAGCAATTTGTTATGGGTATTGGCGGGGTCTTTTTTAAATGTAAAGACCGCGAGGCTCTTGTTGACTGGTACCGCAAACATTTTGGCATCGATGACGATGGTTACGGTGCCACTTTTCCTTTTAAAGGGGATGAAGCCAAAGGCAGGCCCGGCTATTCTGTTTGGAGCCCCTTTGAGAAAGATAGCGATTATTTTAGTCCTTCAAAAAAAGACTTTATGATAAATTTTCGCATCAGGGACTTGGCTGAATTTGTTGAACTTCTTCGCAACGATGGTGTTGAAATTGTTGGAGAAATTGAAGAATATGACTATGGGCGCTTTGCATGGGTTTTAGACCCGGAGGGCACTAAAATAGAATTATGGGAGCCGCTAGGCGAAACACCAGACGGTTAAATTTATTAGGGGGACGTTATGACTTTGAAAAAAATATTACTAGGATTTGTGGGTCTAATACTTGTATTTATCCTGTGGCCTTCACCGATTGATCCTATAGCCTATTCTCCATTACCAGCGCGGCCTTTAGAGGGGGCGCTTGCCCCCAACACCGCCCTGACACAAGCCCACCGTTTCATGTTGACGAGTGGTTTTGGCCCTGAAGATGTAGCAGTAGACGGTGAGGGGCGGCTATATGGTGGCCTGCAAGATGGCCGCATTATTCGTATCCTCAATGATGGCACTCAGGAGGACTTTATTACTATAGAAGGCGGCAGGCCGCTTGGCTTGGCTTGGGACGCGAACGGTCAGCTTATCGTAGCCGACGCCTTTAAGGGTTTGTTGTCAGTATCAGCTGACGGCACAGTAACTACGCTTTCAACCGAGGCAGGCGGTGTGCCTTATGCTTTTGCCGATGATGTTGATATTGCTGAAGATGGTAAAATATATTTTTCAGATGCATCAGACACTTATGATCAGCATGAATATATGAAGGATATTCTCGAAGCGCGTCCGCATGGCCGTTTGCTGATGTATGACCCTGAGAGCAAGGCCGCGACTGTGTTGCTCGGGGGACTCTTTTTTGCCAATGGTATTGCTGTTAGTATTGATGGTGATTTTGTTCTGGTCAACGAGACTGCAAAATACCGGGTTACGCGCTATTGGCTCAAAGGTGAAAAGGCAGGCACATCCGATATATTTATCGATAATTTACCAGGCTTTCCAGATGGTATTTCAAGAGGCGAAGATGGCAGTTTTTGGCTTGCGATCCCGTCTCCGCGAAACCCAGTATTAGATGATGCACATTCAAAGCCATGGCTTAAGAATATTTTTGCTAAATTGCCGGAATGGGCAAGCCCGGGCGCTATAAAAATGGGCATGGTTATCCAGCTTGACAGTCAAGGCGAGGTTATAACCAGTTTTCAAGACCCATCGGGCGAGCATATTTCGATGGTTACGTCTATTGAACAGGTTGGGGATGAGATTTATTTAGGCAGCCTAACTGAGCCTCAAATTGGGCGTTTGGATATAATAGAATAAAACAGATATTAAGGGATTAGGTCTAGGGGAAGAGAGATTATGATTAGTTTACAAAGAATTTTCATGCGGTGTGCACGTTTAAATCCAACTGGTGTTGCTACCATTTGCGCTGAACGGCAATGGACGTGGCAAGAAAGCGAAAATCGGGTTGCCCGTTTCGCTGCTGGCCTTAATGGTCTTGGTCTAGATGGTGGGGAGCGGGTTGCTCTACTGGGGCTTAATAGCGACCGATATTTTGAAAGCTTTTTTGCTATTGCTTGGGCGGGCCTTACCATGGTGCCCCTCAATATTCGTTGGGCTATTCCTGAAAATATATATGCTTTAGATGATAGTGGTGCGCGGGTTTTGTTGTTTGATGATGCCTTCTTGCCGCAGGTAGAAGCCTTTAGAACAAAAGTTTCCAGTTTGAATATTTATATATATTTTGGTGATGGCGAGGCACCGGAATGGGCCTTGTCGTATGAAAAACTAATCGGGTCCCATGAGCCTGCGATAGAAACCGATCGCTGCGATAATGATACTGTTGGTATTTTCTACACTGGCGGCACAACGGGCTTTCCCAAGGGGGTTGAACATTCCCACAGTGCATTATGGTCCAGCGCGCTTGGCAGCATGGACGGCGTAAACATTAATCGAAAATCAATTTATCTCCACGCAGCACCCATGTTTCATATTGCTGATTTTGTCGGCTCTTTTATATCACTTATCGGCGGGGCAACGCATGCCTTCATTCCCATGTTTGATGCTAGTGCGACAATGAAAGCTATTGCAGATTTCCGCGTTACAAATGTGATGTTGGTGCCGGCGATGATTAAGATGCTGTTACACCACCCTGATATTGATACAGCTGATATGTCGAGTGTGAAAACTATCAGTTATGGGGCGTCGCCAATGCCATCAGAGCTCTTGAAGGTTATTCTTAACAAATGGCCGCAAATTGGTTTAACGCAGGCTTATGGCCAAACAGAATTGGCGCCGATGGTTTCAGTTCTATCAGAAGATGATCATAGAGCAGGCGGAGAGCGACTTAAGTCGGCAGGGCGCGCGAATTTGGTCTCAGAAGTGCGCATCGTTGACGAGCAAGATAATGACTGTGCGCTTGGCACAGCAGGCGAGATTATCGTTCGCGGGCCACACACCATGAAGGGCTACTGGAACAAACCCGAAGAAACAGCCCATGCGCTTCGGGATGGTTGGGTTTATACCGGTGACGCTGGGTATTTTGACGAGGAAGGCTATATTTTCATTGTTGACCGCGTCAAAGATATGGTGGTGACAGGCGGCGAGAATGTTTTCACCGGCGAGGTGGAAAATAGCCTGATTTCACACCCTGCGGTGCAGGATGTTGCCGTGATTGGCATTCCGGATGATGAGTGGGGCGAGGCCGTGCACGCGATTGTTATTTTGCATGAGGGAGCAGATGTGCGGGCTCAAGAATTGATCGAATATTGTCACACATTAATCGCGGGTTATAAATGCCCTAAAGCCATCACCTACAGGCAAGAGCCATTGCCGCTCACTGGCGCTGGAAAGGTGCTTAAAACCGAGCTGAGAAAGCCTTTTTGGGAAGGTAAAGAGCGGAGTGTGAATTAGGTAAGCTAATTATCTATACTTTTTCATTATCACCTTCTCATCACCAATTTGTGATGTGTATATGATTATGCTTTTTCAACAATATTGTTATTGTGAATGTAGCCCGAATATCGATGGCGAAAACGAATAGAAAAACCAAATAATATCAAAAGTTGAAAGGTAGAATTATGAAATTAACGAAAGCATTAAAACCGGCAGTACTTGCAAGTGGTGCTGTTGCGATGGCGATGACTATGGTGAGTGTAGGCGCCTCGGCTGGTGACGGAGATAAAGCCAAGAAAAAAGAAAAATGTTATGGCATCGTTGCTAAAGGCCAAAATGATTGTGCAGCGGCGTCCCATAGCTGTGCTGGTCAGGCAAAAGTGGATGCAGCAGCAGACGAATGGATATATCTGCCAAAGGGTCACTGCGAACGTATCGTTGGCGGTAAGCTTACTAAAGCCTAAGAGTGCCCTCATGAAGTACGGGGGGCAGACTGAGAGTATAGTTTAATCCTGAGGAGTGTGCATACTGCTCCGGGTTAAACGTCATGATAATTATAAAGGACTCTCAAATGTCGCGCTCGGATGTTTTGAATAGTAGTGATGATAATCGCTATCCTGTTGGGATAGGATTAAAATCGCAACATTACGGCAATATCCTTGATGACAAGCCCCCTGTATCTTTTTTTGAAATTCATGCTGAAAATTATATGGCTGAAGGCGGTGCACATCATCGCTTCCTTGGCGAAATTGCGCAAAATTACCTTTTATCCATCCACGGCGTGGGTCTCTCACTGGGATCAACTGACGGTATTGACAGTGATCATCTTGAGCGTTTGGCAACCGTTATTGAGCGTTATAAGCCGTGGCTGGTATCCGAGCATCTTGCATGGTCAGTGAGCGGGGGAACCTATTTAAATGACCTGCTACCTATTCCCTATACCCAAGAAAGCCTGAGCCTAGTTTCTGATAACGTTATGCGCACACAAGATAGAATTGGGCGGCAGTTGTTGATTGAAAACCCTTCTAGCTACTTGGCCTTTGAGAGCAGCACTATGGATGAGTTGGGCTTCTTGGTAGCCCTAAGTAAGAAATCCGGTTGTGGTCTTTTGGTCGATGTGAATAACATTTATGTATCCGCCAGCAATAATGGTTGGTCAGCCGAAAACTATATTGATAACATTCCGGCCGAGCTAGTGGGAGAAATTCATCTCGCCGGACATAGTGTTCGTGATGTTGAGGGTACAATCCTTAGAATTGATGACCATGGATCGCCTGTTTGTGATGCGGTCTGGTCGCTTTATAGCAGGCTTATTGCGCGTATAGGCATGCGCGCAACGCTGGTTGAATGGGATAATGATATACCAGAGCTTGATGTGTGGGTTGGACAAGCAGCGATGGCAAAAAAAATGGCCAAGGGTGCGGTCGCCAAGGGACTTGGTAGTGAATAAGTTAAAAGCTATCCAGCGGGATATGACCGCCTATGTTCTCGGTGAAAGCCCAGCAGAAAGCTTGCTGTCTTCAATTGTTGAAACACCGCTAGGTGCGCCAGACCGTTTGCAAATCCATAGAAATACCTACCGCCTTACGCTCAGCAGTGCTTTGGCTGACGTTTATCCTATAGTCCAAACTTTCGTCGGACGGGAGTGGTTGGAGGCGGCTTTGAAAAAATTTGTTTTAGAGCATCCTCCACAATCAGCCTGCTTGGCAGACTATGGTGGTAAGTTTGCTGATTTTTTAGACAGCTTTGAGCCCGCTGCATCGATCGCTTATATAGGGGATGTTGCTCGCCTAGAGTGGGCAATACACGTATGTCAAAATGGGCGAGATGAAAAATTTCTATCGGGCCGTGATTGGGTGGATTTTGTTGGGCCTGATGTTAGCGGGAAAACATTAAGGCTGGTAAAGGCACATCAATTTATCACCAGTCAGTATCCATTGCTAGATTTGTGGAACGTCGGCAATGGCGCGGAGGATGTTGGAGAGATCGATATTGAAAGTGGCGGAGTGAAGCTGTTGGTCGTTCGTCCAGATACAGAAGTTTTAATTGTTCCGCTAGAATTGAATGAATACACATTCGTAAGTCTTCTCAATAGGGGAGACACTATACTTGCAGCGGCCCAAGCCGTTGATTGGGCTCGCGAAGGGTCGCCATTAATGGAGTGTATAACGCGCTTTGCGTCCAGCGGGTTTTTTAGTGCAGAAGATGTTTCTGACGATTAGCTAGTTGCTTAAATTTAATTATTTAAATAAAAATTTAATTAAATAGAGCATTTATTAACTATTTAGTT